>JBDIBK010000050.1:0-27665 GCA_039812845.1 Bryobacterales bacterium
CGGTTTTCGAGACCGCCCGATTCAACCACTCTCGCACCTCTCCGCGTCGTGTGGCTCCATTTAGGATAGCACTGGAAGTTGTTTCTTCTCTTTTGCGGAGAAGCAGCATATCGCCCCCCGCCATCAGTGCCCAGGTTCCCGGTTGGGGAACGGCAGTCTCCCCGTTCTCGTCGGGCACGTCAAAGCCGCGGAGCGTTTTTCAAAATGGGGTACTGCGGGGGAATGGGGCACGCACCGTTCAAGCTTCCCCTGGAAGGGCGGTGATCAAATTTAGAAAGGGTGTATACTATTTCTAAATTATAGAAATTGTCCAGCACGATGCAAACGATGAAGAAACAGATACTTAGGCGTATCGAGAAGATGCCATCAGGATCTGTGTTCTCGCCAAAAGACTTCCTGGACATTGCCAGCCGGGGCACTGTGGACATGACTCTGGCCAGCCTGCTGAAAGAGGGCCGGATTCGCCGAATACGAAGGGGTCTCTACGATCTGCCAAGGAACAACCCGATGCTGGGTGGGGAACTCTCCCCAGACATTGACGAAGTTGCGCGAGCGTTTGCCCGGAATCATCGCTGGAAGATCGTTCCAGACAAGGCTTGGGCGGCGAATGTGCTCGGGATCTCGACCCAGGTGCCTGCGAAGATCATCTATCTCTCCGATGGCCCATCGAAGAAGCTGGAGATTGGCAGGAGAACCGTTTTCTTCAAACACGCCCGTCCTTCGGTGCTTGCAGGCCTGGATTCGAAGGCGGGGCTGGTCGTCCAGGCCATCCGAGATATTGGAAATGAACATATCGGTCCAGCGGAGATTCGGAAGCTCCGCTCACAGCTTAGCCCCGCGGAGCGGGGGAAGCTGGTGAAGGAGACACGATACAGCACGGCATGGATCTCGGAGATTGCCAGACAGATCGCCGGGGAGGAATCGTGAACGAGATCGCGAAATCAGATCCAGCCAGGCGTGACGAAGTATTCAGCGAGACCGCGCATCGAAAGAATCTGCCGGAGGCGGTCGTCGAGAAGGATTTCTGGGTGTGCTGGATGCTGGAGCAGTTGTTCTCCCTGGAATCCATGAAGGATTGGCTCTTGTTTAAGGGCGGCACCTCGCTCTCGAAAGTGTTCCACGCGATTGAACGGTTCTCTGAAGACATCGATCTGGCCGTGGACTACAGAGCGCTGGGGTTCGCTGGTGAGAAGGACCCGAGACATCCCGGCATCTCCAAGACGCGGCGGATGAAGATCCAGGCTGAAATACTGGCGGAGTGCCAGCGCTTCATCGCTTCAGAATTCCTGACAGAACTCCGCGGGAGCTGTGAAGCGGTACTTGGTGAGAGGGGGCCTTGGGATCTCCATGTGGATGACAAGGATCCTCATGTTGTCCGATTTCACTACCCTTCGGGGAGCAGGCCTCCCGTGCCGTATGTCAGGCCGGTTGTGCTGCTGGAAATGGGAACCCATGCCGAGTTCATTCCGAGGGGCAGGTTTCCGATTCGATCTTTCGTCGCCGAGGAGTTTCCGGCGCTTGGAAGCGTGTGTGAAGTGACGGCACTGCTCGCAAAGCGAACCTTCTGGGAGAAAGCCACGATTCTCCATGCCGAGTTTCACCGCCCACTGGAGCGGGCAACACCGCATCGCTATTCGAGGCACTACTATGACGTTGCCATGCTTTCGAAGGGGCCGGTAAAGGCTGAGGCGCTTGATGACACTGAGCTTCTCAATCGCGTCGTGCGGCACAAGCAGGAGTTCTATCCTGCCGGCTGGGCCAGTTACGAAACTGCGAGGGTTGGAAGCCTCCGCTTGAGCCCGAGGACGGAGCGATTGCAGGCCTTAGCGCAGGACTATCGGGAGACAGGTGTAATGATTTTTGGCGAACCGCCTTCGTTTGATGAGGTGTTGGACGCAATCAAGCGCCTGGAGCGAGATATAAACAACCGATAGAACCGTTGCTTGAATTGGGCGGTTACCACGGGAAACCTGGGGACAAACCAGGCTTTCTGGCATTTGACGATAGAGAGAATGGACGTTGGCATCACGAGCCGGCGTGGAAATCTGCTTCAAAGGCGGGCAAGAGAGCGGAATGCATTTTCGCTCGATGAACCTGCTTGTGCTGCAAGAAATAATCACAGTTTTTCTTGCTGAGAACTGGGCCCGCGCCAGGGCGCGACAAGGCTGAGGCCAATTCGATTGCCGGGCGCGCGGCTTCTTCGCATGGAGTGGCTCGATCTCAGATAGCACTGGAAGTTGCAGCCGCTCTTCACTGCCCAGACGGGGAACCGAGGGCTTCGTCTATTCCACAGTGCGGACGCGGTTTCGGGGCGTCGGCCGCGAACCCCTGGGGTGCGGATCAGCGCAAATCGGGGCGACGACCGGCTGTGGCACGGCCCGGAAGCCGCGATTAGGCGGTGATTCTTTGGACGGCTGGGGAACGATTGATGGGAGTTACTGGGCGGTCTGGCGACGCGTTTTGCTGGCTTATTAAAGCGAATCGCCGTATCCTTTAATAAGCTCATACGTTATTAAAGCCAGCTTAAACGGGATGCAACCGCAGTGGAATCAACGGCTCGGGAGATACGAGGTATCTCATTTTCAGGGAGAATCCGTTCATGCATTCGTTCCTCCGCCTCTTCCGCCGCAACCGCCGCTTCAGTTGGAACGTCTTCAGGAGCTTCTCGAGCAGGCCAATCGGGCGCTTGGCCGATTGGATGGACTTGCTTCCGTTCTCCCGGACCTGACACTCTTTATTTACGCCTATGTTCGCAAGGAGGCGGTTCTCTCCTCTCAGATCGAAGGAACGCAGTCCTCGCTGTCCGACCTCATGCTGTATGAGAACGCGGAAGCCCCCGGGGTGCCTCTCGAAGATGTCCGAGAGGTCTCGAGCTATGTAGCCGCACTGAGTTACGGGTTGGATCGCCTTCGAGGCGGGTTCCCGCTTTCGCTTCGCCTTCTTCGAGAGATCCACGGAGTGCTGCTTTCTCACGGAAGGGGAAGCGAGAAAGAGCCCGGCGAATTTCGGCGCAGCCAGAACTGGATTGGCGGAACCCGGCCGGGAAATGCCCTTTTCGTGCCGCCTCCCCCGAACTTGGTGATGGAGTGCATGGGCCAACTGGAGAATTTCCTCCACGAAGAGCGCCCGGAGCTGCCTTTGCTGATCAGGGCGGGCCTTGCCCACGTGCAGTTTGAGACGATCCACCCATTTCTTGACGGCAACGGCAGGCTCGGCAGGCTGCTGATTACCTTCCTGCTCTGCGCGGGCGGAGCACTGCGGGAACCCATTCTCTACCTGAGCCTGTTCTTCAAGACGCACCGTCAGGCTTATTACGACCATCTGATGAACACCCGGACCAAGGGCGATTGGGAGGGATGGCTGGAATTCTTTCTGGAGGGAGTCACCGACACCTCCGTGCAAGCGGCCAGCGCGGCGCGCCGCATCATTGCGCTCATGGAATCTGACCGGAGAAAGATTGAACGGATTGGCCGCGCATCCACTACCGTGCTGCGCGTCCATCAGAGCTTTCAAACGCATCCGATTGCCTCGATCGCGGCAATTGCCGGGAATGTGGGTGTTTCTTTCCCGACCGCGGCCGCCGCCGTGGAACAGCTAAGCCGATTGGGGATCCTCCGGGAGATCAGCGGAAAGAGGCGCAACCGGCTTTTTGTGTATCGCGAATACCTGGAGATATTGAACGAAGGGACGGAACCGCTGCGTTGAATTGGGCTGGAGCCGCGGCAGGGTCAAACGAGCGATTCCTGCCGCCCGCACCCGCCCCTTTTTCGCCTCACATGCGCGGCGGGCGGGTTGCCGGACCCCGCCCGCCACACTGGGCGTTGCTATAGATACTCCGCGGGGAACTTCCACGGGGCGCGATATTCCGGGCGGGCAAGCCGGGTGGCTTCCTTGTCTCCCACGATCTGCTCTTTCACCGGATCGAAACGAATCGACCGGCCGAGCGTGTAAGAAAGGCTGGCGAGCGTGAGAGCCATATCCAGCTTCCAGTGGTATTCCACGTTGCAGTCCGGCTCCACGCGGGACTTGATCGAATTGAGCCATTGCCGTTCGTGGCCGGGCGAGGGCGGGATGGATTCCGGCGGCGGAGTGGAGTCCTTGAGAAAATCGCCTTCGGCGACGATCTCATGCGTGCTGTAGTTGGTGTACAGCGTTCCATTGACGGCATGGAAGTAGATCCCCAGACGCCGGTCCGGCTTGCCTCGGCCGAAGTCGAAGGCGAAACTGTTGGCGCAGTTCATCATCCAGGTCATGGTCATCTTCGGATAGCGCCAGACGATCTCCTGCACGTCCGGCGCGTCGCCGTCATCGTGGATCACAAAGCGCCCCCCGGAGCACGACGTGGTTTCGGGCACGCCGAGCTCAAGCGCCCAGATCGGCAGATCGATGATATGGGGGGCCATGCCCGGCGTCCAACCCCGGGAGTAATCCCAGAATGAGCAGTGGTTGTAACTGTCCGCGAACAGCAGGGAATTGAAGGGCCGGGCGGGCGCGGGACCCAGCCACATATTCCAATCGAGGCCCTTCGGCGGATCCTGTTTCGGCGCATGGCCGATACCCGCCACTCCCTGGTTCATCACGTTGAACGTGCGAACGTTGTTCACCGTGCCCAGCTTGCCGGAGCGAATCCACTCGACAACCCGGCGGTAGTTAGGGCTGGCGTGAATCTGCGTGCCCACCTGGCTGATGCGCTTGTGACGGCGCACCGCATTCCTCACGGCCAGCGTCTCATCCGGGTAAAGCGTCATCGGTTTCTGGAGATAGATGTCCTTGCCGGCCTTCACGGCGTCAATCGCCATCAGGGCGTGCCAGTGCGGCGAGGAGGCGATGATTACGCCGTCCACATCGGGACGGGCCAGCAGTTCCCGATAGTCGGAATGGCCGCGCGCGGTGGAGCGGTGCAGGTTGAGCGCGGCTTCCCTTCGCTCGGTTGAAACGTCGCAAATGGCCGTGACCACGACGTCCTGATGCTTGGCGCAGTTCTGCAGATTGCTCCGCCCCATGCCGTTGACGCCGATAATTCCGAGATTGATCCGGTCGCTCGGGGCCGTCTGCCCGCCCCGGCCGAGGGCCGATGCGGGAACAATGGTGGGCAGAATCAGGGCCGCGGGCGCGGCCGTCTGAAACAATTGGCGGCGGGAAATGCCTTCTTTGCCTGTGTGCGTCTCCATGCTGTTTCTCCTTGGCCCGTTCACGGGCGGCTCTGTTCATTGCCCTAAGATTGCCGGGCGATCCGCCGGCAGGGCATGCTCAAGTGGCGTTGAGCGGAAATGGGAATTGCGGTGCCAGGACCGTTGGCTATTGAATCCTGTAGCCCTCCGGCTTTCGCGGGCACCGGTACTGGAATGCGGTCCGGCTCCGGTGCGGTCGCGGTGGAAAGTGTCGCTGAGCTTGAAAAAGCTTGGAACCGATTATACACTTACTTTGTAACGTGAAAGAAATAATTCGCCGACGAATCGGTCTGGAGTTCGGCGCGCCTCCGGCAAAAGCCGGAAAGCAGGAATTGAGGCGTCGCAACACACTGCTTCTGCTCTCCCTTGTCCAATCCGAGGGGCCAAGTTCGCAGGCGGACCTCGCGCGGCGCTCCGCGCTGAGCCCCGCCACGGTTTCCGGGATCCTCCAGCCCCTGATCGAGTCGCGCATCCTCGTCGAAGAGGGAAAATCGACGGCGGGCCTCGGCAGGCGCGCCTCGATTCTGGCGTTCAACCCTCGTGCCAACCTCACGGCCGGCGTCAGCATTGACCTGGAGGAAGTCGAAGTCGCTCTTGTGGATCTGTCGGGGCGCGTCCTCGATCAGACCTCCGCTCCCTACCCGAGGTACACGGAACCGAATGAGGTGGTCACTCTCGCGGGAGAATGCCTTGAGAAGCTGGAAGCACGGAATTCGCTGACACGAGATTCCATTGCCGGCGTTGGGGTCGCCATGCCGGGGCTGATCAATTCCAGCACCGGGCTGGTTCAGGCCGCTTCGAATCTGGGCTGGATGAACGTCCAATTGCGGGATCTCTTTGAGCAGCGCTTCGGGTTGCCCGTCCGCGTGGAGCACCTTGGCAGAGCGAAAGCGCGGGCGGAAGCGATCTGGGGGAAGGGCAAGAATCACCGGAACTTCGTCTGCCTGGAGATCGGCTCGGGGATCGGAGCGGGCATCGTCGTTCACGGGCGGCTTTTGCGCGGCGCGGGCGGGATTGGCGGCGAAGTCGGGCACATGCCGGTGGATGCCTCAGGACCCATGTGCGCGTGCGGATTCAAAGGCTGCTGGGAGGTGTTCTGCTCCGGCCCCGCCATCCGAAAGAATCTCGCGCGGAGGCTCGGGGAAAGCGCAAATACCGCTGGCACGAACGGAAATGGGGCGCTTGGCCCGATGGCGACACTCGCGGAGTTGGAGGCGGCATACCTCCAAGGGGATGCGGACGCGATTGCGGTCGTGGAGGAATGGGCTTCGTACTTCGTCCGTGGCCTGGTTGGCGTGATCTGGAGCTTTGACCCCGAGTTCGTTCTGCTCACTGGCCCCGTCGTGCATCACTGCCCCAGCCTGATGGAGGCCGCCAAGCGCCGGATGGGCGGCTTGAAAGGCAACGCCAGGAGCTTCGATATCCCCCTCATCCTCGAATCCCACCCCGCCGGAACCGGGGTAGTCGGGGCGGCGGCGACCGTCGCCACGCGCTACCTCGAAGAGCTAGCATCTGCCGGCAGCCCCCGGGAGACCCGGCTGGCGGCAACCCAGTAGCAATTCCCCCCGCGGAACTTGGCTCCACCGGCGCGTCGCTCGCGGTTTTCCGCAACCTGCTTCCGACCGTTCAAGGAAATTGTTGACAGCTTTGGGTTCGAATGATATTCTTCCTTCGCTGAACGAACGAATGCTCCCGCAGTCGCGATCTTGTCTGGGTTGGAGCCTTGTTCGCTTCCATTTCGCCGCTCCGGCGTCGAAAGCCTGTCTCGATCCACGAGCTACGAAGGAGGTACTCCACGATGAAGGCGATCTCAGCCACGCTGCTCCCCCTATTTCTGCTCGGATTGCTCACGGCGATTCCCGCCGTGGGCCAAGTATTGTATGGCTCCGCCGTCGGCACCGTTGTTGACCAGAGCGGCAGTTCGGTCCCCGGCGCGACCGTGAGCCTGACCAACAAACTCAACGGCCAGGTCCGCGAGATTCAGACTGGACAGGACGGACGGTATACCGCGCCGAACCTGCTCCCCGGCGAGTACGAGTTGAACGTGACAGCGGGAGGTTTTCGCGCTTACACCCAGACCGGTCTGCAGATCACCATCAACACCGTGACGCGAGCCGATGTGAAACTGGAACTCGGCCAACTGACCGAGCAGGTCACGGTGTCGTCGGCGGCCGTCGCCCTGCAAACGGACAAATCCGACGTTCACGCCGAATTGAGCAGCCAGGCGGTGGCAAGCCTCCCCCTCGCCGCCTACCGGAACTTTCAGAACCTCATCAACCTCGTGCCGGGCGCCACGCCGGCCGGATTCCAGAACAGCGTGGGCTCCACCCCGGCGCGCGCGCTCACCACAAACGTCAATGGCACGGCCCGGAACAACAACAACGCCCGCGTGGACGGCGCAACCAACGTCTACATCTGGCTGCCTCACCACATGGTGTACGTGCCGCCCGTCGAATCCATCGGAACCGTGAACGTAACCACGGGATCGTTTGACGCGGAGCAGGGCATGGCCGGCGGCGCGGCGATCACCGTGGCGACGAAATCCGGCACGAACGACCTGCACGGGGTCGCGTTCCATTATCACGACAACCAGCACCTGCGCACGCGCAACTTCTTCCTGCCTTCCACCGTGGATAAGGCGAAATCGATCTTCAACATCTTCGGCGGCACTCTCGGCGGCCCGATCGTCAAGGATAAGCTCTTCTATTTTGGGAGCTTTGAGGGCACCCTGGAACGCGCCGGCATCAGCCGGACGACCGATTCCGTTCCCACCGCCGCCATTCGCGCCGGCAATTTTTCCGGCCTGCCCGTCACCATCTACGACCCCACCACGGGCAACGCCAACGGCGTGGGCCGGATTCCGATGGCGGGCAATCAGGTTCCGCTCGCCCGCATGAACTCCATCAGCCGGATGATCCAGGATCTGGCCCCCATGCCGAATCTTCCCGGCACTTCCCAAGGCACCCTGAGCAACTATTACAGCTCCGGCACGGAAAAGCTGAACCGCTACAACCTGGACATCAAGGTCAACTGGAACCCGAGCAACAATTTGTCGATCTGGGGCAAGTACAGCCGTATGGACGCGGACGTTTCGTCGACATTCGTCTTCGGGGATAAGCTCGGCGGCCCCGGACTCTCCCGCGCCGGCGCACCCGAAGTGACCCCGACCATTGTGAACATCCCCACCTTCGGCTTTACGAAGATCTTCTCGCCCACGCTGATCCTGGATGGCACCTTCGCCACGAACCGCATGGATATGAACGGCACCTTCCCCGGCTTTGGCGCGAACACCGGCAGCGACGTCTGGGGCATCCCGAACACCAACAATCCGGCCGTCGTCGGCTCCGGCGCCGACCGGCTTCTGGATGCCTGTCCCAGCCAGGCCAAAGGCGCCTGCTATAGCGGAATGCCAACCATCAATAACGGGTTCACCACCTGGGGAGCCACCGCCGGCTGGCAGCCCCATTTCTACAAGGAGCGCACCTACACCTACACGACGAATGCAACCAAGATGCACGGCGCGCATGAGTTCCGTTTCGGCTTCGACATGGTTCGCTATCACATGGACCAGTGGCAGCCGGAAGTGAGCGGCGGCCCGCGCGGGAACATCTCGTTCAGCGGAGACGTCACCGGCGCCGCGGGTTACACCGCCAACTATCTGAACACCTACGCAACCTACCTCATGGGGTACACCACCACCATGCAGAAGGGCGTCCAACTGTTTCAGTACACGAACCGCGAATGGCAGTTTGGCGGCTATGCCCGCGATCGCTGGCAGGTGACGAACAAGCTCACCGTGAACCTCGGCATCCGCTACGAATATTTCCCGCTGATCATGCGCAAGGACCGCGGAATTGAGCGCTGGGACCCGGCCACCAACCTGGTCTACATGGGAGGCATCGGCAACAACCCCAAAAACGTGGGAATCACGACAAGCAAGAAGCTCTTTGCGCCCCGCGTCGGGTTCGCCTATCGCATCACGGAGAATACCGTCCTCCGCAGCGGCTATGGAATCACGTACGATCCCATGCCCTTTTCGCGGCCGCTTCGCGGTATGTATCCTTCCACCATTGGATCCACGTTTGTCTCCGCCACCCCCTATTCCTGGATCGGAACGCTGGATCAGGGCATCCCCGCCATCTCCGTTCCGGATACCTCAACGGGCGTTATCCCGCTCCCGCCCACGGTGGACATGGGACCCCGAAGCCCCTGGGCGGGCGAGATCCAGCGCGGCTACATCCAATCCTGGAACTTCACCCTGGAACGGAAGATGCCCGGCGACATCGTAACCACACTCGGCTACGTGGGAACACAGACCGTTCATCAACTGATGGACCGCGATATCAACGCCGCGCCGCCGGGAGGCGGACCGGCGGGGCGGCCTCTGGCGGCCACCCAAGGCCGCCGCATCGGTGCGCTGATGTGGGATGGCTCGGCCAGCGGCAATTACCACGCTCTTCAACTCGCTCTGAACCGCCAGTTCAGCAAGGGCTTGTTGCTGAAGGGTGCCTACACGTATTCGAAAGCCATCAATGTGACTGACGAGGACGGATGGACGGGTGCGCCGATGTGGAACTGGGACCCGGTGGTGTACCGCAATCGTGCGGTCGCGGGCTACAACCGCGCGCAGATGTTCACGCTCGGCTATGTTTACGAACTGCCCTTCGGGATCGGGAAAACGCTGGCGAACGATGGCGTCCTCGGCCACGTGCTCCGCGGCTGGCAAACCAACGGCACGTTCTCGGCGTATACCGGGTCGCGCTTCACGGTCTCCGCCAGTGGCACATCCCTGAACGCGCCGGGAAACAGCCAGACGGCGGACCAGGTGAAAGAAACCGTCGACAAACCGGGCAACATCGGAGCCAATACCTCGTGGTTTGACCCGCTCGCATTCCGCCAGCCAACCGGAGCGCGTTTCGGAAGCACCGGGCGCAATATCATGGTCGGCCCCGGTATTGTGAACCTCGATATGAGCCTCTTCCGCACCTTCAAGTTCAGTGAACGACTGAGCCTGGAGTTCAAGGCCGAGTGCTTCAATATCTCGAACACGCCGAAATTCTCCAATCCCAGCGCAAACGTCGCTTCCATGTCGCTCAACGGCGACGGAAGCATCCGGGCGCTCAACAATTTCTCATCGATCACGAGCACGCTCGGCGGGCTCTCTACGCCATCCGAAAGGCAGTTCCGCTTCGGGCTTCGGTTGGCGTTCTAACCGGCAATGCATATTGAGGAGCAAACCCATGCGCGGAGAGTCGTCGGCAACGATGGGCAGCACCGCGGCCCATCGTTGCCGCGGCCCGGCCGCAGTTCCCGCGGGGCTTTCAATGGGGCGGGGCGGGGCATGCCTGAGAAGAGAGCCGCCTCGCCTTTTGGAATCCCGACGCGAAGCAATCACAATGGGATAAACACATGTTAAATCGGCGTTCGTATCTGCTCTCTGCCGCTTCCGCGGCCGTCGCACTCCCGTTCGGGCTGAGCGCGAAGGACAGTGCGGGTTCCGGGGTCTCTTTCTCCTCCGGCTCCCGTCCGCTGTTTACTTACCGCTATTCCGCTGACCGGCCGAAGCCGTATGTCCATCCGCTTTGCGCGCCGGACGGCACCGTGGTGACGCAGGATGGGCCGCACGATCACATCCATCATCGCGGCCTGATGCTGGCCTGGTCCGGCGTGGATGGAATTGACTTCTGGGGTGAGACGAACCCGGCACGCCATGGCCGCTTGGTGCATGTGAAGTTCGAAAAGCGGACAAAGAACAGCCTGACCTCTCTGATCCACTGGAACGCCGAGGGCCGGCTGCTGCTAGTGGAATCGCGAAGCATCTCCGCGCCGAAGCAGCCGTCCGGTTTGACTGTGCTCGATTGGGACTCGACTTTGCACGCGCCGGAGAAAGTGCGGCTTGGCACGGACGGCCACGTCTACAATGGCCTCGGCGTTCGCGTCGCCGAAAGCATGGATTACGGCGAAGTGCTCAATTCCAACGGCACAGACACGATTGAGAAGGCCAA
The DNA here is from genome assembly GCA_039812845.1 of Bryobacterales bacterium. Lineage (GTDB taxonomy): Bacteria > Acidobacteriota > Terriglobia > Bryobacterales > Bryobacteraceae > JACTMJ01. The sequence continues at coordinate 11,177 of JBDIBK010000050.1, forward strand.
TGGCGAGCCCGCCAAATGGTGCGTTTACACTGGCAAACTTGGCGAAGGCACGGCCAGCATCGCCTTCTTCGATCACCCCGGCAACCCGCGACATCCCTCCCCGTTCTTCGTCATGAACAACAAATTTGGCTACATGAGTGCCGCACCCACTTTCCGGGAAGACATCTTCTTGGCCAAGGGGGAGCGGATTCGCTTCCGCTGGCGGGTGCTGGTCTGGCAGGGGGCAAAGCGCCGCGGGGAAGTCGATTCACTGTATCGGGCCTGGGAAGGCGGCCGGGCGTGACGAACCCAATGGCATCTCCCGCGAAGACGGTGATCGTTACCGGCGGAGCCGGCGGAGGAATCGGTGGGGGGATCACCACGGTATCCGCGGAAGCCGGCTGGAACGTCGTCATCGTCGACATCGACGGCCCGGCGGGCATTGCGCTCTCGGAGCGGCTTGCGAAGAAAGGCCTCTCCACCGCCGCTTTCCTGCGCGCCGATATCGCCACGCCAGGCTGCGCCGAAGAGGCCGTCGCGTTCACTCTTGAGCGTTTTGGCCGCGTCGATGCGCTCGTCAACAGCGCCGGCATCGGTCTGGTGAAGCCCATCACCGAAGTTTCGGACGACGAGTACCGGCGCGTGTTCAGCGTGAATATCGACGCCGCTTACCGATTCAGCCGCGCTGTCGTGAACGCTATGCCCGCCTCCGGTGGATCCATCGTCAACATCGGCTCCGTCCACGCCCTCACGAACATCCCCGGCTACACGGTGTATGCGACCACCAAGGGAGCGATCGACGCCTTCACACGGTCGCTCGCCGCCGACGTCGGCTCTCGCGGAATTCGCGTGAACTGCATCCATCCGGGGCTGGTGCCGAGCCCGCAGAACCGGGACCTCATCCGCAATTTCGCGGAAGACGTGGACGCGTGGCTGGACTCCTATACGCGCCAGAAACAATTGCTGGCCAGCCTCCCGACGGCCCGCCAGGTGGGCGAACTCGTCAAGTTCTTCCTCAGCGATGCAGCCTCCGCGATTACGGGACAATCCATTGCCATCGACGGAGGAACCTCCGCGATGCTGTACGAGCGAGGATCATGACCGCCAGAATCACACGGATCGATTTCGACGATGTGCTGGTGCCCGCGCGGCCGGACAGCGTGAACAGCGAGGCGTTCGATCGCCCGCTGCACAAGCTCTCCAGTGGCGGCGTCCCCGGCTGGTCTATTCAATTCGACGCGCTGCCCAAGACCATCGTCCGGATTCACCTGGCCAGCGGAGTAATCGGCCTGGGCGAGTTCTATCGCGACGCTCCACGGGACACGCTGCGGGCAACCGCTTTGCGGCTCCTGGGCGTCGATATCACCGGCCTGAATCTCCAGGACTTGCCGCTGCCTCCCGGACGCTGGTACGACGGCTTCGAATGCGCCATCGCGGACGCTTACTGCAAGACCGCCGGCATCCCGCTCTACATGCTCCTGGGCGGCGCGTACCGCACCCAGGTCCGCTGTGGATTCTGGACCGGGCACCGGACCGTGGCCGATGCCATCCGCAAGGCGCGCGAGGGCCAGAGCCAAGGCTTCGATTGCATCAAGTTCAAATGCGATCTCTCGGACCCGGTGGTTGCTTGGTGCGCCGGCATTCGCGATGCATGCGGTCCCCAGTTCCAGGTGATTCTTGACCCCAATGAGCGTTTCGAGACTCTGCCCGAAGCCGCAAGCCGCGCCAGGCAACTGGAGGCGATCGGCAACGTGCTCTGCCTCGAAGACCCGCTCCCGCGCTGGAACCTGGCGGGTACCCGCGCCCTCCGCGCCCGGACATCGATCCCCTTGGCGGTTCACGTTTCCCTGCCGTACCGCGAGATGGGCCAGTTGCCGCAGGATGCCATCGCCGCCATCCGTGAGGACGCCTGCGATTACTTTAACTTTAACGGCGGCATCTGGCCCTGTCAGCGCCTGTTCCAGCTCGCCGATCAGCACGAAATCCCTTACTGGCACGGCAGCGAAGTGGATCTGGGCATCCTGGAGGCCGCCTACGTGCACAAGAGCGCCGCCGGCCGCCGCGCGACGCTTCCGGCCGATATTTTCGGCAGGCTGGTTCGCGAACACGATCTGCTCGCCACGCCGCTTCGCATCGAGAATGGGCACGCCGAACTGCCGCAGGGCCCGGGCCTCGGCGTCGAACTGGACCCGGCCGCTCTCGACCATTACCGCGTTTCCTCCTGGAGCACGGAGCAGGCATCATGAACGCGCCATCGTCTCCTTCGAACCGAAGAATTGAGCGGCCTCCATCGAGCCAGCACAAGACGGCCGGGCCGTATTCGCCGGTCCTCTGGGTGAGCGCCGGGGCAATCGTCGCCATCAGCGGGCAGGGGCCGATCAATGAGGAAGGCCACGTCGTCGGTGACAGCATCGAAGAGCAGGCTCGACTGACGCTCGAGAACTGCCTCCGCCAGTTGAACGCCGCCGGTGCCGGGTTCGAAGACGTTTTCAAGGTGACGGTCTATCTCAAGGACATGGCGGATTGGGAGCGTTTCAATGCCGTCTATCGCGAGTGCTTCCGCGAACCCTTCCCCACCCGTACGGCCATCCAGGCGGTGCTCTGGGGCGGGATCCTGGTTGAGATTGAGATGCTCGCCGCGCCGCCGGAACGGAGGGCCGAAGCATGATCCTGGACGAACTCACCTGGCCGGAAGTCGAGGCGCTAGATCGCGCCCATGTGCTGCCCGTCTGCGTGCTGGCGGCCACGGAACAGCATAGCCTGCATTTGCCGCTCTGCACCGATCGTCTGATCGGCTCCGAGATCGTGCAGCGCGCGGAGCGCCGGTTGCCGGAAACTCTGCTGCTGCTTCCGCCGCTGGCCGTTGGCTGCAGCGCCCATCATCTCGGCTTCGCCGGGTCTCTCTCCATCCGCCACAGCACCATGCTCGCGGCCATTGAGGATCTGGCCCGCGGTATTCACCGCCATGGATTCCGAAAGCTGCTGCTCATCAACAGCCACGGTGGGAACCACGCTGCCATGGTCGTGGCCATCCAGCAGATGCTGGAGACGCTGCCGGAATTTAACATCGCCGGAGCGAGCTATTGGTCTCTGGCCGCGCAGGCGCTCTCGGATCTCCGCGAAAGCGCCTTGGGCGGCATGGGCCACGCTTGTGAACTCGAAACCTCCATCCTGTTGCGCATTCGCCCGGACCTTGTCCGGATGGAGCGCGCGGAGCGGGACGGCGCATATTCCGGATCCCGTTTCTTCGGCCATGAAATGCTCAAGGCCGCTCCCGTCGCCACCGCGCGCTCCTTCCGGGAATTCACGCGGCACGGGGGCTACGGAGACCCCACCGTGGCAACCGCGGAGAAGGGGGAGCGCTTCCTCGAAGCGATTGTCGACGCAGTCGTCGCACTCTCGCTCGAATTCAACGGCCACTCAAACTGAGCGGCGCGAAAGGAGTATGGAATGGACCGGAAGCTCGGAATCGCGATCCTCGGCACGGGAGATGTCTCCAGCGGCCATATCGCGGCCTATCGGCGCAATCCGCATGTGGAAATCCGTGCAATCCTCAGCCGGGACGCGGCCAAAGCCGCCGCGAAAGCCCGGCAATTCGGCCTGGAGAACTGCCAGCCCTTCACCCGTCTCGACGCCTTGCTGCAAGCGGACGGGATTGATGCGGTCTCCATCTGCACGCCGCATCACCTTCACGTGGAGCAGGGCGTCGCCTGCGCCCAGGCCGGCAAGCACATGATCGTCGAGAAGCCGGTTGCCCTTGATCTCGCGGGGCTAAGGAAACTGGATGCCGCGGTGCGGGAGCATGGCGTGCGCAGCGTGGTCGGGTTCGTGCTTCGCTGGAATCCTCTGTTTGAGATGATTCGTTCGATGCTCGCGGAGCGGCTCATCGGCGACCTCTTCCACGCGGAGGTCGATTATCTCCACGGGATCACCAAGGACTTTGGCCTCTATCCCTGGGTGAGCACCCGCGCCTACGGGGGCACGGCGCTGCTCACGGGGGGCTGCCACGCCGTCGATGCGCTTCGCTGGTTCGTTGGCAAGGAGGCCGTCGAGGTTTTCGGCCTGGGCAACTTCAGCAAGGGGAATCCGCTCGACTACGAGTATGAGCCGAACAGCGTCACGCTCGTCACATTCGAAGATGGCGTCACCGGCAAAGTCGCCACCTCTCTCGAATGCGTGGGGCCGTACACCTTCCCGATCGTCCTGATGGGCAACGGAGGAACCATTCGCGACAACCGGCTCTTCACGAATCGCTGGCCGGGGCAGACGGACTGGGCCTCCATTCCGACTATCCTGCCCGACAGTGGCGCGGTCACCCATCACCCCTTCGACGCCCAGATCAATCACTTCGTCGATTGCATCCTCACGGGCCGGGAATCCCATTGCAACGTGGCCGACACCGTGAAGACCCATGAGATCTGCATTGCGAGCGAGCAATCGAGATTAACGAAACGCCCTGTGAGGTTGCCTTTAGAATGAAACGCCTGTGCATCCCTTCTTTGCTTCTGGTTCTGGCCGCGTTCGCCGCGGGGGCCGATCTGCGCCTAGGCCTGGTCGGCACGGATACCTCCCACGTCACGGCCTTTGCCAAGATGCTGAACGATGCCTCCGCGCCGGACCACGTGCCGGGCGCGCGCATCGTCGCCGCCTACAAGGGCGGCATGCCCGACAATGCCACGAGCGCCAAGTATGCCGACCAGTACACGGAAGAACTGCGCTCGAAATGGGGCGTGGAGATTGTGCCCCGCATCGCGGATCTCTGTTCGAAGGTGGATGGAATCCTGCTTACCAGCGTGGACGGGCGGCCGCATCTGGCCGAGGCCCGGGAGATCATCGCCTGCGGCAAGCCCATGTGGATCGACAAGCCTTTGGCGTCCACGCTCGAAGATGCCAGAGAGATCGCCCGTCTGGCGAAGGCGGCCGGCGTGAAGTGGTGGACGAGTTCCAGCCTTCGCTTCACTCCCATGATCACCGCCCTCAAGGTGGATGGCATCGCCGGTGCGATGGTGTGGGGTCCCGGACCATTCGAAGAGCACCACCATCTGGACCTCTCCTGGTATGCGATCCACCCGATCGAGATGCTCTACGCCCTGATGGGCCCCGGATGCGTGGAGGTGACGCGCACGTATACCGACGGAGCCGACGTGATTGTCGGCCGCTGGAAAGACGGGCGTCTCGGCGTCGTGCGCGCCGCGCGGCCCTACGGAGCCTACGGTGCCGTCGTCTTCCGGGATCGCGAGGCCATTGCGAGCGACCCGAAGGCGGCCGTCGGCTACCGGGATATGGTTGTGGAGATCGTCAAGTTCTTTCAGACTGGTACGGTCCCCGTGCCGGTGGAAGAGAGCCTGGAGATCTTTGCGTTCATGGATGCGGCCCTTCGCAGCAAACAGGCTGGAGGGCAGCCCCAGGCGCTGCGATAGCCACCCGGCGCGGATAGAAACAACAAATTTTGGAAGAGGAGAGACATGCCCGAATGGAAGTCTGAACAGGAGATGCTGGCCCTTGCCAGGGAGCATCTCTACACTGCCGTCATTGGAGACATCTGCGATTCCGTTGGTTTGCGGAATCAGTTTCTGCCCGCGACGCTTCAGCCGCTGGACCGAAGCCTTCGAACCGTATTGGTGGGGAGAGTGTTAACCGTCACCGAGCAGGACATCACCGAAATCCCGGATGAATCGCAGCCGTGGGGGCTGATGCTGCGGGCCCTCGATAGCCTGAAACCCGACGAGATCTACCTCTGCTCCGGCGCGTCGTGCGAGTATGCGCTCTTTGGGGAACTCATGACCATGGCCGCGCGGAGCCGTGGCGCGGTGGGCGCGGTTTGTGACGGCTTCGTTCGCGACACCCATCAGATTGTGGACGCGAAATTCCCGGTGTTCTGCCAGGGAACCTATGGGCGCGACCAGCGCGGCCGCGGCATGGTGACCGATTTCGGCGCTCCGCTCACGGTCGGGGGCGTTACCGTCGAGCGCGGTGACCTGCTGATCGGGGATATTGACGGCGTGGTCGTCCTGCCCAGGATCGCGGAAGAGGAGGTGCTTACTTTGGCGCTGGCCAAAGCTCGAACCGAATCCGAGGTGCGCGTGGCCATCGCAAACGGCATGCTGGCGGAGGAGGCATTCGCGCGGTATGGCGTCTTGTAGTTCACCGTCTCGAACCGCCGCGGGCGCTCTGTCGCGGAGGGCTCTGCTTCTCGCCCCCGTGTGCGCGTTCGGCCAGCCCGTGAGCCGCCCAGCGAACCTTTCCTTCCATCCGGTCCCGGACGGGAGCTACTCTTTCGATACCGGCGTCCTGAAGGGGACCTTTCGAAGCGAGGGCCGCTCCATCGGGTTGCTTCCGGTGACTTATTCCGCAACGGGCCTCGACCTGGCTGCCAGCATGGGGCTCTTCGGCCTCTATCGCGTGTTCGCGAATGGCCGCCGTTACGGCACCGGGATGTGGTACGTTCCCAGCACGGCAACCCTCGAACGCGATGGCTCCGTGACCGTGGCATGGCCGGGAGCGGAAGACCGCCCCTGCGCCATGAGCGCCAACTATCGCTGGAGCGCGCCCAATGCCCTCGATCTGAGGCTCAGTGTCACGGCCGTCGAAGATCTGCTCCGCTTCGAAATGTTTCTGGCCGCCTACTTCGGCGCCTCATTCACCAGCGCGAAGGTGCTCGTCAAGGGCGGTCGCCTGATGGCGGCGGAAGCGGCCAATGGAAAGTGGCAGATGTTCCCCCGGGATTCGCAAGCTGCAGCGCTCATCTACGATGGCCGCTGGAAGTTCCCTCCCAATCCCGTGGACTGGGCCAGGATGCCCGATTTCGAACTGCCCCTGGCAATGCGGGCCGACCCTGGAACCGGGCTGACGGCGGTGATCCTGGCGCCGCGGAACGATTGCTTCGCCATCGCAACTCCGGAGGAGGCGGATTCCCACCACTCCACCTATCTCTCTCTGTTCGGCCTCGATCTGAAGCGAGGGGCAACCGTCCAGGCGCGCGCCCGCCTTCAATTCGTATCGTCTCCGGATGTGCGGCAACTTCGAACTTTGTACCGCGATTTTGTTGCTCGCGAAACGACTGCGGCCAAGTGAGGTTCGCCATGGAGGTATTGCGTTTGGCAAGCGGGCGAATCTCCGGGGCATGTATCGCATCGCCGCGAAACGCTCAGTAGAGGATCAGAAACGAATTGTCCGGCCTCGCGGCCACGGCGCCAAAACTCCAGGCAGGGACACTGGGAAGCTGGCCCTGCTCCGGCGTCGGTTTTCCCCGCTCGTCAAACAACTGATAAGCGAGCGAACCGCCCTTCTGCCAGCCCGTGCCTTCGGTCCAAACAAGCAGGACCTCCCCCTTCCGGTTAACGGCGGCGCGGGCGTGCTTCCGCCCCTTCCCATCGCCAGGAGCGGCTATGGGCTCGCGAGCGCACGAACCGTCGGCATCCACCCGAACCCAGTAAACCTGCCCACCCGTCTGCCAGGCCGCAACGACGATATTGCCGTTATCCGCGATATCCATGCTGCTCATCGGGCAGGCGTTGATATCCCATTTGTGGAGCAGACACCCCGCGAAACTCTCACCCCGGTCCTTCGAGGAAAGCAGGTAGATGTCCCGGTGTACGGATTGCGTCGCGGAACGGTAGAGAGCAAACACCCGCGACCGGCGGTCAGCGTGTATCTTGAGACCGCAGCAGCCGCACGCCCCCGTCCGCTCCGCCCAGGCTGCCCGCTCGGTGTGGAACGATTTGCCCTCGTCCCTGGATGCGGTGATCCACACCCGCCGCCGCGCCTCGCCCTCTCCGGCGGACGCCTCGGTTTCTCCGATGCCGTGCCATGCAACATAGACGTTCCCGAGCCGGTCCGCCGCAACGCTTCCCCCGCCATCGAGTCCAAAGGAGTGAAGCATCAGGTTTCGCTGCGGCTCAAACGCATTTCGCGAGTCCGCCATGCGCGTGTAGAGCATCGGCATGCCTCGTATACCGGAATCGGGGTTCAGCGGGCCATCCGGATTCGACCCATTCCAGGCGACGTGGACCCGCCCGTTCCCGCCGATCGCGATTTGCGCGCCGCGGATTGTCCCTGTCGCAATGGCGCTCCCCGCTTCGCTGTTGACCCGGATGGCGCGCGAGAACATCGCTCCGCCATCCTTCGATACCGCATACGACAAATTGCCTTGCCGCGGTTCACCGGAAAAGTAGACCAAGTGCAGTTTCTCCGCGTCGTCGAAACAGATTTGCGGCTGCAAACCTCCCTCCGGCAAGCGCGCAACGCTCACCCGTTTCGATGCAACGGTCTTCGCCCTTGCCCCAATGCCGCCAATCGCCCCCGCCGCACAAGCGAGGATGGCGCGTCTGCGTGTCGTCACGATTTCCTCTTTTGCCCCGAGTGTATCACCGGACACTCAACGCGGGTTCTTCGGCGCAAGCAGCTACCGGGGAACAATACGCCAATTGTGAAGGTGCCTTGAGGAAACTTGCCCCTCATGCACGTCCCGCCTTGGACAATTCTTTCCTTTGACCGAATCGGCCTCAATGGCGTATCCTGTAAGGAGGCACTGCGCCGCAAACTCATGGCTAATCACGTATCTTCCCTGAAGCGAATTCGAGTTACCCGCTACCGTACCGCCGTGAACCGGATGCGGAAAACTCGTCTGCGCCACCAACTCCGGGCCCTTCGCAGGCTCATTGAGGCGAACAATTACAGCGCCGCGAACGAATTGCTCCCCCGGACCTTTTCCATCATTGATCGGGCGGCGAAATGGGGCATCATCCACACAAACACGGCGGACCGCTATAAGGCTCGTTTGCACAAGCGCATCAAGTCGCTTGCCGCCTAACCGGATTCCCAGCTTTCTTCACGCAGAAAATCGAGCCGGACTTTTCCCGTCCGGCTCGATTTTTGTTTCCTGAATTCTCCCGCGGAATCGTTCCTAGGGAAGCCAGCGCTCCTCCCGCCAGGCCATATCCCAGAAGAGATATTCATACCGGGCGGATCGCGCAAATTGCGCCACCGCTTGGCGTTTCCCTTCTTCGCTTTCCCGAAGCGCCGTCTCATTCATCATCTGCAGAACCGCATTCACCGAGGCGGCGTACCCATCGCCTCCATACATGGCGATCCATTGGCCGTACTCCTTCTCGGGCGACCCCTTCATCGCCAGGCGCTTGCCCACCTTCTCATAGATCCAGTAGCACGGCAGCACCGCCGCGAGCCCTTCAATGAACGGGCGCTGCGATGTCACCGCCAGGATGTGGTTTGTGTAAGCGACGGCGGTGGGCGCCATTCCTGTCGCTCTCGCCTCTCGGCTATCCACGCCGTACGAGCGCAGAATCGAATCGTGCAACGCGCCCTCCGCCTTCAGGGTGTCGATGGAATGCTGGTTCAGGGTCTGTGCCCAGGCCTCATCCGGCGCTTTCGACGCCAGGATGCTGAGCGCCTGGCCGAAAACACGCAGATACTGGGCGTCCTGCACCAGGTAAAACCGGAAGCGGCTCTTGGACAGTGTCCCATCGCTCAATCCGGTGAGGAAGGGGTGCTCCAGGGTCTTGGCATAGACCGGTTCGGCGGCGCTCCACAGCACCTTCGTGAAATCCTCCGCCGGAGAAACACCCGCATGCAGCAGGAGGAGAATGCCGATTGCCAGAATCCGTCGCATGGCTGCCTTGCTCCTTGAGTGAGTTGAAGACCGGGGCGAGGCGCATCTGGCGTTCGCCCCTCTTATCCGGATGCGTCCGCGTCCGGGTCCGGTGCTGGAAATCCGGGCCGTGTCGTGTGCTCGGCCGCGATCCGGAAAATCTCCCGCAGCATCTCCGCGGTCAATTTTCCGGTGGACGTGTTTTGCTGGCTCGGATGATAGGAGCAAAGCAGATCGGGATTCCCAGGGATGGAATGCAAGACACTGTGGCCAAAAGGATACTGGGCCATGCTCTTGATTTGGCCGCGGTCGCGCAGCAGGCGAAGGTAGGAATCGGCCCCGATCTTGCCCAGTGCCACCACCAGACGCAGATTCCGTAGCAGCGCCAGTTCCCGTTCCAGAAAAGGCCGGCAATTCGTCAATTCCTGAGGAGTGGGCTTGTTGTCCGGGGGCGCGCAGCGGGCGGAAGCGGTAATAAAGATATTGCGCAGCCAAAGTCCATCGCAAAGGTCTACGCTCACCGGCTGGGAAGCAAAACCGTTCTGCCAGAGCGCGCGATACAAGAAATCGCCGGAGCGGTCCCCCGTAAACATGCGGCCGGTTCGGTTCGCGCCATGCGCCGCGGGGGCGAGGCCCAGCACCAGAATCTCCGCCTCGGGATCGCCAAATGCCGGAACGGGCTTGCCCCAATACTCCCAATCCAGATAAGCCCGCCGCTTGATTCGTGCGATGGACTCGCGGTGTTCCACCAGCCTGGGGCATTTACGGCAGGAAATGATCTCCTGCTCCAACACGTTCAGAGCGTCGTGTAACGGTATCTTCATTGGGAGAGAGCACGGACTGCCGGGCACGTCGGGATCGCTGCCGATAGCGCCAGGACAGAGTCCTACTTCCACCCTACCCCAGGATGAAGAGCTTTGCCCGAACTCCTAACGGGCGGACCCCACCGCCGGGTGCCCCGCGCCGCTCGAGTTGCGCGGTTGATGCAGATCCAGCAGACGCAAATTTGCCTCCGTCCCGGTCAGAACCTGCCTCAAGTTTCGCAGGGACTGGCTGAGAAGCGCCCGATCCTGATGCGCCTGGCTCGACAGATGAGGATACCCGGCGATACGGAGAAAGGCCTCAACTAATTCCGGGTCCAATTCCCGGTCCGCCGCCAGTCCTTCGAGGATTTTCATCGCTTCCGCGGGGCTTTGGGCGGATTTGTAGGGGCGCTTGGTGGTGATTGCATCAAAAATGTCGGCCACTTGAAGGATGCGGGCCAGGATGGGCGTCGCATTGCCCACCAATCCGTCGGGATAGCCGGACCCATCCCAGCGTTCGTGATGGCTCCGGATAATCGGCAGCACGCGCGAAAGCGACATCATCGGACGGCAGATTTCCTCGCCTTTCACGGTGTGGCTCTGCATCAGGATGCGTTCATCCGGCGTGAGCGGCCCTTCCTTGAGAAGCACACTGTCCGGAATGGCGATCTTCCCGATGTCATGCAGAAATCCGCCGCGATAGAGCGCAACCAATTCTTCCTGCGACAGGCTCAGGCTGGAACCCAGCAGGACACTGTAAAGGCTCAGCCGCTGACAATGGCCACCCGTATAGCGATCCCGGTGCTCCACGGTCTGCGCCAGCGTCACCAGCACCGCTTCCGTCTGGTCGTTCGATTCCTGACGGCGGCGCGCTTCCAGCCGGCGGCGCACCCGGCTGCGAACGCTCACGGGTGTAAAGGGCTCTTCAATGAAATCTTCATTCGGAAACGCCGGGGAAGCTTTTCCCCTCTGGAGGTGGTCGAGTTCAACCACCGTGATCACCGGGAAATCCCGCAACATGCGCAGGATCTTGATTTCCTCATAGAGTCTGCCGATGTTGTCGTCTTCGAGGTTCTCGGGCAGCAAAAGAAGGTCCACGTGCTGCTGAACCAGCAGCGAAATCGCTTCCACCACGGTGCTGGCGCATCGGACGTGGAAAGGTTCTGGGGAAAGACATTCCGCGAGGTGTTGTCGCCGCTCCGCGATCGGTTCAAGGATCACAACCACTGGCGTTCGGAAATCTGCATCCTCACTTCGACTCGAAACCTTCTTGGTGGCCACCGATTAAACCTCTTCCAAATCGTACCCTAGGTACCACGACATCCATCTCGGTTTGTGTTTGTGTCGTTCTCCCGCTTATTGTATGAGCATTCAGTCTTGTTTGTCTAAAAATCTATCGTCCCCCAGTGAAAATTCCTTTAGATCATCGTCGAAAAGTACTAGGGAACGTAGCCGCTTGTCTAAATTTCCTAACGCTTGCAAGCGGTGCAGCTTCTTACAAACCCCGACACCCGAAATCCGCGGATCGATAAAGGGAACGGATCGCCGGGATCCAGACTTGGAAAGCGGTGGAATTTGATCGCAGCGGGACAGGCAGACTCTTCAGGCCGCGTTCCGCGCAGACGGACGAAGAGACGAACAATGCTTTGTTTGTGGAACAACCCCTTAAAAAAGTGCCAGGGAGGATTGTTGCTTCAGGGGTCTTTAGAGGTTAGTCTCGCTTTGGTGGGAGTTGCCTCCCTGGCTTACTTCTGATCTTAGACTATGATTTATGGAAATGCAAGACCAAATCTACAGTTTTTGAGATTTTTTTACGGTTACCCCGGTTACACGTTCCAGAACCTTGATGCTCGCGCACATGTCCTCTTCTCCGTAACCTTCAGCAACCGCGGCCTTTAGCATCTGATGCGTCAGTGCGGTCAGTGGCACCGGCACATCCTGCCGGTTGGCGGAATCGATCATCAGTCCAACGTCCTTGTGCATCCACTTTATGGAAAAATTGGTCTCGAAGTTCCGCGCGAACACGGCGGGCCCTTTGGCCGCAATGAACGCGCTGCGGGCGGCGCTATTGTTGAGGATGTCCAGCATCGTCTCCGGATCAACCCCCGCTTTCGTGCACAGAACCATGCCTTCATTGAATGCTTGCAACAAGTTAGAAAGAATCAGGTTCTGCGAAAGTTTGGCGTGCAAGCCCGCTCCGTGCCCGCCGCAGTAATAAAATCGCGTGCCCATCTGCTCCATGAACGGGCGCACCCGTTCGTAGACGGCTTCTTCGCCCCCCACCATGAAGGTGAGCGTCCCGCCTTCGGCTCCCGCTTTTGAGCCCGTCACCGGCGCGCCCAGAAAGTCGATCCCGGCGCGGCTCAGTGTTTCCGCGATCTCGATGCTCACGAACGGCGCGATCGTTGACGTATCGACAATCACCGAGCCCGGTTTCGCCCCGTGGATCAATGCTTCCTCACCGAGGATCACCTCCCTGGACATCTCCGTATCGCCGACGCAAAGGAAGATCACGTCCGCCTGAGCCGCCACCTCTTTCGGCGACGTACACGCCACAGCTCCGTTCTCCTTCGCCAGCCGCGCGGCCTTGGATGCGGTATGGGACCACACCGCCACCTGATTGCCCTTCTCCAGCAGATGGCGCGCCATCGGGTAACCCATAATGCCAAGCCCGAGAAAACCCAGTTGTGCCATGCCGCGCGTCCTTCCCCATCGCCCCAATTGGGCGTGCCTTGCCATTGTACCCGGAAAGCGCGTCAAGGCTCAGCCGAGCATCCGCTCGCAAGTTTTGTGCAGCGGGCGTCGCAGTCGCCCCGCGTCAAGGCTGGCGGGTCCGGATTGTTGTACGGTGAAAAGGTATCGCTTCCATTCGAACGCGCGTCTGCCGCGGATGGCCAATCCAGCGTTGACGGTGGCCCCCCTCCAGACGCCAAGGAGTTACCCCATGCTGCATCCGGATCGCTATTTCGATGCGAACCCCACCCGCCTCGATATCGCCCGCAGGCTCTATCGCCAGGTGGCGGAGCTGCCATTGGTCTGCCCGCACGGGCACGTAGACCCGCGGATGCTGGCGGAGAACCCGCGATTCCCCGACCCCGCCAGCCTCATCGTCATTCCGGACCACTACATCTTCCGCATGCTCTACTCCCAAGGAGTCCCGCTCGAGAAACTCGGCATCCCGCGCGGCGACGGCGGCGAAGTGGAGAAGGACCCTCGCGCGATCTGGCAGCTCTTCGCGGACCATTTCCATCTCTTCCGCGGCACACCCACGGGCTGCTGGCTCAAGCACGAGTTCGAAGACGTGTTTGGCGTGGATCGCACGCTGAACGGCCGGAACGCTATGGAGATCTACGATCAGATCGAAGAGTGCCTTGCGAAACCGGAGTTCCGGCCGCGCGCGCTCTTCGAGCGCTTCCGCATCGAAGCGCTCTGCACCACGGACGCCGCCACGGACACGCTTGAACACCACCGCAAGCTCCGCGAATCCGGCTGGCCGGGAGTGGTTCTGCCTACGTTCCGCCCCGACGCCTGCGTGCAAATCCTCAGCCCCGCCTGGCCTCGCGAACTGGCGCGTCTCGCGGAACTCACGGGGAAGGACACGCATACCTTCGACGGTTTTCTGGCCGCGCTCGAAGACCGGCGCAGCTTCTTCCGGGAAATGGGAGCGCGGGCGACCGACCACGGCGTCTTCAGCATGTACACCGGGGTCCTCAGCTCCGCCGAGCGCTCGGACATCTTCAATCGGGCGCTGCAGGGCGAGGTGACAGAGGACGACGCCATCCTCTTCACCGGGCACATGCTGATGGAGTTCGCGCGGATGAGCGTGGAGGACGGCTTGGTGATGCAGGTGCATCCCGGCTCTCTCCGCAACCACAACGAGAAGATTTTCGAGGCCTTCGGCGCCGACAAGGGATGCGATATTCCGGTTGCCACCGAGTACACCCGCAACCTGCAGCCGCTGCTGAACAAGTTCGGCAATCACCCGGCCTTCCGCATGGTGATCTTCACTCTCGATGAATCCACGTACTCGCGGGAACTGGCCCCGCTGGCCGGGCACTATCCCGCCCTCCGCCTGGGGCCCGCCTGGTGGTTCTTCGATTCCATTGAGGGGATGACGCGCTACCGCTACGCCACAACGGAAACGGCGGGCATTTACAACACGGCCGGCTTCAACGACGACACGCGGGCGTTTCCGTCGATCCCCGCCCGGCACGACCTGTGCCGCCGCGTGGACGCGAACTTCCTGGCCGATCTCGTCTCTCGCCACATTGTTGACGAAGACGAGGCCGCCGAAATGATTGAGGCGATGGCCTACGGCCTGGTGCGCGAGACCTACCGCATGGAAGATATCGCCTTGCCCGCATTCCAGTAAGGCGGCCCAAGACCCTTCCCCCAAAGAGCGAAAGGGGCGCTCTCACGCCCCTTTCGCTTCACCCAATGCCTCGCCGCTTCGTCAAACGTTCATCTTGACGACCTGCACGCTGGAGCGGTGACCTTCCACCACCACGATGCCGCTCTCGGTGACCGTGTAGTGCTTCTTGTCTTCCTCAAGGTCAAAGCCGATGCGCGCATTCTCCGGCACGCGCACGTTCTTGTCGAGGATCGCCCGCCGGATCTGTGCGCCTCTGCCGATTTCGCAGTTGTCGAAGATGATCGAATGCTCCACCACCGCGCCCGAATGCACCCGCACTCCGCGGCCCAGAACGGAATGGCGCACCTGGCCGCCCGCCAGAATCACGCTTCCGGAGACGATGGATTCGATCGCCTGCCCGCGCCGCCCTTCTTCGTCGAACACGAACTTCGCCGGAGGGTCGGAGTAGCCCGCCGTGCGCAGAGGCCATTCCCGGTTGTAGAGATTCAGCGCGGGAGTGACGGAGCGCATGTCCATCGTCGCCTCGTAGTAAGCGTCGATCGTTCCCACGTCGCGCCAGTACGGCACCGCTCCCGGCGGCTCGCCTGGAATCCGGTTGGTGGCGAAGTTGTACGCGCAGATGCTCTTCTGCTCGGCCACCATTCTGGGCAGGATATTGCGGCCGAAGTCGTGGGCGCTCTTGGGGTCCGCGGCATCTTCATGCAGGGCCTTCAGCAGCGGTTCGGTGGAGAAGATGTAATTCCCCATGGAGGCGTAAACCTGCTCGGGATCGTCCGGCATCGTGGGGGCGTCGGCGCGTTTCTCATGGAAGCCCACCACGCGGTTGTGCGCGTCGGTTTCAATCACACCAAACTCGGAAGCGTAGCGTTTCTCCACCGGAAGCGCCGCGATGGTCGCCGCCGCGCGCTTCTCCATGTGGTACTCGATCATCTCGCGGATGTTCATCCGGTAAATATGATCCGCGCCGAAGATCAGCACGATATCGGGATTCGATTGCTCAATGAGATTGAGGTTCTGGTAGATCGCGTCCGCCGTGCCCTGATACCAGGTCTCTCCCGGCGTGCGCATCTGGGCGGGCACCGGAATGATGTAGTGGTTGTTCAGCAGCCCGCTAAACTGCCAGCCGTCCTGCATGTGCTGCAGGAGAGACTGGCTCTTGAACTGGATCAACACGTAGATGGAATAGACCTGCGAGTTGATCAGGTTGCTGAGGACGAAATCGATGATCCGGTACTTGCCGCCAAACGGGACTGCCGGTTTTGCTCTCTCCTTCGTGAGAGGATACAGCCGTGTTCCTTTGCCGCCGGCGAGGACAAAGGCTAGAACTCGCAATTCCATTTTCTGGTGACACCTCGTATGTGCGCCTATTCTGTCGAGCGCGTCTACATTCTGTCAACCAGTTCACGGAGAAACAAGTTCGGATTGCGCCGGAAGGAAGAATTGGCGTCACCCGCACGGCACAAGTTGGCCCAAAATCCCCGTCTATGGGCGGCCCCTGCCTGGGCCTCCCGACCCTCCCGAGCCAAACCCTCCCAAACCGGAGCCGCCACTCGGCCGGTTTGGGCCATTCGGCGGGAAGCTGCTGAAACCGGGGGAAGAAGGGCTCCCCGGCTGATTCGTCCGCACCCCGCGCTGCGCGGGATCGGTCGCG
The DNA here is from genome assembly GCA_039812845.1 of Bryobacterales bacterium. Lineage (GTDB taxonomy): Bacteria > Acidobacteriota > Terriglobia > Bryobacterales > Bryobacteraceae > JACTMJ01. The sequence continues at coordinate 27,589 of JBDIBK010000050.1, forward strand.
GACTTGTTAGCGGCCTTCTGCGCGTCGTACACGAACTCCCACTTGTGAATGGATTCCTGTTCGTCGTAGACCAGAAT
>JBDIBK010000051.1:0-27608 GCA_039812845.1 Bryobacterales bacterium
AACGTGGCGCACCGGACCGTGCACTCCGTGGATGGCCGCATTTTTGAATGTGACGTGGATGCCTTCGACGCCGAGCGCGACGCCTATCCCTACCGGGAGAATTCCTTCGATGTCGTGCTCTGCACCGAATTGTTTGAGCATCTGGGCTGCGACCCCATGCACTGCCTCTTCGAAATCCACCGTATCCTCAAACCGGGCGGGCATCTCCTGCTGAGCACTCCGAATGCCTGTTCGCTGCGCGCCATCGCGGCGATCCTTGGCCAGTATCATCCCGGCTTCTTCCCTTCGTTCATGCGGCCCAACGCCACCGGGGAGGTGGACCCTCGCCACCACCGGGAGTACGCGCCCCGCGAGATCGAGATGGCCCTCATCGACGCCGGCTTTGCCGTGGAGCAGTTGCGCACCGCCCCGTACTGGAGCGCTCCGGAGCCGCAGCACTCCTGGGTCCAGCACTTGCTCGAGCATTACGAGTTCGACCGGAATCTTCGCGCCGAGTGCATCTTCGCACTTGCCAGAAAAGACGGCCCCCCCGTCAATCGCTATCCGGATTGGCTTTACTATGGCTAAGGGCCGCTTCGCCGCTCAGGCGGGGTTTCGCCGCTCTAGTTCCATACGATGTTCAGTGAAATCAGCGACGTCGAAGCCCGCATCGTAGACGGAGACCTGCGCCTTCGGCTGCGGCTTGTCCTCGACGAGTTGGACGGCTTCGACGGTCCCGCCGCGCTCGGCTGGCAGGTGCTTGACCCGCAATACGGCTCCTACCTCCGCGAAGGCGTTCACTATCCGCTGGATCCGCCGAGTACGGAACGATTTGAGACCGTGCGCGAGTTCACGATCCATCCCGCGCAGCTCCCCGCCGGCGCGCTGCGCGTGGTCGTCTCCGTCCTTGCCGCCGGCGGTTGGCGATATCAGCGCGGGGACCGCTATCTGCGCCTCGATCTCCTCAACGAGCCCGATGGCCTGAAGGTGGAGGCGGTCCGTGTCAGCGCATTGGAAAACGAATGGCTGCCAGCCCTCACCCGCGCGGCCGCCATGGCCTTCTCGCTTCCGCTGCAAACCGTCGTCCGGAACCAAAGCCTCATCCGCACGATGGTGTGGCGGGATTTGCTCGGGCGTTACCGCGGTTCGCTCGCGGGCATTTTCTGGAGTGTGCTGAACCCGCTCCTGCTGATGGCCACGTACTACTTCGTGTTCGGCGTTGTGCTGCAGGCTCGCTTTGGCGGGGACACCACCAGGGAAGGCTTCGTCCTCTATTTCCTGGCCGGCATGCTGCCTTGGCTTCCTTTCAGCGAAGCTCTGGGCCGCGCCCCCTCCGTCCTGGTGGAGCACGCGACCTTCATCAAGAAGTTGGTGTTCCCGATAGACACCCTGCCCGTGAACCTGGTCGTCTCCGGGCTCGTTACGCAAGGCTTTGCCATCCTCCTCTTCCTGGCCGGGCTCCTCCTGTTTCGTGGCGCCATCCCGGCGGCCGCGCTCTGGCTGCCGCTCCTTCTGGTCCCCCAGGTGCTCCTGACGCTGGGCTCGTGCTGGCTGCTCTCCGCGCTGGGGCTGCTCTTCCGGGATCTCGGCCAGCTCATGGGCTTTTTCCTGACGATGTGGTTCTTCCTCACACCCATCTGCTATCCGGAGGAGTCCGTCCCCGCGGCCGCCCGCCCGCTGCTGGCGCTGAACCCGTTCCTGCACCTGGTGCGGGCCTTTCGCAGTGTGCTGCTCGAAGGCCACCCTCCGGATTGGCCGAATTTCGCCGCGCTCTGCCTCACCGCCGTCTTTGTTTTTCTCGCTGGGTACACCGTCTTCCACAAACTGCGCGGAAGCTTCGCCGATCTGCTCTAGCCGCCCGCGCAAGAGCCCTCCTCTCGCGCTACACTGGTATCTGCTCTTCGAGAAGTGCCCTCCTCAGCCGGGATGGCGGAACTGGCAGACGCACCAGACTCAAAATCTGGCGAAGTTCACTCTTCGTGCGGGTTCGACCCCCGCTCCCGGCACCATCTCAGATTTACGCCCGTCCACGCAGCCCACTGTGCTCGCGGTATCATGGACTATCGCCAAACGCGAGTACAGGATGCCAATTCCTTTGTATTCGAATCGGTTGTATTGCGCGTTCGAAGGATTGGGTACCGTCGCGGATTCGGAAAATCTGAGAGGATTGTGACGGAGCCACTGATAACCCCCTGTCCAGAACGCAATTGCGAGCCCACCTTGCCGCGGCGTCTCCCGCGGCGGCGCAAGGTTGGCGGAATCGCCCTGCTTCTTTTCCTTTTGGTCGCCGTCTCCGGAGCGGTACTATCACAATCCGCCCCGGAAGATGCGCCCGGGCCGCAGGCATCTCCGGCCTCGCCAGAAGCAGTGCCAGCCGCGCAAGCGTCGCCTCAGCCCGCGCCTCCTGTGGCGGCGGGCCAAGAGGCTGTCCCGTCCGCATCGCCCGCGGCTTCCGAACGAGAGCCTTCCCAGCCCGCCCCGGCCAAGGCCTCCGCGCCCAAACCATCGCGGACTCGCACTGCCGCGAGGAAGCCAAAGGTCCGCCCCCAGCCGGAACCGGTGCCGCCGAGTCCGGAAGAGGCAACCGAAGAGTCCATGGAGCCGCCTACGGCCATCCTCGAAACTCCCGTATCGCAGTTGCCGCCGCCCCCGCTCATTCTGGCCCCCCAGCCACCTCCACCCCCGGTGGAACCCGCTTTGGGCAAACGCTTTTGGTCGGTCCCGGAAGTCATCAAAATCATCCTCGGCCTGGTGGTGCTCTTTGCGCTAGCCTCATTGGGCGCGCATCACAAGGTGCGCCGGCTGGAGCGGAAACTGCGCATCAGCGGCGTGATCACCGCCGGGCTCCCCTTTGTGATCCTCGGTTACATTGCCAGCCTGCCCAGCGTGGGGGTGCTGCCGGATACCGTCCTCTGGGTATTGCGTCCCGTGCTGGTGCTGGCTCTGGGCTGGATTGGCTTTGTCGTTGGGTTTCGCTTTGATGCCTCGGTTATCGAGTCCATCCAGCGGCCCGTTGCCACGGCCGGCTTTTTTGTGGGAGCCTTCACCTTCACCTCGATCCTGATTTTCTGTGGTGCCCTGCTGATTCTGGTCGAGCCCTCTGAAGGTGCGGGCACGTTCTTCCGGGATGCGATCCTGATCGCCTCGGCCGGAAGCGTCATTGCGCATCGCGGCCCTCACGTTCCCGTTCGGCGAGAGGGCGGCGGCCGGGCGGATCCCATCTGGGGCATCGTTCACCTCCAGCACCTCGCCGGAATCATCGGGCTCCTGATTGTGGCCGCGTACTTTCGGCCCACGGATGCCACGCTGATGTGGCAATTGCCCGGAACGGCATGGCTGTTCATCACCCTCGGTTTAGGTACCGCGATCGGCGGCATTGTCTACGCTACCCTGTGCAGCGTGAAGCCCGGCCCAGACTTCGTGGTCGTTCTCCTCGGTTCCGTCGGTTTCGCCGCAGGAATCGCCGGGTTCCTCCGTCTCTCCCCGATCGTCGTCTGCTTTATTGCCGGATTCATTCTGGCCAATCTGCCGTTCCACACCAGGGCGCTCGTTCGTTCCACCCTTGTCCGGCTGGAGCGCCCCATTTATCTGATCTTCCTCCTCGTCTCCGGCTCGTTGCTTCGGGTAGGCGAGTGGCAGGGCTGGATGATCATGCTGCTTCTGGTGGCGGGAACCATCCTGGGGAGAAGCGTGGCCTGGGAAATCTGCCGCCGCCGGCATGTGTTCGTTCCTTCGCACGAACAGAAGCGCCGCCTGACGCTGGCTCCGCTCGGGGCGCTTTCCGTCGCCGTCGCCGTGAATGCCCAGTTGCTCTACTACGGTCCGGTCATTTCCTGGCTGGTCGTTGGTGTGATTGGCGCTTCCATCGTTACGGAGATCCTGGTCCAGTTCACCGCGCGCGGGCTCCTTGGGGGCGGTGGCTCAGTGGCGGCGGTGGTGCGCGAAGAAGCAAATGAGGTGGCGTCCTAAGCCATGCGTATCTTTCTGTTGATCGTCTTCGCCGGCCTGATGCACGCCACACGGTCCTTCGCGCCGCAAGCGGGCGCGGACGGCGCGGGCGCGGCCGGAACCGCCGTCGCTTTCGGATACCTGCTGCTTTCCGCCTTGTTCGCGGGCAGCATCTTCAAGTCGTTCGGGCTTCCCCGGCTGACGGGCTATCTCGTCACCGGCATCCTCGCGGGGCCGCAGGTGATGGGGCTCGTCTCCCAGCCGGCCTTGGAGAACCTGGAAATTTTCAACGGAATGGCCATCGCGCTCATTGCGCTGACAGCGGGCGCGGAATTGGGCGTCCGCGAGATGAAGCCGCTGTTGCGAAGCATTTTCTGGATCATCGTTGTAGCCATCCTCGGCGTGATGGCGATCCTCTCGGTCACCATTTACCTCTGCCGCGATCTGCTTCCGTTCTTCAATGGGTTAACCCTGATCCAGGCCATCGGCGTTGCCACGGTGCTCGGCGTGACGATGACCGCCCAATCGCCCGCCGTCGTGATCGCGCTGCGCTCGGAAATGCAGGCGGAAGGCCCCGTCAGCCGCACCGTTTTGGGCGTCGTCGTCCTTTCCGATCTGGTTGTGATTCTCATCTTTGCCGTGGTCTCCTCGCTGACGACCACGCTTTTCGGCAACAGCGCCGATGCCCTTGAGACCGCGGGCAGGCTGGCGTGGGAAATCCTCGGGTCGGTTGGCGCGGGAGTGCTGGCCGGGCTGCTGCTCGCCGGATTCTTCAAGCATGTGAAGGGCGGGGCGGCGCTCTTCGTTCTGGCCGTGGCCTTCGTGATGGCGGAGGTCGGGCAGCGCGTCGCTTTCGATCCGCTCATCATCGCCTGCGCGGCCGGCGCTCTGGTGAGAAATTTCACCTCCTATGGGCACAAGTTGCTGGAGGAGATTGAAGGCTCGTCGCTCGCCGTTTATGTCGTCTTCTTTGCCGTTACCGGCGCATCCATCCATATCGATGCTCTGCAAATGGTGGGCATTCCCGCCGCCATCTTCGTCCTCGTGCGCGGCACGGGCTTTTACGGGCTCAACTGGGTCGCAGGAACCATCGCCAGGGCACCGATGTCCATCCGGAAGTACGCCGGCTTTGGGCTGATGCCCCAGGCCGGTCTGGCGCTGGCGCTGGCACTGCTGTTTTCGAGAACCTTCCCAGACTTGGGGGTCACCGCCGCGGCGCTGGTTCTGGGTGGAGTGGCTATTAACGAAATGGTCGCGCCCATTCTCTACCGCTTCGCCCTCGTGAAAAGCGGAGAGGCCGGAGCCGCGAACCCTGCCCCGGCGCCGGAACTCGAGGGTGCCCCCGCCCTGGCCACCGAAAGCGGCGGCTGAGGCTCTGGCGGCCATCGCTTGTCATCGCAAGGCCAATCGTTAGGGAATTTTGCCGATAGGGATCTGCAGCGTCGTGCCCCACATGTGGCGCGGTCTCGCTCCCACGTCGGTCCGGCGCGGTTCATAGAAGTAGTGGGCGTCCACGCTGAGCCTGGGGGAAATGCGCCAGGCGACGCCCCCCTGCCAGCGCGTGCTCCGCCAGCCTTCCCGATCCCAAAAGATTTCCGCATTGGCGAACGGAGCCACACGCGTGGGCGCTTCCCAGCCGCCCCGGTGCCGCACCCGGTAGTAGTTGCCCGCGCCCGGCACCTCGTAGTATTCGGCGAGATGCCGCGCCTGCCAGGTTCCCTTCCATTCGAAGAGCTTGTGCGCAAATCCCCCGAAGAACCGGCTGGAGCCTTCCCAATCCGCATCGCCGTCTTCCCGCTCCGCGAAATAGTAGCCGCCAATCAGCCCCACCCGGGAACGGACATCCTGCTGCAAAACCGCCCCCGCCCGGGCCTGGTAAAACCCCTCGCCACCCGGCCTGGTCCGCAAACGCCCGACGAACGTGATCTCCGTTCGTTCCCCCGCCTGCCACGGGAAACTGAAAACATTCTGCGTCTCCACCTGAGCGATGCCGGCCGGCGTCAGAACCAGAAAGAGCAAACAGGCGATGGCGGCGGAGGTCCAGGCTGCAAATGGGGGTGTCAATTTCATATTGTAAGCTCTTGGCCCGTGTGCCCGTGCAACCATGGGGAATGCGTTGTCCTGAGGCTGAAGCAGCCTGGGGGTGCCGTGAAACGGACCATTCAGTACCGCGTTTTTCGTGGCAACGAGCAATATGTGGCGGAGTGTGTCGGCCTGCCTGTCGTCACGCAAGCGCCCACCTTGGATGAACCTGCCGCCAATATCCGGGAGGCATTAGCCCTCCACCTGGAGGGAGAGGACCTGGCGGAGCTTGGCTTGGCGGAACACCCGACCGTACTCGCGACGATGGAACTCGATGCCGTAGCGCAACGCCGAAGCTCAAGACTCTCTCGGGGAACGATCTTCTGAAGATCTTTTCGGCGTTCGGATTCGAGCCCATCCGGATGTTCAGGGCGAGCGGGTTGGCCGAAGTATCGCCCCTCGAAATTGGGTGACCTGCTAACGAATTTCTTCTTCTACCGTTCGACGGAGCGATTGATCCGAACGCACCACCTGCTTAGACACTCTCCTAACAGCACCCCCGACCTTGCCTTGCTTGTGTTGTTGCTTTTACCGATTTCCGGTGTGGGAATCTTGCACTCTATATTTGGAACACACCGGCGGCGGCGAGTGATTTCATTCGAATGGGACCCGTTGGTTGGCTCGTTTCAGGATGGCTGGTAAGCCACGTGGTCCCCCTCCATCGGGGAACAAAGGGGCTTCTCCTCCACCGTTGTCTCCGCCAGATTGTCTGTAGCTGTTTCCTTCACAGCCTCAGAAGCTCCGGTACTCCCGAATTCGCGTTTCTTGGACGAGGCACCCTAGGGTTGCGAGGGTGAACACTTTCCCTTCGGTGGCCTTGAGGAGGCGGCGCATGTCCTGGCGGCGCTGTTGGAAGCCGCGGCCGGCGATGCAGGCGATGACGTCGTAGGTCTGGCCGGTGTCGTCGCGGAGGGTGCGGAGGCGCTGGACGCGGGTGACTTTGTCGCGGGCCGTGCCGTCGTCTTCGGTGAGCTTGGCTTCGATGACGGCGGCAGGGGAAAACTCGTCGGGGATGATGAAGTCGGGGGCCTAGTCGAAGCCGTGGATGCGCTCAGCGCGTTTAGTTTCGCGAAAGCTGATCCTGGCGGCGGTAAGAACGTCCTTGACGGCGGCTTCCACTACTTCGCCAACTCTTTCCGATACGGCGTCGCGGTGGGAAGCGAAGGGCCGGCTGAGGAAGCGCTCGTAGAGCAGTACCGGGTATGGGACGCCGAGATCGGCGAGCGGCCGGAGGCTCCGCAGGCCATCGCGGGTATCGGCTTTGTCCAGCCGGTGAAGGACAGAAGCGGGCGGCTTTCCCGCACCCGCTTGCAGGGACTGGACTCCAGCAAAAATCAGGGCGCGAACCCGCTCCGCCGCCTTGGTCTGGCCGAAGGTGCGCGGCGCAAGCGGGGCGGACCGGATCTCACGGTCAATGTTGCGGGCCGCTCCCTGGGTGATGCGCGTGCCCGTGACTTCGCTGGCAAGATAAGCCCATTCCGGAGGGGTGAGGCCGAGAATGGAACGAAAAACGATCAGCGCGATGGGCGCTTCGGCATAGGCCGCTTCAACGGCGGAGGCATCTACCTTGGTGAAGGCCTTCGTTGCGCGTTTGAGGGTTTGATAGCCCTTCTCAAAGGTGTGGTAGTCAATAAAATCGACGCCGCGCGGCATCTCCATGAAATTGGACTTGAGTTCGGCAAACACCTCATCAATGAGGGGATCGAGGTCAAGCGCGGGATTCCCGTAATCGGCGTCAAAACGCGACGGCATCGGCGGGAATCCTTTCCTCGGGGTCCGCGAAGAGACCGAAGGCACGGGACGGAAACGCGGGGCCGCTGTCCAACTGGCTGAGGACATCGTCCACCTTCGCGATGGCATCCATCGTCCGGCGGAACAGGGCGAGCTTTTCGGGAGTGGGCTGTTGGGCGTTCCACGCCGCGCGAAGACGCCAGATGGCCATGCGGGTGATGTGTCCATGAGCGATGCATCGCAGATCGCCAACCGTGGCATTACGCCCGGCGGCGCGCAGGTCTTCTCGTTCCCGCGCGAGGATGGCGGCGAGTTCGCCGGTGTTTGTGAAGAGCAGTTCGCGAGGCGATTGACCGGAATCGCGGCAGACAAAGACGGTGTCCATGATGGAGGAACCGGTGCCATGGATGTGAATGGAGCCGCCCATCTCGGCAGGGCACGGGATGGAAGCGGAGCAGGTGAGCCCGGCATCGAGGATGGCCATGCCAACGGTGAGATAAGCTTCCTGCCGGTTGTGGTGGAAGGTGAACGCCAGGGGGCGGCCCGGCTTCAACGCGCGAGCCATGCGCGAGTACACGGCGGCGAGACCTTCGGCAAAATGCGCGAGGCCGCGCTCCGCTGTTTCGTTCCCGGTGAGTTCGCCCTCGTGGCGGGTGGATTCGCGATGGAATCCCTCGAACTCGCTGCCCATCAGCTTGCGGAGCCAGACATAGCAGAAGTGCATCAACTCGCCGTATTGCACCATGCCGAAGTAGGGAGGGTCCGTGAATACGCCGTCGAGGCTGGCGGGCGGGATCTCCGCTTCCGCGGAAGACTGGCAGCGGATATCGACGCGGCGCGACGGGGCATCGGGACGTTGCGGGTGCTTCTCACCAATCCACTCCCCACGGATGGGCACGACGACTTTCGTCTTGCCGCGGAATGCGATCTCAAAGGGGTCCGTGCAATAGCGCTTGGCCTTGGTGTACTTGTCGACGATGTTTGCCCAGCCGCCGGAACCAACGGGGAGCGCATTCCCGTTGCGGATGCCGAGGAGGTTCGATTCCACCTGGATGTAGCCCACGGGGAAGCCGTGGATGGAGAAGATATCGAGCGACTTCAGGGCCACGGTGTCGTAACGGCAAAGCATGTTCTGGTAGCGGAGCAGGTCAGAGAAGTTGGTGGCGAGGGCGCGGCGGAGGCGAGGGTCGGCAACCGCTGAAATGGCGCGGGCACTGGTTTCGAGTCCGAGCAGTTGTCGCGGGTTGAAGAGTTCCCAAAAGGCGCGATAGCCCCAACGGTGCAGGCGCGTGGATTCGTCACCGGGCGGAATCTCATCCTCGGGAACAAAAGCGGGCGCTGTGGCATGCCAGCGGGATTCCGCCTCCAGGACGCGAGCGAGATCATCCGCGTCTGGCTTTTTGAACAGGCGTCCCGGGCGATGCTTCAATTCGGGATTGTGGTACTCGATGGCATACAAGCGATGCGGGGGTGGCCCATCGCCGTGAAAGGGCGAAGTGTTGAGGTGGCCACAGTGCGGGCAATGGCAGCGGTTCCGGCTGACGGGTCCTTCGGTGCGGAGAGTTTCGCCGCACTGGCAGATGCCAGGAGAGGCAGGGTCGCGGACCTCGTTCAGATCGCCGCAACGGGGGCAGACCAGGACATGGGAGGTGTGGCGGGCATCTCCGGCAAGCACGTAGCCTGGGAACAAATCGAAGGTGCGGGCACAGGATGCACAAACTCCGGTCTTCACCCAGAGAAAGTACTTTACTTCTGCGTCCGGTCGGCCGGTGATGGGGCAGCGGGTTCGGTAGAGGTGAGCGAGTTCGCTGGCAACGGTGCGCACAAGCCGCTCCGCTTCCGAGGCGTAGGCTTGGAGATCGATGGAATCGACCTCCTCGCGGACGATCCAAGCCGCCATGGGGTTGACGTCCATGCCGATGACATCGCAGCCGAGCCGATTAGCCTCAAGGAGGGGAGTGCCGCCGCCCATGAAAGGATCGGCGATGGTGATGCCGGGCAATGCGTTTGGAGTGTAGAACGAGTCTTCGACCGGTTCCCCGGCGAACTCCGAGAGAAGCAGGCCCCGGAACAGGGTTCCCGGACGCCTCGCAAACCATTTGTGAACGGCAATGATCGGACGGTAGTTTTGCTGGATCTGCTTTTCGCGCAGGGCAAGAGCGGAGATGAACCGGATGGAGAAATTGGATTCGATAGACATCCAGCTGGGTATTCCGCGGCACTTCGAGCGAAGGGCAAAGCGTAGTCGGCAGCTTTGAGGATATCCCAACGCTTGGCGGGGGTTCAATGAGTGGGAAGGCCGATGTTGTGCGGAAGCGGGTGGTTTTGCGGGTCCTGCAGCATTGCCGTGGCGCGGGAAGGAATGGCGGAGGCGGCGTTCTAGGGCTTCACGCCGGGCTGGAGGAACGAGCCCTTCCTGCCCGGCGGATTCAGGGCGAGGCATGACGGGAGTCGTGGGACCTGAAGCGCGGCATTGCGTAGCCATTAGCGCAACTGTCGGAGCAGCGGTTGCCCGGTGGACTGTCCGTGGGGGAGCACGGCTGCTCATGCCACCCCCGCTGGAGATCTTGTTTCTCTTTGCGCGTGTACCGTGAGCTTGCGCACCCGGCTGGCTCATGCCATTCGCTGGGTTTCGGGGACGCCGACCCTGGAAACTCGCACCGAAGTGTGAGGGTACAAAGGAATCTGCATATCCGTCAGAGCAACCGCATTTTTGAAGGAAACGCCGAATGCTGTTGAACAGGGAGTATGACAGACTCGCTATCCTTGCTGGACTACGGTGACCAGTTAGAGAGGCGCTTCCGGGTGAGCGGGCGAACGCGGCGGGAGTCCGCGGGTGTTCCTCGTCCCAACCGCGCCGTGCTACCCTTTCTTTTCCAGCCAAATTCCACGCACGCCGCATGTCCGATACCGCAACGCTTCTTATCAATTGCCCTGACCGCCGGGGGCTGGTTGCCGCCGTTTCCGGCTTTCTCTATCGGATTGGAGCCAACATTCTTCACGCGGACCAGCACCAGGATAATGAGCAGGGGCTCTTCTTCATGCGGCTGGAATGGTCTCTGGAGGGGGTCACGCTCGAAGGGCAGGCTTTCCGCGAGGCGTTTGAACGCGAGGTGGCCGGTCCGAACGCCATGCGGTGGCGATTGGAAGAATCGAAGCGCACGGCCCGCGTGGCTTTGTTCGTTTCCCGCTACGATCATTGCCTGCTCGATCTGCTGCATCGCCAGCGGAGCGGCGAGTTGCGCTGCGAGATTCCTCTGGTGATCTCGAACCACGAGACCGGCCGCGAGATCGCCGGGTTTTACGGCGCTGCCTTCGAACTCGTCCCGGTGGAGAAGGGCGCGAAAGCGGCGGCGGAGGCCCGCCACTGGGAACTGCTCGCCGCGCATGGGATTGACCTGATCGTGCTCGCCCGTTACATGCAGGTGCTCTCCCCCGAGTTCGTGCGCCGCTACCCGCAGCGCATCATCAACGTGCACCACTCGTTCTTGCCCGCATTTGTGGGGGCGCGGCCTTACCACGCGGCCTTTGAACGGGGTGTGAAGCTGATCGGAGCCACCAGCCATTACGTCACCGAAGAATTGGACGAGGGGCCGATCATTGAGCAGGATGTCGTGCGCGTTTCGCACCGGGACCAGTTGGCGGACCTCATCCAGAAGGGCCGCGACCTCGAACGCACCGTGCTCTCGCGCGCCGTCCGCTGGCATTTGGAGCATCGCATCCTGCTCTACGGCAAGAAAACCGTGGTGTTCGATTAATTCGTCGTCGCAGGTGCCGGGCCCTTCGCGCCGGCATCGCTTTGCGCGATCAGCTTGCGGATGTCGCCGGGCAATTCGGTGTACGTGCCGCCTTCGCCCGTCGTGTAGAACTTGCGGATATTCCCCTGGCGATCGACAAGCGCGAAGCGCGTCGAATGCTGCAGGCTGCCATCCACGTCGAAGAGCTTGAAGTCCTGCCGGGCGATCCGGTTCAGCGTTTCTAGCGGCCCGGTGAGGAAGTGCCAGCGCCCGTCGATCGCCCCGTAGCGCTGGCCGTACGCCTTCATCGCTTCCGGCGTGTCGCGCTCCGGATCCACGGTGATGGATACGATGCGCAGTTCGCCGATATCCGCCGTTTCCCGCTGAATTTCGCTCATCAGCGTGCTCATGCGTGGGCATGGGCCGGGGCAATTAGTGAAGAAGAAATCGGCGATCCAGACGCGCCCCTCTAGCTGGCCGGTTCCGAAGGGCTGCCCGCCCTCGTCCGTGAGCGTAAATGGCGCCACGCTGCCTTCAATGGGAAGCCCCTCGTCGCGCGAACCACGGGAGCACGAAATCGCCATCGAGAGGATGCCGACGATTGCAAGAAACGCGCCCGCGCGGAACCAAAATCTCATGAGAGGCTTCTCTCGGATTGCCGGTTGATTTCCATCGTCGCGGCCGCCAGCAGCACGGCTACTGTGATGGCCACCACGGGGGCGGCAATCTCGGCAACCAGCCGCGGCGCTTCCGATGGAAAGCCCATCGCCATCCCCAGCGCCTGCAACGCGTAGGAGAGCGGGTTCAGGCGCATCAGCCAGCCGATCCACGTATTGGCGTCGCCGAAGCTGAAGAGCGCGCCCGAAACCATCCACAGCGGCACAAACACCAGATTGATCATCGCGTGGAAGCCTTGCGTGGAATTGATTCTCCACGCCATCCAAAAACCGGCCGCCGTAAAGCCGAGAGAGCAGAGCGCGATCTGCCCCAGCAGCGCCACCCACGAAACTTCCCCGTAGAGCGTCCCGCCAAGGGAGGCCAGCAGATAGAAGAGCAGCCCCTGCACGGCGGCGATCACGGCGCTGCCCGCCACCTTCCCGAACACGATGGCGGATCGTGGTGCGGGCGATGCCAGCGCGGAAAGCAAAAAACCTTCGCGGCGGTCTTCGATCAGCGTCATCGCGGAGAAAATCGCCGAAAACATCAGGGTCAGCAGCAGTGCGCCGGGCAGGAACTTGCCAAAATTGCTGTAGCCGGAGCCCACGACGATCCAGAACAGGAATGGCGTTCCCACAAAGGCGGCCACGCGCGATTTCTCCCGCCAGAACCCCAGCAGTTCCCTGCGAAACAGCATGGACGCGGGAAGCCAGAACTCCTTCATGCGTGAAACTCCTTCCCCGTCACCCGAAAATAGACGTCTTCGAGCGTCGGCGGATGCAGGCGCAGTTCGCGAATCTGGCTGGAATGCGATGCCATCAATTCCGTCAGCAAGGCGACGCCGTCGGGGGATTCCACCCGCAGCGCGCCATCCGCCACCGTGGCCACGGTCCCGGATCGCCGCCCCACCGCGTCGAGAATGGCTTGCGGTTCGCCGGATTCCACCACCAGCACATCGCCGCCCACCTCCCGCTTGAGCGCGGCGGGTTCGCCATCCGCCACCAAATGCCCCTCGTGCATGATCAGCACCCGATGGCAGCGGTCCGCTTCCTCCAGGTAATGTGTTGCGGCCACGACGGAAGTGCCGGATTCGTCGTGAAGCTCCCGCAGATACTTCCAGAGGTCGCGGCGCGCCTGCGGGTCAAGGCCCGTCGACGGCTCGTCCAGCAGCAGCAAACGCGGCCGATGCAGCAGCGCCTTCGCGATTTCCACCCGGCGTCGCAGCCCGCCGGAAAGCGTATGCACCGGCGCGTCCAGACGGTCTTCCACCGCCAGCCGCTGCGTGGCTTCCCGCACCCGTTCGTCCAGCTTCGCGCCGGAAAGCCCGAACAGATTTCCCTGGAATCGCAGGTTCTCGCGAACGCTCAATTTGCGGTCCAGGCTGGATTCCTGGAACACCACCCCGATCTCCGCCCGCACCTTCGCGGCCTCACGAACCGTATCGAAGCCGCACACCGCGGCCCGGCCGCCGCCGGGGGCCAGCATCGTTGTCAGAATTCGAAAGAGAGTGGATTTGCCCGAGCCGTTCGGCCCCAGCAGCCCGACAAGCCCGGCCTGCTCGATGCGAAAACTCAGCCCGTCCAGCGCAAATGCCGCTCCCGCGCTTTCGCCCGTTCCGTTGGAGTGATTCTTGCGGCCATTCCGCTTCGAAACCGCGCGATAACGAAAGCGAAGCTCCTCCGCCTCGACGATCAAAACCATGGCCTGTCAATCAGCATCAACATATATAGTAGCGGCAGGTACGCCACGCTGGCCAGAAGCACTTTGCGGGCGCGCACGGGCGTGCGGTCCATCGCTACGCGCAGCCCGGACCATGCGTACATCAGCCCCAGCAGCGTGGCCCCCACCAGATACACCGTGCCGGTCATGGAAAGGAAGCTGGGCAGAAGGCTCACCGGCAGCAGCAGGGCGGAGGTAAACAGGATATGCCGGGCCGTCCGCTCCCCAAGCGGATCGATCACCGGAAGCATTTGCATTCCGGCCCGCGCGTAATCTTCCCGGTACATCCAGGCGATCGCGTAGAAGTGGGGAAATTGCCACAGAAAGAGGATGGCGTAAAGCGCCCAGGCCTGCGCGTTCAGCTCCCCGCGCGAGGCGGCGAATCCCATCAGGGTGGGCATGGCACCGGGGAACGCGCCGATGGTGGTGGCCCACCAAGTCTTGCGCTTCAGCGGCGTATAGAGGAAGAGGTAGCTCGCCAGCGTCGCGAAGCCCAGGTTCGCGGTCAGCCAGTTCGCGCCAAAGCCCAGTTCCAGATACCCGCCAACGGAGAGCGCCACCGCAAACAGCGCGGCCTGGAGCGGCTTTAATTCCCCCGTCACCAGCGGGCGCAGGCGCGTGCGCTTCATCCGGGCGTCGTACCGGTATTCCATCCACTGGTTGAGCGCCGCGGTCCCGGAGGCAATCAGCCCCGTACCGAGAATCGTATGCAGCAGGGTCAGCCAGCTCCAGCGGCCATCAACGCCAAAATAGTAGCCAATCGCCGTGCTCATCAGGATGAGCCACGTGATTCTGGGCTTCGTGAGTGCAATATAAGGCCGCATGATAGGGGGCTCTCAGTTCAGACCTGTCTCCAACTTCGCCGTGACGTCCGTCTGCCCACGGCTGTCCAACGCCGCCGGCACGCTCGGACGCACGTACTTTCTGATTTCGATTGCCATCCAAACGGTGGCCGCGAGAGTGAAGGAACCCAGAACGACGTGGCTTACCGTAAAGAGCACCAGCCAGGAAGCGGGCGCGCTCGCTGCGTCGGCCGAAGCCGCTTGAACGCGATAGAACAGTGCGATTAAGCCTAGCACGATTTGGGCGAGGGTGAACCAAACTACCGCGAATGCCACTCTCTTGAGCGGGCGGTGGGCGGGGTATGTCGTGGCCACCAGAATCGCCAGAAACGCCAGCGCCCCGGCCGTGACAAACGCCAGCGAGAGATGCGGCATCACCCCCATCATTCCGTGGCGATACGCCGATCCAAGTAGAATCTGCGCCACCACGAAGATCGCGGGCCACCAGGCGATGGAGCGCAGCGGGGGCTGCAGTTCGTCCTCCACCGTCTCCACCTCTTTGGCAAAGCTGCGGGACGAAATGAAAAACAGGATCGCCCCCAGCGTCAGCAGCGCATGCGTCAGCATCGCCTGCAGCACGCTCACCGAAGGAATTGCGCCCTTGCGCGCGAGGCTCATTCCGATCCCGGCCTGGGCGGCCACCACCAGCACAATCGGCAGGGAAAGCCGCTTCAGCCAGTGCCAGCGTTTGGCGCGCCAGCACGCGCCCAGCGCCGCTAGAGACAAAACCGCCACCACCCCGGCCAGAATGCGGTGCGCCATCTGGCCGCCCTCTGCCCACGCGGGCACCGGCAAGCCCGTGCTCGCGCTCACCATAAACCCGCTCACCACAAGGAGAAGCAGCGTCGAGAGCGCCAGCAGGGCCGACAGCCAATGAATCAAACGGAACTGCATGAATTCAATTTCGAAGCGCCGTGAAGCGCCACGGCCCCAGTGGGTCCGATACCTGGATATGCCTACTGTGGGATAGATTCAGATTCTTGCCTAAGTGTTGCAAATTTCTGTTAAACCGTAATCTTGTCCGCGCTGGCCCCTTCGCCCGCGCTCGCGCGAAACGGCCCGCCCGGCGGCGTCTGCTAAGATTGAGGGGGAATTCTCCCCCTGGAACCGTATGAGCACCCATTCTCCCGTTCAAGAAATTGTTTGCGCGCATTCGCCGGATTCCGACGATGCCTTTATGTTTTACGCGCTTGCAACCCGCAAGATTCGCTCGCAGATCGCCACCTTCCGGCACGTCCTTTCCGACATTCAGACGCTGAACCAGAAGGCGCTCGAAGGGGAGTACGAACTTTCCGCCATTTCCTATCACGCGTACCCGTATGTGGCGGACAAATATCAGATTCTGGCCAGCGGTTCGAGCGTGGGAGATAATTACGGGCCAATTCTCGCGTCCCTGCGGCACACGCTCCCCGCGGAGATTAAAGGCAAGCGAATCGCCGTTCCCGGCAAACTCACCACGGCCTATTTGGCCCTTCGGCTCTATGAGCCGGATTTCGAAGAAGTGGTGATGCCTTTCGACCAGATTCTGGAAGCAGTGGCCAGCAAGAGCGTCGATTTCGGGCTGGTGATCCACGAAGGGCAGCTAACCTACGGCAATCTGGGGCTGCAGAACGTGCTCGATCTCGGCAAATGGTGGCGAACAAAGTACAATTTGCCCCTGCCGCTCGGCGCGAACGTGCTGCGCCGGGATCTTTCTCCGGAGATCAAGAGCGAGTGCGCCCGCCTCATGCGGGAGAGCATCCAGTATGCGCTCGATCACCGCGAGGAAGCGCTCAATTACGCCATGCAGTTTGCGCGCGACACGGAGCCGTCCCTCGCGGACAAGTTCGTCGGGATGTACGTCAACCATCACACCGCCGATTGCGGTGAGGACGTGCCCAAAGCCGCCCAGTTGATCCTCGATCTTGGCTATGAGGCCGGCATTCTGCCCCACAAAGTCGTGCTCGACATTCTGCGCTAGACCGGCGCGCGCCCCGCTACCGCACGGGAGGGTGGTCCATCGGGCCGCACCAAGCCTCGTAGGCCACCGTCACCGCCTGCCGCGCGGGAATCCAGCGCGTCGTCGGCGCTCCGAACAGCGGTCCGCGTTCGAGCATCGCCCTGCGGTTCTCCGGGAAGGGAGAGACGCCGAATTCCATGCCCCGCGTGATCGTCTTCCCGTTCCAGGGCGCTTGCTGGCGCGCCCGGTTCTCTTCCCAGATTCCCAGCCACGGGAAATCCTTCGGGTCCCAGCGGTAGCCGCACCCCAGCCGCATGTCCGGGTTCCAGGCCGCGAACCATGCCGGGCGGGCCGATGGGTTCATTAAGTGCGCCGTATAGCCCGCCGAAACCGGCAGCCCAGGGTACACCTGCATGTCCCGTGTGCCTCCGTCCAGGGCGGGGCCGTTCGGCCAGTCGAACTCCGCGCCAATGCGCAGGTAGCCCTTGCCGCCGCTAAAATCGGAATCCACCACCTTGGATCGCGTCGCGTTTGACCGGAACAGCGTCTTGCCCGGTTCCACGAACGGCGGGCCCAGCGTCACGTGCTGCGTCCAGCCCACCGCCCGGTCGGCGGCGTTCAGATTCGTCACCCGCTCCGTGATCGTCACCGCGCGAGAGCCGGCGGGCAAGTGCAGACGGCGTTCAAAGCCGAGTTGCGCGACGGGCAATGTCGTGCTGGCTGTCAGCGTATCGCCGGATTCCGTGAACCCATAGCTAGCCACGGGCGCTTCCCCGTGGACCACCATCCCCGCGGCCGCTTCGCTCTCGGAAGGCGGGCCGAAGCGGTCCAGGCAGAGGTTGTGCCCCAGAATTCCCGCCAGCAGGCGGCTCTCCGCGTCGTTGCCATAGATGGACGCATGCTTCGCCGGATCGTAGCCCGAAGGCTCCATCGTCGGCCAGGGCGGCGTCCACAGCGGGTTCACTCCCGATGCTTTGTCGATGAGCGCGGCGATGTGCCCCCCCTCCACGGTCACGATGACGCGCAGAAACTCGTTCTCAAGCGCGTAGGCGCGGCGATGCAAATAGCGGACTTCCGGCATAGGGCCGTTATATCCCATTGGGCGTCGCTTCGCCAGTTTTCCTCTCCGAAAAGGCCCCGCCGCAACGCCGGATTCCGTTTCGCCCCATGTCCGCCGAACCGCTCACTACCGAAACTGAGCGCCCCTTCGCTTTCAGCTTGCAAACTCCGCGCCCGGTTATATGATGCAAGTGTCCGCGAATCCCGCACTGGGTGGCGGGAATTTATCCACATGTCGACGCGCCTATCTAGATCGCTCGTTGAAGCCAGACTGTACCTTCACCTGCTGGGCGGCACGCTCGTGCTCCATCTGTGGCTGCCTGTGATGGCCGTCATTGCTGTTCCCTGCCTGCTGCTGGCCGGCGTCATGGGCTATGCCTACGCCGATGTCATCGCCGCCGTTGTGCTGCTCCTGCTGCTGTCCGCCCCGTTATGGCTCACTCGCGCCGTCCATGCCTCGGCCCTTCCTCAATCCGCCGACGAGGATGGAGAATCGCTCGACCTCTATCCCGCGCTGAAAGAACTGGCGCGCCAGACCGCCGCGGACCTGGGCAAATCGCCGCCGAGCCGCGTGCTCTTCCGGCTCAGCCCCATCTTCCGCCACTGGGGCGCGCCCGAAGATCCCGACGATCGGGAACTGGGCAGCCGCACCCTGCGCGTGGACCTCTCGAGAGCTGGCGTCTGTTCCGTCTTCGAGTTTCGATGCGATCTGGCCAAGGCGATCCTGCAGCCCCGGATGTCGGGCTGGCTTGCCCACCGCGTCCTCGCGCAGATTGACCTCCTGGCCGAGCGCCTCAATGCCGGCACATCCGGGATTGCCGCCTTCAAGCGCTACCTTTGGGTCAGCCTCCTGCGGGAGCACGAGTTGAGCGCCCTCCGCGCCTGGCGTCTCTTCGCGGAAATGGAGACGGACCGTGCCCTCGCCGCCCTCTTCGGCAAGCGATGCGTCGCCTCCTGGATCGAAAAGAGCTGGTTCGCGGAGTGGGTCTTCCCCGTCTATCAGCAGATCTGGCTGGAACCCGCCTGGCAGCGCGGCTATCTGCCCCCCACCATGGAGGGCTTCCGCCGCCTGCACGAGGAGGCCGGTGCGGAGTGGCTGATCGATACCGATGCGGACCGCCCAGTCAATCTCGAATCGAAGTACGAGCTCGGCGAAATCGCCCGCTGGCAGCCCCACCGCATGCGTCTGCTCGCGCTCAACGCCGCGGAGGAAAGCACCGCGACCGTCTGGGATGCCCGTCCCGCCGCTTTGCTTCTCGATGATGGAGACGCCGAGGAGAAAGTCATCCGCCGCGCCATGGCCATCGGGATGGAGATGCTCAACGACGATCCGCTGCAGCGCATTTCCTGGCGGGAATACCCCACCGCCGTGATCCTCGCCGAAGTCGACGACATGCTTCACGAGGGCGCCGAACTGTTCCAAGGCCGCACCCTCATGGACCTTCCAAAGATCGTGGAAGAGGCCCCCCACATGGTGTACGAAGAGGTCTACATGCCCTTCCTGCCGCCGCAATTTGAAAACCGCCTGGCCTCCATGCCAAACCCGCTCTCCGGCTTCCTGATCAAGAATCTCCTGGAGCGCGGCTGGGAAATGCGCTTTGACCTCGCCAAAGGCGTCTCCCTTCATCATCCAGCCGACGGCAGAATGATTGACCCGAACGATCTCGTCCACGGTTTGGCCGACGGCTCCGCGTCGGCTGAGGATTTTGTGAAACTGGTGGGGCTTTCGTCCGCTCCGGAGAGCCTGGGGAGTTCCGTGGAATGCGCGCCGGTGCGCGCACCCCGCCCCGAGCGCGAACCGGAGCCAGGGAAATCCGCGCCAGACGCTGCCTTCTGAACGGCGCGGGATCCAAGCGTCAGGCCCGAGCCGCTTCGCCCCTCGATCCCGGCTTCACCACCGGAAGACCTCGGTCGCACAGCGGGCAGAACTCGGTGGGATACGTTTCGACGGCCAGTTCCCAGAGGGCCACGCGCGGCGCTCCCACGTCGGCGCTTCCTCCGCTGCGGTCCACAATCGAACCCGCGGCCAGCACCGTCGCGCCCGCCGCTTCCGCCACCCCCACCACTTCCCGCGTGCTGCCCCCGGTGGTAATCACGTCCTCCACGACATAGACTTTCTGCCCGGGCTGTAACGAAAAACCGCGCCGCAATGTCATTACTCTATTCGCGTCCCTCTCTGTGAAGAGGAATGGCACGCCCAGCGCGCGCGCAACCTCGTGGCCGATAACCACGCCACCCAGAGCCGGGGACATCACCAGATCGGGGCGGGTCTTCGCGGTTTGTTCGAGCGCGGTCGCGAGGGCCTGTCCCAGCCGCTCCGCTCGTGCCGGATCCGCTAAGACCAGGGCGCATTGCAGGTAATTCGGGCTGTGCAAGCCGCTGGTGAGCAAAAAATGTCCACTCAGGTAGGCTCCGGCTTGCTCAAATAGAGATTGAACGTCTTGAGGAGTGATGGGCACGTGGCTAGGATAGCACCGGCCTCGCCGCGCGGGTCCAGTGTGCGGACCGCAACGCGCGGTGTGCCCCGCAAGCCGCGATCCGCACTGTGCGATCCGCACGGTGCGGCGGCCCTTCGATCGCTCCCAACTGGAAAGGGTTTTGCGAATCCGTGGAACACCGGGTCGCTTCATTCGTATTAGAGAAAGGGTGCGGCCGCGAACGCCGCGCTTCCCGCACCAACTTGTGAGGACCGAGGAACGGCATTCATGAAAACACCCCGACAACTTCTGGCGCTATTCTGCGTGGCTTTGATGCTGGCACCGTTGAGCGCTCTTTCCCAATCCTACAGCTACATGCAGAACAAGGAGCGCCCCTGGTTCATTCGGAATTATGTGCCGGTCAACACTCCTCCGGCGAACTTCACCAATTCCTCCCGCCTGGAGAGTCTCCTTCGCGCCGGGAACCTTTACCTGTCTCTGCAGGATGCGATTGCCCTCGCGCTTGAGAACAATCTGGATATCGAGCTGCAGCGCTACGGCCCCCAGCAGGCCGAAGCCAACCTCTTGCGCACGCAGGCCGGTGGATTGCTTCGCGGCGTCAGCACCTCGGTCCAGCAAGGCCCCGCTTCGGCCGTGTCGCAGGCCACCGGTGGCATCGGTGGCGGTACGGGGGGCGGCAGCGGAACCGCTGGGGGCGGCGACCTTGGCACCACCGCCGGTGGAACCGTCATCACCCAAACGGGTGCGACCATCATCAATCTGGACCCGGTGATCTCCGCCGGCTTCCAGGCTGGCCATATTTCCCGGCCCCAGGCCAACACGATTGGCACTGGCACCACGGCGCTGGCCGTCGATTCGCGGAATTTCTTCACGCAAGTCCAGCAGGGCTTCATCACCGGAACCACCGTTTCGGCCGGGTATAACCAGTCTTATTCAGACAGCAACAGCTTGGGCCAGAGTCTGAATCCGCTCAACCAGGGAAATATGAGCCTGTCAATCACCCAGAAGGTGCTTCAAGGTTTTGGAAGGGCGGTGAACAACCGGAATATCCGCATTGCAAAGAATAATCTCAAGATCGCCGATCTCACATTCAAGCAGCAGGTCATCGCTACCACTTCCAACATCATCAATCTGTATTGGGATCTCGTGTCGATCAATGCCGATTATGGCGTCAAGAAGCAAAGTGTCGAGCTGGCGTCGAAGCTGTTTGAAGACAACAAGAAGCAGGTGGAGATCGGAACGCTTGCTCCCATCGAGGTGATTCGCGCCGAGGCGGAACTCGCCCGCACCGAACAGGAGCTCACCGTAACCGAGACCCAACTGCTTCAGCAGGAAACCATCATCAAGAACGTCCTCAGCCGCAACGGCATCACCAGCGAAACCATCAAGAACGCGAGGATCATTCCCACCGACTCCATTCAGGTTTCCTCGGACATGCCCTCGCTGGATTTGGACCAGCTATATCAGCAGGCACTGGAGAATCGGCCGGAAATTGAGCAAACCAAAATTAATATCGGGAACACAAAGATCGGTATTGCTGGAAATAGAAGTCAATTGCTTCCCTCTCTGGATGTTTCGCTGAATTTCCAGAATAATGGTCTCGCGGGCCTGCTGAATCCCAATCGTCTGCCGAATGCGATGCCGCCGGACGCGTACTTCATTGGAAGCCGCTCCGATGTTCTGGGGCAGTTATTCCGTCGAAACTTCCCGGATTACTCCCTCAGCTTTCAGTTGAATATCCCGCTGCGCAATCGCGCCGCACGCGCGGATATGATCATCGAAGAGATCTCGCTCCGCCAGCAGGAAATTCGCCAGCAGCAGCAACTGAATCAGTTGAAAGTGAGCGTGCAGAACTCGATTACCGCGCTTCGTCAGGCGGACGCCGGTGTTCGAACGGCGCAGAAATCGCGCATCTTGCAGGAGCAGACGCTGGATGCGGAGCAGAAGAAGTTCGTCCTGGGCGCCACCACCATCTTCTTCGTCATTCAGGCGCAGCGCGATCTGGCGCAGGCCCGTTCCGCCGAAGTCGCGGCGCTCGGCAACTACGCCAAAGCGAAAAACAACCTCGACCAGAGCCTCGGCCTGACACTCCAGCGCAACAATGTGAGCATCGACGAAGCGAAATCCGGCACCGTCGCCAGGGATTCGCAGATTCCGCTTGAATACCTCCAGCAGAACAGGAATAATTAGACGCGCTTCTCCTTGTCGCGCCTCGCCTCGTTCATCCTCCTTGGGCGGCTCTCCATCGGCGAGAGTCGCCCATTTTTCCTGGAAGCGGCGCGAAGCGTCCTGCCTGTCTTCACGGGAAGAGTCAGGCGTCGTCCTGACGTTTCGGGCAATGTCCGCAGACTTCGCCTTCCTTCGGTGGCGCGCCGGAGACCACAAAGCGAACGGCGGCTTCCACCTTCTCGCCGGGAAGCGTCGGCAGCGTGAGGATGCTCAGTCGTTGGAGCTCCGCCCGCTCGGCGGCCTCGAATGTCCCGGCCACCACCGCTTCGCAGTCGAGCATCTCTCGCAGCAGATCTTCCGCCACCCCTTCTTCCGCAACGCACGCCGCGCCCTGTGCGGGAACCCGCGTCCCGCCGCCCTCGCGAATGCGAACGAGCGGCACGCTCGGCCGTTGCCAGCCGCTTCTGCCGCGCTTCCGGCGCACGGGCGAACCCACCTCATCTCCAGCCACCTCAAACACCAGAAACCCTCGCGCTTCCGCGAGCGAGTGGGCGACGGTGACGCCATCGGTTGATGCAACTGCGATCTTCATTGAGCGACCCACGGAAAAGCTCGCTCCCGGCACGCCAGGCTAAACCGGCGTTAGGGACTGGAAACTCGCTTTCTTAACTATACACAATCGCCCACAATCACTCATTCCGCGCGGAGGCGCCGAATCAGCACGCACCATTCTCCGACGCTTCTTTGTGCAGCTTCATGAGGCTCCTCGGCTGTTCGTGTTAGGAAAGTTGGGAGCCCTGAGTTCAATAGCATCGACCAAAGTGCGTTATCCTGGTGTACACAGAAGGGACGCAACATGGAAGCAACAAAGGTGGGGATCCGCGAATTTCGGGAGAACCTCTCCCGATATCTGGAGTCGGCAGACCCAGTGGCAATCACCCGGCACGGGACGACGATTGGCATTTACGTCCCGACGCGCCCCAGGCCGACTGCCGAGCAGTTGGAGGCCTATCGAGCGGCGTCCGACAAAATGCAAGAACTCATTGCCGCGGCGGGAACGAGCGAAGAGGAGTTGATGGAAGATTTCAAGCGACTGCGTCGAGCGAACCGGCGGTCTGAAGTCTCCCGATGATCGTTCTTGATACAAATATCCTCATCCGGGCGGTTCTCGGCAATCGGGTACCGCGCCTGCTGCTCGCCTACGGTAGCGGCGTACAGTTCTTGACGCCGGAATTCGCTTTTCGAGAAGCCGAGCAAAAGCTTCCACTCATTCTCGAAAAACGTGCACTTGCGTTGAATCATGAATGCGTAACGCTAAACGCCGTGAGCCGCATCGTCGGCAAAATCGATGAAAGCGTCTACTCACCATTCGAATTCGCGGCTCGCCGCCGCTTAGTCCGTCGTGACCCGAACGACTGGCCGATCCTTGCCGCGGCATTGGCTGCCGGGTGCCCGATCTGGACGGAGGATAAGGATTTCTTCGGCTGTGGCGTTGCCACTTGGACCACGGACCGCATTGAAATTTTTCTTGAGGATTGCGTAACCCGACACCACCCGGGCCCGGCCGAACCGGAGGTGTAACCCAGCCCCCATCTCTCGCCTCGCTTCATCCCAACTTTAGATAGCCCAACTGCGGTGCTTCCCGTCCGCGGCCTTCTCGTAGGATATCGGCCAATGCCGCTGCCGCCTTTAGGCAGTCTTCGCGGGTGACGTCATAGTGCGTCACGGCCCTCATGCGGCAATCGTCGATCCCGTTCAGCAAAACGCCGCGCTGCTTGAGCGCGCTCGTGATCTGCGCGGGAGCCATGCCCGTCTCCGTCACATCGAAGATCACGATGTTGGTCTGCACTTCATGCACAATCCGAACGCCGGGGGATTCGCGGATGGCGTCGGCGAACGCGGCCGCATGGTCGTGATCCTCCTGGAGCCGCTTCGTCATCTCTTCCAACGCGAGCAGCCCCGCGGCTGCCAGCACCCCTGCCTGCCGCATGCCGCCGCCGAGCCGCTTCCGCAATCCATGTGCGCGCGCGATGTCTTCCGCCGTGCCCGCCAGCAGGCTCCCCACCGGCGCTCCCAGCCCCTTCGAGAGGCAGAACATCACCGTGTCCGCTCCCCGCACAAGCTCCCGGACCGGCTTCCCGAGAGCCGTGGCCGCATTGAAAATCCGCGCGCCGTCCAGGTGTACCTTCAGGTCCCGCGCGTGTGCTTCCTCGCAGACTTCCTCCACCACCGCGAGGGGCGAGACGATGCCCCCCGCCATGTTGTGCGTGTTCTCCAGGCAGAGGAGCGATGTCCGCGCATTGTGGGGCGATCCCTGGCGAATCGCCGCGCGGATCTGCTCCCACCGCAAGACCCCGTCCGGGGCCGGAACGGGCCGCGCGAACACCCCGGAGAACCATGCCGACATCGACAGTTCGTAATCGAGCACGTGGGCATGGGATTCGCAAACCACCTCCTCGCCGTGCCGCGTGTGGAGCTTCACGCCAATCGTGTTGCCCATCACTCCCGAAGGCACGAAGAGCGCCGCCTGCTTGTCGAGGATCTCCGCGGCGCGCCATTCGAGCTTGCGTACGGTGGGGTCCTCCCCGTAAACGTCGTCCCCCACTTCGGCCTCCGCCATCGCCCGGCGCATCGCGGCCGTGGGCCGGGTGACCGTGTCGCTGCGGAGATCGATCCACATCGCCCGCTTCGCTGGTTCGGCGTCGGATTCAGGTTGCATTCCGGGAGCTTCGTTCATGGCAAGTCCTTCAGGCTTTCCAGCGTATCGTAGCTCGCCCATCCCACGATTCTCCAGGCGGAGTCGCTATCCCCGAAGTCCTTCCCTCGGTCCGTGCGCCCCGCCCACCAAGCCGTCGATAGAAGGCCCGCCAGCCCGCTGCGAGAAGTTTTGCGCATCCTTGCGGCACCCTGGCGAATCTTGCCAGAGTGGATGGCAATGCCTTCCCAGAAGGAGGAAAACCGCATGAAACGATCCGCAAGCGCCCGCTGGAAGGGTGACCTGAAGACCGGCAACGGCGTGATGTCCACGGAGACCAAGACCTTGAATGAGGCGCCGTATTCATTCCACACCCGCTTTGAGGAAGGCAACGGCACAAACCCGGAAGAACTGCTTGCCGCCGCCCACGCGGGGTGCTTTTCCATGGCGCTCTCGCTCACGCTGGGTGCCGAAGGGCTCACGGCCGAAGAGATCAACACCACCTGCACGGTGACCATTGAACGCGGGGAAGGCGGCTTCGAAATCCAGCAAAGCCATCTCGTCCTTCGCGCCCGCATCCCCGGAGCCGACAAAGCGGCGTTTGAACGTGCTGCCCAGGCGGCCAAGGGCGGATGCCCGGTGTCCAAGCTTTACAAGACCAACATCACGCTGGACGCGACCCTGGAGAACTAAGCCGCTCCGCGCGCCCTCTCGATTTTGCGCCGGGGAAACCAGCCCCGGTGCATCATTCCTTTTCGAGCGCAAGCACCTTCGCCAGCCGCCGCTGGTGCCTTTCCGCGCCCGAAAACCGGGCGTCGAGGAAGGTCACGAGCAGTTCCCACACCAGTTCGATTCCCATCGTGCGTCCGCCCATGCAGACCACGTTCATGTCGTCGTGCTCCACGCCCTGCCGCGCGGAGTAGGCGTCCTCAATGATGCTCGCCCGCACGCCCCGCACCTTGTTGGCCGCGATGCACGCGCCAATCCCGCTGCCGCACAGCGCAATCCCGCGCTCCACTTCGCCACGGGAAACCGCCTGCGCCATGGGAATGACGAAATCCGGGTAGTCGTCCCCTTCGTCGTAGGAATGTGCGCCGAAGTCCGTCACTTCATGGCCGGCCGCGCGCAGCCTCTCGGAGATCTGCTTCTTCAGTTCGAAGCCTCCATGGTCGGCGGCAATGCCCAGCTTCATGCATTCCTCCCTGTCGGGAAACCAGAACGGTTCCATGATTTCAGAATGCCACGAATCGTACAGCCATCCGGCCGATGGGAGCTTCCAGCCCCCTATGCGCTCCGTTTCGCGTCGTCCCGGAACAGCGCGAGCAGCGCCACGATCAGTACCGTGGAGAAAACGGCCATGATCGCGAACACAGGGCTCCAGTTCACGACGGAATCGGCGGTGTAGCGCTGAATCAGTTCGACGCTGCCGAACGTGCCGATCAGCATCCCCACCCCGAAGCAGATCAGCACGATCAGCCCCTGCGCCTGCGCGCGCACCTCCACCGGTGCCTTTTTGTCCACGTAAACCTGGCCGCCCACAAAGAAGAAGCCGAAGATGATCCCGTGCACCAGAATCGCAATGTAATACAGGTATTCCTGGTTCCCGGCCACCCCGCCCCACAGCGCGAAATAGCGCACCGCCAGCGCGCACAGCCCGCCGATCATCGTCCACTTCACCCCCCAGCGCGTCAGCGCCAGCGGCACCAGCACCATCAGGAAGATCTCCACCAGTTGTCCCAGGTTCATCGTGGCCGTCACCTGCTTGAATCCCTGGCTCTCGAAAAACTGCGAACCCAGCGAGAAATAGAGCGTGAACGGGATCATGGTCAGCAGCGAGATGAGGATAAAGATGGCGAAATTGCGGTCCTTGAGCAGCGTGAGCGCGCGCAGCCCCAGCGCATCCACCATGGAAGCCTTCTGGCCCTTGGCGGGTGGGGGCGTGTCGGGCAGCGTAAGGTTCAGCAGAGCCGCCAGCAGCGCCGTCGCCGCGCCGCAGTAAAGCGGAATTGCCGTGCCGTCGATCGCCACCCCGAACAGGCCCGTGGCGGCCACCAGGCTGAACGCCGCGCTCGCCACCCAGCCGATCGAACCGAAGACGCGGATCTGCGGAAATTTCTCCGGCGGGTAATTCGCCATCGCGATCGCGTTCGTCAGGCTCCACGTGGGCATGTAGAAGCACATTCCCAGCAGCAGGGTCACGAAGATCCAGTCCGGCTGCGTCTCGCGGGCGCCCAGGAAGAACAGCAGCGCGCACCCGAAATTCAGCACCGTCAGCACTTTCTGGCTGGCGAAATGGCGGTCCGCCACCATGCAGATCAGGGGCGAAGCCAGGCACCCCAGCGGCATCACGCTCAGGATCCAGGCCTGATAGCTCGCGGAGACATCCATGTTCTTCAGGTAGGCCGCCATGGGCACCCACCACACCGCAAACATCATGTACTGCAGGAACATCATCACGCTCAACCGGAGTTTGACGCCTGGGGAGGCCGCTTTCATGTTTCGCTCCTAACCGTTCCGTGGATGCTTGCCCCCGTGGCGCAAGCCTTCCGACGATCTTAGCGAGTCCCCGCGATTCCGTCCATAAAATCGGCAAACTTCCCTCCCCACTGCCTT
>JBDIBK010000052.1:0-27430 GCA_039812845.1 Bryobacterales bacterium
CCGATGCGACTGATCGATCTGTTGGCCGATACTTTTCAAACTCTCTGGGCGCACAAGCTGCGCACGATGCTCACGATGTTCGGCATCACCTGGGGCATCATCTCCATCACCCTCATGGTGGGCGCGGGCGAAGGCCTCCGGGTGGGCCAGGAGAAAGTGGCGTCCACCCTGGGCAAGGACCTGATGATCGTCTTCGGGGGCAGAACCAGCGCGCAGGCGGGCGGCACGCGCGCGGGCCGTTCCATCCGCTTCCGGGCGGACGACTACAAGAAGATCGCTCCCTATTGCCCAAGCTGCGGGCACATCATGCCCGAGCTTAGCCGCAGCCTGAAAGTGCAATCGAGCTACAATAACGCCTCGCTCACCGTATCGGGTGCGATGCCCGCATTCGCCGATATCCGGTCAATCGATGTCGCCCAGGGCCGCTTCTACAACCAGAAGGATTGCGACGAAGCGCGGCCCGTCGTGTTTCTCGGCTCCGACGCCAGAAAGCAGCTTTTTGCCGACCGCGACGCCGTCGGGGAAACGGTCACCCTGAACGGCCTGCCTTACATCGTGATCGGCGTGATGAAGGCCAAGGACCAGGATTCCAGCTACGACGGCGAAGACATCCGCAAGGTTTTCATTCCCTTCCCCCGCATTATCACGGACTTCCCCGAGGAGCCGCCTTCCCGCCCCGATGAGATCGACCGGCTGCTTGTCTCCGCCCGCAGTTTCGACGACCACCTCGAATGCAAGCGCCAGCTTCGCGAGAGCCTCGCCCGCATCTACGATTGCGACCCCAAGGATGAAGACGCTCTCTACATCTGGGACACCATTGAGAACGGCAAAGCGTTCCGACAGATGACCGACGGGATGCAGTACTTCCTGGGCGCGGTGGGCATCGCCACGCTGCTCATCGGCGGCATCGGGGTGATGAACGTGATGCTGGTGGCGGTGCGGGAACGCACGCGCGAGATCGGCTTGCGCAAGGCCGTCGGCGCCACCGCCGGTTCCATCCTGGTTCAGTTCTTCATTGAAACCGTCTTCGTGGTGCTGCTCAGCGGCGGCCTGGGGCTGGCGATCGCTTACGGCATTTGCCTCGCCATCAATCAACTGCCCATGCCCGAGTTCTTCGCGGGCCTGCTCCCCACCTGGACCATCAGCTTTCTCTCGTTCGCGCTGCTCGGCCTCATCTCGCTGCTCAGCGGAATGTACCCGGCCACGCGCGCCGCGCTGATCGACCCGATCGAGGCGCTGCGCCAGGAAGCGGGAGGATAAGCGATGTTCAAAGAGATTCTCATCCAGGCCTGGATCGCACTCCGGCGCAACCCCACCCGCGCGACACTCACGATGTTCGGCATCATGTGGGGCGTGGTCTCCGTGGCCCTGCTGTTCGCGTACGGGAGCGGGTTTCGCGCGCAATTGGTGCGGGGCTTTAACGCCTTTGGCAAGTCCGCCGTCGTGGTATGGCCCGGCCAAACCAGCGATCAGGCCGGCGGCGAGAAGGCGGGCAAGCAGGTGCGCTTTGAGCTGGAGGACTTCAACAACATCCGCGCCGAAGGCACGCTCGTCCAGCATCTCAGCCTCGAAACGGTGCGCCGCTTCGATGTGGGCTACGGGTTGCGCCGCGAAAACAGCGCCGTCCGCGGCGTCTACCCGGCGTACGGCGAGGTCCGCAATGAAGTGCCCAGCCAGGGGCGCTGGCTCAGCGACGAGGACATGCTGGAGCGCCGGCGTGTCGCCTTCCTCGGTTCCGAAATCAAGAAGAAACTGTTCAGCGGACGCCCCGCCCTCGGCGAGGAGATCAACATCGGCGGATTGCGCTTCACCGTTATCGGTGTGATGGAGCCCAAACTGCAATTCAGCAACTACTTCTCAAGCGACGACAGCTCCATCTTCATTCCCTACTCGACGGCCGGCGACGTCTGGGACACCCGCTATGCCAGCGTGATCGTTTTCAGCGCCGTCTCCGTGCCTTTCCAGAACCAGGCAATCGCCCAAGTGCGCGGGGCCATCGCCAAGCGCCAGGGCTTCAATCCCGATGACCCGCGCGCGCTTCGCGTGAATAACCGGGAGCAGTTCCGCCCCATCATCGACGGCATCACCATCGGACTTCAAACGCTTCTGATCTTCATCGGCGTTCTGACGCTGGGCATTGGCGGGGTGGGCGTGATGAACATCATGCTGGTCTCAATCGACGAGCGCGTCCGGGAGATCGGCCTGCGCCGCGCCCTGGGCGCGCGCCGGGGTCACGTGATGCTGCAGGTGATAACGGAAGCGCTGGTGATCACCTTCGCGGGCGGATTGTTGGGGCTGGCGCTGGCCTATGCGATCGCCGCCCTGGTGGGGGATCTGCCGCTTCTGGGCCCCCTGTTTCAGGACGATTCCGGCAAAGGCGACCTGCGCCTGGTGATCTCCCTCAACACCGTCGCGATCTCCATGCTCTTCCTGGCCATCGTCGGCGTGGCGAGCGGGTATGTGCCGGCCCGCAAGGCTTCGGCCCTCGACCCCTCCCAGGCACTTCGATACGAATAGCCGGTGCCGCGACGCTCCTCGAACGGTGCCGGGCCACAAACTGGACGTCACGGCTAAATCCCCGCGTGTGAGGCGCTTGCGCCCAGGTTCAAACTCATGGCAACTCCCGACGCCAAAGTGCGCTATCCTAGAAGCTACTGGAAGAGTTTTCACTTGTACCCCTCCTTTCCTGTTGGCGGTCCCCTGATTGCGCTTCCCCCCTTTTTGACCGCATGATAAATTTTTCGGAACTACCCCTGTGTTCTGTTTTGCAGAACAATCTCGCGAAGCACAACTTTGTGCAATCTACTCCCGTCCAATCCAAAGCCATCCCCCCCGCCCTTGAGGGCCGCGACGTGGTGGCTACCGCGCAAACGGGCACCGGCAAGACGCTGGCGTTTGTGCTCCCCATGCTCGAAACTTTGATGCACGGCCGCCGCCGGCCTGGCGTGCAGGCCATCGTGCTGAGCCCAACCCGCGAACTCGCTCTTCAGATTCAAGAGACTTTCGTCAAAGTAGCCGCCGGCACCGGGATTCAATCCGCGGTGATTGTGGGCGGCATGAATGAGCGCCCTCAGATCGACGCCGTCAAGCGCGGTGCGCAGGTGCTGATTGCCACCCCCGGCCGCCTGGAGGATTTCCTTCAGCGCAAGCTGGTGCAGCCGTTTTTCAACAAGATCCTGGTGCTCGACGAAGCGGACCGTATGCTCGATATGGGCTTCCTGCCCAGCATCCAGCGCATCCTGGCCGTCATTCCCGCGCAGCGGCAGACGATGTTCTTTTCCGCCACCATCGAAAAATCGGTGGCGCATCTGATCGACAAGCACGTCCACAACCCCGCCCGCATCGCGATCGGCCCCACGTCGGAGGCGTCCGCGCAGGTGGAACTCCATGCCTACGAGATAGCCAAGGAGGGCAAGTATGACCTGCTTCGGCACCTGCTCGAAGAGGAAGACGGAACCTTTCTGGTATTCGCGCGCACCAAGCACGGCGCGGAAAAGCTCGCCCGGCAGTTGGACCGCACCGGTTTCGCGGCCACATCCATCCATGGCAACCGAACGCAATCGCAGCGGAACAAAGCCCTCAAAGGGTTTCAGGACGGCGAATACCGCATTCTTGTGGCCACGGACGTCGCCTCTCGCGGCATCCATGTGGACAGCATCTCCCATGTGGTGAACTACGACCTGCCGCAGGTGCCGGAAGACTTCATCCACCGGGTGGGACGCACGGGCCGCGCCGGGCAAACCGGCATCGCGCACACGTTTGTGATGCCGGGCGAACGCGCGGAAGTGCGCCGCATTGAGAAAGCGCTGAACACCCGGCTGCAGCTCCAGCCGCTCCCGCGCAGCCTGCAACACGCGGCGCTGCAAGAGCATCGGGCCGCGGCCGCCAGCGTGAGGACGGAAGCCGGCGGAAGGCTGGCGGCGGAAGCGCGCTCGAAAGCGGAGAGAAGGCCGAGTGCCCGTCCACGCTCCGGCGCGCCCCGGGCCAAGAAGGCCGGACCCGCCCCGCACAAGCGCCAAAGCCACGCGGTCCGCTCCGCATAAGGCTCCGCTTTATCCATTCCCGATCCCCGAAGAGGCGCGGCCACAAGGCGCGCCTCTTTGTGTTGGGATAGATTTTCTCCCTCCAACCCTGCCGGAAGCGCCCACTGCGCAAGAAAGCCTTTGCCGGCGGTGGCCAGGAAGAAAGCGCCACGCTTAGGGCTCCACCGCTTGCCAGTCAATCACAAACATGCTGATATTCTTGTCGCCGTTCTGGAGGGCCACGCCCTGCCAGCCATTGGAGGCACTGGGGGGGACGGTGACGATCAGCGAATGAGCGCGAGCGGGGTCGTAGCGGTACCGGGTCTGGTTCCAGCCGTTCGTGGGGCCGGGCGGCTCAACGGGATTCTGCACGTTCTGGTAGCGCGGATTCGACGTGAAAATCACCAGCCCCTGTGGCGTAAACTCCCCTGGAAGCACATTCACCCGCACGGGATAGCCCGGCAGTGAGGCGCTCAGAATGCCCAGGCTCGCCTCTTTGCCGTTGATTTGCAGGCTTTGATTCTTCCGCAGAGTGCCGGTCCAGATGCTGCGTCCGGCGGAAACGCGAGCCGGCGCCGGCTTCGCGGGGCCGGGCGGCTTCACCCCTGGAATGGCCGCACCGGCGGCTGGGGGCGCGGGCTGCACCGGCGGAAGATTCTGCGCGGGCCGGACGACGCTGGTGGGAGCGGTCGGGTTCGACGCAACCGGCGCGACGGAGCCGCCCCCCGCGTTCGCGCGCGGCGCGGAATTCGATTGTGCCGTCTGCATGGGCCGGGGGGGTTCGGTGCGGTTTGATTCGGGCCGGGGGGTTTCGGTGCGCACATTCGGCGGAGCCTCCGTGACCCGCGCCTGCAAGGGCACCTCCGGGCTGGGAGCTTGCGGGGGCGGAACAACCGTTTGCGGGCGATTGAGCCCCGCGGCGGGCAACGCAGCGACACGCGCCGCTTCCTGCTGTGTGGCCGGTGGCTTTGCGGCAGCCGCACCCGTGGCGGTCGAAGGCACTATGGCCGGGGGCGCGGCGGAAGCGGTGGCGACAGGCGCTAGGGGCGCTTTTTCGTTCTCTACCGGCGTGGCCAGAATCGGCTCGGGCCCGCGCACGGAAAGCGCGAGATCCGGCGTTGCCCCGGAAGCGGTCCCCATAGCGACGCCGCTCCCGTCCGTAGCCCCCTCAGGCTCTGCCGCTGTGACAGGGACAGAATCCGGCATCAATCCGCCGCTGAGATAGTCCACGACGGAATCGGCGGAAACCAGGGTCGCAACCCGATGAATCGCTTCCCCGGAGGCGCGCTGGATATCGAGAACTACCCTGGAATTCTCTTTCAGGAAGGGGGCTTTGTAGGTGCCAGAGAGCCGCCCGGCGCGGATGAGGTCGATACGCCGGGTCTCCCCATCGGTCTCAATGGTGATGACGGCGGAGCGGGCGTCACCCAGCCCCTTCAGTTGCCAGATCACTTCGGGGCCTTCTCCCGCGTTGCGGGTGAAGAACATCACCGTGGGCGAAACGCTGTTGAGCGCGTGATAGACGAGGTAGCCCAGGACCAGCAGGAGCACCAGCGCCACCGACGGGATGGCCCAGCGGAGCCACGGCGTGGCGCGATAGCGCGGGGACGGCTGCTCTTCTTCGTGCCATTCCGGCGGTTTGGCAACCGACGCGGTGGGCTGCTCAGGCGGGGCCGGGGCGGCAGGCAGCGGCGGGGAAGCGACGGGCGCGTCCGGCTCCACAACCAGCGCGGCCAGCGGCCGGGGGAGAGAAAGCATCTCAATCTCGCGCGCTTCCGCCTTCGGCATTTCCGGCGCTGCATGGCTGTTGTCCACGCCGGGAAGCGATTGCTCACGGGGTTCGGCCGGGAGCGCGGCGGAGGCCCGCGGCGGGATAGGCGGTGGAGCCGGCGGCACCTCCGGCAGTGCGCGCCGGGCGAGAATGTCTTCCTCCGACAGCCGAGGGGCCGAAGGTGGACGTTCCGCTCTCGGCGGCGCGGGCGGCGGAGGAAGCGGCTGAGCGCTAGCGGCGGGAGCCTCCCGCTCGTTCGCGTTGCTGGCGGCGTCGGCGAGGGCGATCAGGGAGGAGTCCGCGGAAAGAGCCCGGCGCGCGCGACGCTCTCCCATGGCGGGCGTCACCACAAACAACCCGTATGGCTGATTCGCCCGCATTTCGCCATCGTGTTCGCGAACAAAAAAGGTGGCGGCGGTTTCCGACGTGCGCGACGGCTTCAGAATCAGCACGGTTTGCCATGCGTGGGGGAAAAGCTGGTCAACCAAGCGGCTTTCCTCTTCCGAAAGCGTCATGCCCCCGCGCGAGTGTGAAATGTAAAGACCCAGAACGCGGTATGCCTTGCCGTGGGCGGAGTCCGCGAGGTTGCCGTTGGAAACGTCTTCGATCAGCTTGCGAAGCTGCGCGAGATCGCGAGGAGAGAGTGCGAAGACGGGTCCGTAAGCGTATTCGATCTCAAACGGCAGTTGCGCCAGGACGCGGATGGAATCGTGCTGGACGCTGCCCAGGAGCAGGCCCGCGACTTCCACCCCACCCCTGGAGAGCGCATAGAAACCTCCCGCGGCGCGGGCACGCATCTCCTCCATCACCTCGTTCGAATACTCGATGCGCAGAGGACTCGCGGGAGGCGCCCAGGAAGAGAGTGGAAGCTCGACCGGCTTGGATGCCATAGAAGTAGTGAAACAGTCCTGGTTGTACTGCCATAACTTTACAAAGAGTACTTCGGCAAATGCAAGGGAAAGATGGGGCAGTTTGCGAGTGTAAACGTTTGCCGGAACAAGACATCTAAAGCGAAGCGCTACGTTATAATTGCCGCATCGCAAAGATCTGTTTCGCGAGAAAACTCGCGCGTAAGATACGCACGAGGCGGCAGTTTCACGGTTCCATGAGGCAAGCGGGAGGGCAAATGACCTTTCAAAACCAACTTCGAGGATTCTGGCGGGCGTGTGCTTCCCTGGGCACCTCCGGGTGGATATCGCTGGCGTTGACGGTGACGCTCCTGCCCGGCCCGGCAATGGGCGCGGCACTCGCGCAGCAGGCGACAGGAGACCCGCTGCGGATCGAGGTGATGGAGGGCGAGGGCTCCATCAACAACGTCCGGGAAATGACGATGCGCTCTCCGGTGGTTCGGGTGGTGGATGCCGCTGGAAAACCGGTGGCCGGGGCGACGGTGAGCTTTACGACGCCGGCGATGGGGGCGAGCGCCATCTTTGTGGATGGCGGCAACCAGGCAAGCGTCACCACCGACGACAAGGGCGTGGCGCGCATCCAGGGCATGCGGCCCAACAACGTCGTGGGTGCTTTTGAGATCCGGGTGACGGCGTCCTCCGGAGGGAACCGGACGGCCGCGCGCATTTCGCAGACCAATGCAGCCCCGGCGGCGAAGACGAGCGGCGGAAGCAACAAGGGCGTCCTGATCGGGGTGCTGCTTGCGGTGGCGGGAGGCGTTGGCGCGGCGGTCGCGCTGAGCGGAGGCGGCAGTTCCGGTTCTTCTGGCAACCCCGGCACGCCGCCGGTTACGCCGCCCACAGCTCCGGTGACAATTACCGCGGGGACCCCAGGGTTTAGCGCGCCCTAGGCGGCCACGACCACGAAGCGGCACGGAGTCGGACGAGAACAGGCGCATCCGGAGAAGAGCGATGGCACATTTGCGAACGTTGGCCCAGTTTCGAGCGTTGACACGGCAGCGAAGAGCAGGAGATTTGAGACTCGGCTTTTGGACGGCGGCGTTGCTGCTGGCATCCGCGGTTCCACTGCTTGCGCAGGTCCCGACGATCAGCGGACTGACGCCCAGTTCGGTGGTGGAAGACCAGACCATCCCGCAGGAGATCGCGGTAACTGGGACGAACTTTGTGAGCGGGTCCGTGGTGGTGTTTGGGTCGACCAACCTTGCGACGACGTTCGAGAGCGCTACTTCCCTGAAGGCAACGATCCCGGTGAGCCTGCTGAGCGATCCGGGCACGGTGAATGTCACCGTGCGCAATCCCGCGCCGGGGAATGAGGTTTCGGCACCGGCGGTTTTCACCATCGTGGGCATTCCGACGATTAGCGGAATCAACCCGAATACGGCGACGGAGGGCTCGGCGGGCTTCACGCTTGCCGTGACCGGCACCAATTTCGTAAGCGCTTCGAGTGTGGTTTTTGACGGGACTCCCCTCACACCGGATACGACGAGCGCCACCCAGCTTACCGTAACCGTTCCCGCGGCCAGCATCGCGACGGCGGGCGCAAAGACGGTGGTGGTGCGCAATCCCGCCGTCCCCGACTCGAATGCCGTCACCTTCACGGTGACACCCGCTCCTTTGCCAGCGCCCACCCTGACGCAGTTGAACCCGAACTCGGCGGTGGCCGGCAGCGGTCCGCTGGCCGTCACCGTTACGGGAACGAACTTTGTGAACGGGGCAACACTGGTGTTCGGCGGCACGGACGTAACGGCGATATTCGGAAGCGCAACGCAACTGAGCGCCACAATTCCGGGGACTTTGCTCACGACGCCGGGAGTGGTGCAGGCATCAGTACGCAACCCGGATAGCCAGACTTCGAGCAGCCTCCCATTCACTGTGAGCGGGATTGCTCCTGTACTCACTTCGATTTCGCCCGAATCCGCGGTCGCGGGGGCGGCGGATACACTGCTCACGCTGACGGGCAGCGACTTTCAAAGTGGAGCGGTTGTGCTGTTCGGCTTGGATTCACTGACTCCGGCAAGCCAGACCGCAACACAGATCACGGCACTCGTTCCCGCCGCCTCTCTGGCATCCGCACGGACGGTTAGTGTGCGGGTACGAAATCCGGGCAATATGGATTCGCAACCGCGGACGTTCACGATCCTCCCGAAACTGACTCTCAGCTATCCCGCGACGATCAATGGCACCAGGGGCACGGGCATTGCCCAGGCGAATCCATCCGTTGCTGGAGGCACGGCACCGCTCACGTATTCCCTCGATAGCGGAACGCTGCCAGCGGGGCTGGTTCTTGATCCGAGCACGGGCGCCATTTCCGGAACGCCGACTCAGGCGGGAGCGGCTGCTGTGACGGTGAAGGTGACGGATAGTGGCAGCCCGCAGCAGACCGCCACGTCGGCGTCCATCGCGATCACGATCGGGAATCCGGCGCTCCAGGTGGTGACGCTTTCCCCGCTTCCTGGCGGAACGGCCGGGACCCTATATACGACGGCCCTTGCGGCGAGCGGCGGCGACGGCGGCCCGTATGCGTGGTCATTGGCTTCGGGCAGCACGCTTCCCGCGGGACTGAACTTGGGCGCCGGCGACGGGGTAATTTCCGGCACTCCAACGGCTGCCGGTGTTTTCCCGTTTACGGTGCAGGTGGACGACGGCGACTCCAACACGGCCGCGGCAACCAAAGTATTGTCCCTGACAATCGCGCCGGTGATTAGCGCCCTCACCCCATCCAGCCGGGCGGCGGGCAACACGGACCTCGTGCTTCAGATCGCAGGCCAGGGCTTCGTTCCTGGAGAAACCTCCGTGAATTTCGGAGGGACCGCTATCTTGCCGGGAGCGGTGGCGGTCACGGGCAGCCCGGTAACGACCGCGCTGCTCACCATACCGGGTTCCGCGCTGACCGCGCCGGGCGATGTTCCGGTGACGGTGGCGGTCAACGGGGTCGCCTCGAATGTGTCGACCTTTACGGTGATCGGGGATACGACGCTCACGATCACGAACGAACCGAATCTGGGCACGCGCACAGTGGGCACGGCATTCAGCGTGGATTTGGAAGCCACGGGCGGAAACGGGAACTTCACGTGGTCCGTCGCGACGGGGAGCACACTGCCGGGTGGCCTCAATTTGAACGCGGGCACGGGCGTCCTGAGCGGAACCCTCAGTGCAGCGGGGACGTTCAATTTCACTGTCCGCGTTGTGGACGACAAGAACCCAGGGCAATCGTCCGGCCAGAAGAGCTTCTCCCTGACGGTGCAGGAGTTCGTAATCAGCACGACATCTCTGCCTCAAGCGCGTGTCGGGATTGCATACTCGGCACCGCTGGCCCTAGCGGGCGGGCCCACCGCGCCTCCGACGGATTACCAATGGACGCTCGTCAGCGGACAGGCCTCGCTGCCGGACGGCGTTACCTTCAACCCGGCGACGGGTGTGTTCGTGGGAACTCCCGGCCCCATCTCCTCGCCATCGCAGAGCTTCACGCTGCGGGTGAGCGCGAAGCACACGTCTTCCGGCCTGACAACCCCCGTGAAGACGCTGCAGCTCTTGGTTTCCGGCGGAGGACTGGACCTCTCCACGGCCACCGTTCCTTTCGGCGTGGTAAACCAGCCCTACGGCCCGGCGGGCGCGGGTGTAACGATTTCCGCCTTGAATGGAACCCCGCCCTATCGATTTGCGGTCGATACCGCACAGGCAGCCACCTTGGCGAGGGCGGGCTTCCAGGTGGACACACTGAACGACGACATTCGCCAGATCTGGAATATCCGGCTGCGGGGCACGCCCACCATCCCAGGAAACTTCCCGCTGGAAGTGACGCTGCGCGACGCGGGGAACACGCAAGTGTCGCGGACGCTGACGGTTCTAGTGCTGGCGAACGCGCTCCGCATCCAGCCGGAAACACTGCCCGGCGCAGCGGTGAATGTCCCTGACAGCCAACAGCTTTCACTTAGCGGCCAGAGCGCGGAGGAGCCCACCGTAACCTGGTCATTGGCTGGAAACGTGGCCGGGCTTACGCTCAGCCCGTCCGGGCTGCTGAGTTGGTCGTTCTCAACTGTGGGAACGCGCACCTTCACCGTGCAGGCATCGACCGCGATTCGCGAGGCAACCCGAGTCTATACGCTAACCGTGGGAGGGCCGCTGCCGGTAATCAGCACGGCCTCGCTGCCACCGGCTCCGGTGGGGCAGGGCTATGACCAGGAAGTTTCGGCGACAGGCGGGACGCCTGGATACACGTGGCAACTCACCGCGGGAACGCTGCCACAAGGGCTAAATTTTGACACGGCCAGCAAGCCTGGCAGCGCCCGCATTGTGGGAGTGCCAAGTGCGGGTGCCCAAACATCGACGTTCACCCTGACGGTAAGAGACTCGATGGGGCAGACGGCCTCGCGCGAGTTCACAATCGCCGTGACCTCGACGCCAATACCCGCAATCACGCTTCAAAGCTTCGTGAACCCGGTTCCGGCGGAACAGAAGGATGTGCTAGTGCAACTGGCCCAAGCCTACCCGTTGGAACTGAAAGGAACAGCGACGCTGACGTTCACGCCGAACGTTCCCGGCAATGTGGACGACCCGAAGGTGCTCTTCCTGAATGGGAAGCGGACCGCGGAGTTCACGATTCCGGCGAATACCACGCAGGCGGTGTTCGAGGGGCTGCCCGTGCAGCGGGTGCAAACCGGAACCGTGGCGGGAACCGCGCGCGTGACCGTGGCGATTTCCGGGGGAGGGCCGGCAGCCTCCCAGGAATTTGTCATTGCCCCAAGCGCTCCGTTTCTTGCGGACAACCTGGCCGTGCAAGCCACGAGCGGAGGGTTCAC
Source organism: Bryobacterales bacterium (assembly GCA_039812845.1). Lineage (GTDB taxonomy): Bacteria > Acidobacteriota > Terriglobia > Bryobacterales > Bryobacteraceae > JACTMJ01. The sequence continues at coordinate 11,501 of JBDIBK010000052.1, forward strand.
AGTGGCAATCACCGGCTACTCGACGCCCCGGGATTTGACTTCGGCGCGGGTTACGTTCGTCCCGGCGGCCGGAACGAATCTGCAAACGACGGAACTCACCATTCCGCTGACAACCGGCGCAACGGCATGGTTCGACGGCGCGCCCGGCCGAGCGAATGGAAGCGCCTTCAAGCTGACGATTCCATTTACCGTGCATAACGGCAGCAACGCCGTGGCATCGGTTACGGTGACGCTGACGAACAGCGTGGGAACGTCGAACAGCCGGACCCGGGCGTTCTAGGCAGGTGCCCGCTGGTCGGGGGTCACAGCGACGCCGCGCCCGGCGTGCACGCTCTCTCTCGGGGGGTTCCGTGTGGCGCGGAACCCCCGCCCGCTTTTCACGCCGCGGAACGATCGGATGCAATTTTTCGTTGAGTTTTGTTCGGGTTGCGGCTATTCTTTATCCAATCGGTTGTTGTTTTCCGTGAGAGAGGGCTCGCTTACGACCAGATTGCACCGCTACCCGCAACGCCATTCCTAAACGTCATCACGATCCACAACTATAGAGTGCTGCGTTTCATGCCGGGCGCGAGATGTGATCCAGGTTGCCAATGGTTTCCCGCTAACGGAGACAGAACCGAATAGAAGGAGCTATCGAATGGTGAGACTGTATGTGGGCAATTTGCCCTTCCGCGCGATGGAAGAGGACATCCTGGCGTGGTTTGCCGAGGCTGGCTATCAGGCCGAACAGGCCACCGTGGTGCGGGACCGGACGTCGGGCGAATCCCGGGGCTTCGGCTTCGCCGAGATTGCGGATCGCGCTTTGGCCGAGGAAGCCATCAACACCTGCAATGGGCGGGAAATGATGGGGCGCGCGCTGGTGATCAACGAAGCGCGGCCGCGCACGGAAGGGGGCGGGGGCGGCGGATACCGCGGCCGGCGGGAGAGCGAACGCTGGTAGGCGGCGGCAGCGCTTTCAGATGCACGCGGGCTACGGGGCAACTCCGCGCGCCACGCCTTCCACTTGCGCGCAGAGCCGCTCCACGCCCGGCGCAAACACCTCGGGATTCGCAAGGAGGCTTACCACAAGCATGGCCTCCTCTTCAAAGTCGTAGAGATAGCCCGGCTGCGCGAGGACGCCCGCCTCCCGGATCAGGCCGGCGCACCATTGGGCATCGGTCAGAATGCCGGGCAGGCGGAGTACCGCGTTCCACCCGCCTTCCACGGGCAGCACGCTCAGGTGAGGCGCGCCGGCGGCGGCCTCGCGAAGCGTGAGGAGGTTTGCCGCCACGCGCGAACGGATCGCGCCGCTCACCGAGCGGCCGAATGCAAGAAGGGCCGGGAGCGCGGCCTGGACCGGGGTGGAAACGGACAGGTACGTATCCGCCACCAACAGCAGGCGCTCCAGGAGGGCGGCAACCGCTGCATCCGGACCGTTGAGGAGCATCCAGCCCAGCTTCATCTGGGGCAGACCGGCCGACTTTGAAAGCCCCCCAAGCGAAACACAGAGAGCCTGCCGCTGCGGCGAAGAAAACGTGGCCCGCTGGACATTCGCCACGGAGAGCGGGAACTCCTCAAAGACCTCATCCGCGATCAGCGCCAGGCGATGGGCGGCGCAGATTCCGAGCAGTTGACGCCGCTCCGTTTCCCGAAGGTAGCTGCCGGTGGGGTTGTTCGGGTTCACCACGACAATGGCGCGGGTCCGCGGCGTGATGGCATGCGCCAGCGAATCGAAATCGATCTGCCACTCCCCTTGGTAACGAAGGCGGTAGAAGCCCAGCCGGACGCCGCTCAGCCCCGCCAGATACTCGAACAAGGGATAGGAAGGCTGGGGCACAAGCACCTCATCACCCGGCTCGCACAGGGCCTGGAAGAGGAATGCATAGGATTCGCTGCTGGAGGCGGTGAGCAGAATCCGCTCTGGCGAGAGAATGACAGAGGGGGCGAACGGAGACCGATCAGCGTACCAGGATACCACCGCTTCGCGCGCGGCGGGCGCACCCTGGGGGTGCGGGTTATAGACAAAGGCGGGGGCCGACGCGAAGGCAAGATGCAGCGGCAGTTCGGCATCCCCCAGACCGGCAAGGGTTGGATTCGATATCGTGAGATCGAGGAGCGGAAGGTCGCTCCGCTGCCGGGCGGCGGCGAGTTCGCTCCATTCGTTCGGCGCCCCACCCCAGGCGACACGCCGGTTCGGAAAGAGTTGGAACTCCTCCGGCCGGGGATCATCTATAGACTTTTGCGGCTCTGGAGCGCTCTTGGCGGCGTCTTTCTGGCCGGGATCGGGAATCATGTTTCTAAGAATCCTCGCTCACCCTATTTTGGTTAATCTGAACTTCCACATGCCGATCATCATGGATCTGCGACCTCCGGTGACCCTCATCCAAGGGGAGAACGGGAGCGGCAAATCCACCTTGCTGCATTCGATTCACCTTGCCCTCAAAGGGGAAAAGGCGGACGGCTATGTGTACAAGCTCGACACGCAGGACGTCGATACGGGAAACGTCTTCCTCTTCGACGCCGAAGCGCATAACCCGCGCACGCATCTCGAATTGTTTGAAGATCAGCCGGAGATGCTCGAATTCCTGCAGATGGCCAGTCATGGGCAAGTGATGCTTTCCATGTTCAACCAGACCTTCCCGAGCTTCCCCGACGGCACCATTTTGCTGCTGGATGAGCCGGAGATGGCGCTTTCGCCCTCAAACCAGCGCCGCGTGCTCAAGATGATGCTGGAACTGGCGGACCAGCGGAAGTTCAAGATTATCGCGGCGACGCATTCGGAGATTCTGACGCAATCGAAGTACACCGCCGTCATCAATCTGGACAACTACACGAACAAGAACATCGCGACTGCCGACCAGGGAATTCAAGGCGCGAGCACGATCCAGTAGGCGCATCGCCAAACCGGAGGCGCATTGTTGAACCGGAGGCGGGGAGGGCCGCTGCCCGCCCGCACTTCACGCGAGCAGCGCCTTCACGACCTTCGAGGGATCGGTTCCCGTGAGCTTCATGGCCAGGCCCTGATACTTGTAGGTAAACCGCTCGTGCTGGATGCCGAAGCACTGCATCAGCGTGGCGTGGAAATCCCGGACATGCACGGGATCTTTCGTGATGTTGTAGCTGAAATCGTCGGTCTCTCCATGGACGATGCCGGGCTTGATGCCGCCGCCGGCCATCCAGAGGCTGAAGGCGCGGGGATGGTGATCCCGCCCGTAATCCGTGGCGGTGAGGCGGCCCTGGCAATAGACCGTGCGGCCGAATTCCCCGGCCAGAATCACGAGGGTATCGTCGAGCATGCCGCGCTGCTTGAGATCCTGCACGAGCGCGTAACACGGCTGATCGATTTCCTTGCACTGGCTCGCGAGCACTTCGGGCAGGTTGCCATGGACATCCCATCCGCGATGGTAAAGCTGGATGAAGCGCACGCCGCGCTCGGCCAGACGGCGGGCCATGAGCACGGAGTTGGCAAAGCTGCCGGGCTCGCGGGAATCGGGTCCGTAGCTTTCCCAAACGCTCTCCGGCTCTTTTGAAAGATCGGTGAGCTCGGGCACGGAGCTTTGCATGCGATAGGCCATTTCGTACTGAGCGATGCGGGTCTTCGTTTCCGGGTCTCCGAACTGCTGAAAATTGAGTTCATTCATCTTGCCGAGCCCATCGAGCATGCGGCGGCGCATTTCCGGAGGAACTCCCTCGGGGTTGCTGATGAAGAGAACGGGGTCCCCGGCACTGCGCAGCCCGACGCCCGAGTATTCGCCGGAGAGGAACCCCGCGCTCCAGAGCCGGGCGGAAATGGCCTGCACGTTGGCCTTGGGATGCTTGTGCTTCGCCTGCAGGACGACAAACGCGGGAAGGTTCGCGTTCATTGTGCCCAGGCCGTAGCTCATCCAGCTCCCGATGCACGGGCGTCCCGCGATCATGAAGCCGGTCTGGAAGAACGTGATGGCCGGCTCGTGGTTGATCGCATCCGTATGCATGCTGCGAACGATGGCGATATCGTCCACCATCTTCGCGGTGTAGGGGAGCAGTTCCGAGACCCAGGCTCCGGATTTGCCGTGCTGCGCGAACTTGAAGACGGAGGGGGCGATGGGAAAGCGCGTCTGTCCGCTGGTCATCGTGGTGAGGCGCTGGCCCTGCCGGATGGATTCCGGCAGATCGGTATCGAAGAGCGCCTGCAGCTTGGGCTTGTAGTCAAACGTTTCTATCTGCGGCGGAGCGCCCACAAGATGCAGATAAATGCAGCGCCTCGCCTTGGGGGCAAAGTGAGGCAGCGCGTCCAGGCCGCCGATGCGCTTGGGTTCCGCGAACCGATTGGCGGGCGCGCTCTGCCCGAACGCGTTCTCGCCCAGCAGGTGCGCCAGCGCCAGCGCGCCGATCCCCTGCGCGCCGCGGCCGAAGAAGCGCCGGCGGGATTCCTCCACGGCCATCTCCCGCGCGAGAGCGTCGATCGGATGGCGGCCCGACGCAAGGCGGCGGTGGGAATCGCGGTCGAGGGCATGCGCCCGCGCCGTGTAGTGTCCTTCGTCATCGGGCTCAAGAAGCGGGCGGCGGCTCATTTGTTCAGCACCTCATCAAGATTCATCAACTGGTTCGCGAGCATGGTATAGGCGGCGAACTCGCCTTCGGGAAGCGACGGATCGGGCGGTGACGCGCCATGCCGCAGCATGGCATGGGCATCCTGTGGATGCGCCGTGTAATAGACCTTGTAATCTCTGAACGCGCCTTCCACCAAAGCCATCTCCTTCAGATTGAGGGGCCGGGCCAGCAAATGCCGGGCCATCCGGTTTACGCGCCTGCGAAACGTCGGCTCCTCCTGAAGGCTGCGCTCGGCCAGCACGCGGGCGGCCTCGAAATATTGGGGATCGTTCATCGTCACCAGGGCCTGCAGCGGGGTGTTGGTGCGCTCCCGATAGACGGTGCAGTTTTCCCTGGTTGGGGCGTTGAAAATCTCCATCGAAGGCGGCGGCGCGCTGCGCTTCCAGAAGGTGTAGAGGGACCGGCGATAGAGACCTTCTCCCACATCCGGCTTATAGTGGCGGGTGTTCGAACTCTCCATGGCCACCGCCTCCCAGATGCCTTCCGGCTGATAGGGCCGCACGCTGGGTCCGCCGATCCGGGGCGCGAGCAAGCCGCTCGCCGAAAGCGCATAGTCCCGCACCTCTTCGGCATCCATGCGGAAGCGCGGACCGCGGCTGAGGAGCCGGTTTTGCGGATCTTTCTCCAGCTTCTCTGGAGTGGCAATCGCGGCCTGCCGGTACGTGGCCGACATCAGCAATTGCTTGTAAAAGCGCTTCACATCCCAGCCGTGCTCGCGCATATCGATGGCCATCCAATCGAGCAGCGGCTGGTTGACGGGGGCTTCTCCCTGGCTGCCAAAGTCATCGGCGGTGCGGACGATGCCGGTGCCGAAAACCTCCTGCCACATGCGATTGACGGTTACGCGCGCCGTCATCGGGTTGATCTCGCTCATCAGCCATTTGGCCAGACCCAGGCGATTGCGGGGGAGGCTTTGCGGCATGGGCGGCAGAACGCTGGGCGTGTGCGCCTCCACCCTCTCCCGGCGCTGATCATAAGCGCCGCGGTGAAGCACATGGGCGAAGGGCTTCTGGTCTTCGCGTTCCTGCATCACCAGCGTGACCGCTCCATTCGCGGCAATCCTGGCAGCCTCGCGGTTCACTTCGTCCAGAGCGGAGGCAAGCTTGAAATACTCCCCATCCTCTGCGGTGAGGTAATAGCCGAGGAGCGCTTGCTTCTCGCCGGCATCGAGAGAGTCCGAACTCTTGGCCAGCGCGGCTTCGATGTACGGCCACCCGGCGAGCATCGCGGCCTCGCTCTCCGAAACGACCCGACGGAACGCCCGGAAATCCGCGATTGCGCCCTTCGGCAGGCCGGAACCCAGCACGAGGGGAACTTTCGCATCAATGTCGCCGCGCAATTCCTCGGGCTTGATCTGCCTGCCATGAAGCGGCACCGGCAGCCCATTGACATACATGCGCAGACCGGTCTGCATCCGGGAGCCGTCATAGCTGACCGTGATGTGATTCCAAACGCCGTTCTTGAACAGCCCCTGACGGTCGGTTCGGAACTCGAGGGAATCCTTCGCGCCGCCGACGAGAATAAAGTTCACGGTGCGGTCTCCGACGGAGAGCGTCCAGCCCTTGCCCGCCGCGCGAGAATCGCGCCGGGCGGCAATGTTGTAGTTCACGAGTTTCTCCGGCAGGAAAAACTGCACACTCATGGAGAATGGCTTCTCCGCCTGGAAATCCGGGAAGTTCTCGATGGCCAGGCCCGGATTGTCCTCCGCCGGGAACCAGGCCGCTTTTCGTCCCGCCACCGGAGACTCACCCAGGCTAAGTGCGGAATTGCCCGCCAGCAGACCAGCGAAACTGGCGGTGTAGAGTTCATCTTCCTTCGCGAGTGGGATTGCCGCCGCGACGGGCGCGCGCTTGGCGAGCCAGGCGGCAAATCCCGCGGGGGGCGTGGCCCGCATGGCATCCATCGCTTTCAGCAACTCCCCGCGCTTCGCCGTCAGCGCAAGCCAGCGCTCGCGGTCCTTCTCGCGGGGCACAACGATGGTGGGCTGGGTGTCGTAGACGTTCTCATCGTAGACGTGCTGGGTCGTGTTCCGAAAGAAAGCGCCGAGGGCGTAAAAGTCCGCGGCCTTGATGGGGTCGAACTTGTGATCGTGGCAGGTGGCGCAACCGACGGTCATCCCGAGCCAGACGGCGCCCACGGTGTCGGCGCGATCCTTGGCGTAGATCTCTTCATATTCGTCTTCGATAATGCCCGCTTCGTTGGTGGTGACGCCGCAGCGCTGGAAGCCCGTCGCGATGCGCTGATCGAGTGTGGGGTTGGGCAGCATGTCGCCGGCCAGTTGTTCCAGCGTGAACTGGTCAAAGGGCATGTTGCGGTTGTAGGCCGCGATCACCCAGTCGCGATAGGGCCAGATCTCGCGGTAGTTATCGATATGGATGCCGTGTGTGTCGGCGTAGCGGGCGGCATCGAGCCAATAGCGGGCGCGATGCTCGCCATAGTGCGGAGAGGCGAAATACCGGTCCACCATCTTCTCGTAGGCATTCGGCGTCTTGTCGTTCAGGAAGGCCTCGACCTCAATGGGCCGGGGCGGCAGGCCGGTGAGATCGAGGGCAACGCGCCGGATGAGCGTGCGCTTGTCGGCTTCCGGAGCGGGTGCCAGCCCTTCGGCCTCCAGCCGCGCCAGCACGAAGCGGTCAATCGCGTTGCGCACCCAGGTTTCGCTCTTCACAGCCGGGGGCGCCTGCTTCACGGGCGCTTTCCAAGCCCAGTGCTCTTCCCATTTCGCACCCTGGTTGATCCAGCGCCGGACGGCATCGATCTGCTCCGGCTTCAAATCCTTGTGCGCGAACGGGGGCGGCATCCGTTTGGCGGCCACAGGCTCTGAAATGCGCTTGTAGAGCAGGCTCTCTTCGGCCTTTCCTGGAACGATGAGCGGGCCGTTCTTTCGGGTGGCGAACGCCTCCTCCTTGAGATCAAAGCGGAGCTTCACCATGCGGGAGCTGATATCCGGGCCGTGGCAGGCAAAGCAATGGTCCGAGAGCAGCGGGCGGATCTCCCGCTGGAAATCGACCGGCTTCTCTCCAACCGCCGGAGCGGATTGCGCGAGAGGGATGAGGCCCTTCCCGGCAAACAGGGAAACCGCAAGGGCGAACGCACTCACAAGAAATTTCGACATAGTCACCCAGCGCCAGATTGAAGGCGAAAGACCCAGTTGGATTGCCCGATTATATTGATCTTGAGAGATGGGGGCAAGCGTCTTCCACGCGCTTTTTGCGCGGAGGCGGCGCAAATGGGGGTGCCGGCAAACCAGCGCGCGTGTTGCGTGGACGCACGGGTAACAATAGATTAGATGGATGAACTAGGTCCCTCCACATCCTCCTCCCCATTCCCCAACGAAACAAGAATCCCCGAAGGTAATACGAATCCATGAGCGACATTGCAAACTCCGGCGGCACCAGTCTGGGCGATCCCAAGTGGGACAAGGCGTTTTTCGGCCACCCGCGCGGCCTCTCCACCCTCTTCTTCACGGAGATGTGGGAGCGCTTCAGCTACTACGGAATGCGGGCGCTCCTCATCCTCTTTATGACGGCTTCGCTCGACCACGGCGGGATGGGCTTCGACGTCGTGAAGGCGGGCGCCATCTACGGGCTCTATACCGGGATGGTCTACCTGCTGACTCTGCCGGGCGGCTGGATCGCCGATAACATCCTCGGCCAGCGGAAGGCAGTGTTTCTTGGAGGAGTTCTGATCGCCACCGGGCACTTCATTCTTTCCGTGCCGACACAGAACCTCTTCTATTACGGCCTGATGGTGATCGCCCCCGGCGTGGGACTGCTGAAGCCGAACGTGAGCGCCATGGTGGGCCAGCTTTATCAGAAGACCGACGCACGGCGCGATGCGGGCTTTTCTATCTACTACATGGGCATCAATATCGGGGCATTTCTTTCCCCCCTGGTCTGCGGCTACGTGGGCCAGAGGGTCGATTGGCACATGGGCTTTATGATCGGCGGCATCGGGATGGTGCTGGGGCTGGTCCAGTTCGCACTGGGCAGAAGTTTCCTCGGCGACGCCGGCATTACGCCCCCCGGCGCGAAGACGCCCGAGGCGTTGGCGATGGCGAAAAAGCGCGGCTTCGTTGCCGGTCTGGTTCTCGCGGGGCTTATCGGCGCGGCCATCATCCTGGCCAACGCCGGGATGATCGAAATCTCGCCGGAAAGCGTGTCGAACGCCTTCGGATTGCTGCTGTTCCTGGTGACGGTTGCCTTCTTCACCTGGCTCTTCGGCTTCAACACCTGGACCACGGGCGAGCGCAACAAGCTGATTGTGGTGGGGATTTTCTTTGTCGCGACGATCTTCTTTTTCAGCGCCTTTGAACAGGCCGGCTCCACGCTGAACCTGTTCGCGGAACGAGACTCGAACAATACCTTCCTCGGAATGAGTTTCCCGGCAAGCTGGTACCAGAGCCTCAACGCGCTGTTCATTATTGCGCTGGCGCCCGTGTTCGCCTGGCTCTGGATCTGGCTGGGATCGAAAGAGCCATCGAGCCCCACGAAGTTCGCGTGCGGATTGCTTTTTGTGAGCCTCGGCTTCGCGGTGATGATCTTCGCCGCGCTGGCGGCCGGAAACGGAACCCTGGTGAGCCCGATGTGGCTGGTGGCGACCTACCTGCTGCACACCATCGGCGAACTGTGCCTGAGCCCGGTTGGCCTGAGCGCGATGACGAAGCTCGCCCCGGAGCGGGTGACCGGACTGGTGATGGGCGTCTGGTTCTTGGGCCCCTCGATCGCCAACTACGTCAGCGGGCGACTGGCCGGATTCTATGAATCGATGCCACTTTGGCAGTTGTTCGGCTTCGTCACGGTGTTTTCGCTGGGGAGCGCGGTCGTGATGGCGCTGCTGGTGCCGTGGGCCCGGCGGCTCATGGGCGAAGTGCGGTAACGCGAATCTATCGGCATGCGACGGAGATCCTTTAGGGTATTTGAGAGCATGCTTTCGGGCCGCTCTGGGACTGATTCTCCAGAAAGTAAGGCAAACCTCGTATAACCCTTTTTCGCCATCCAGCCGATGGTTGCGAGAGAACGGCTTAGCGGGGAGTGCCCGCTGGGGCCGTTTCTTTCCGTAATGCGACTGCTTTGGCTTAGAAACGGCGACTTCACCGGCGCGGAACGCGCTCTTATCGATGCATTCCCGGAAGCGATCATCGAGTATGCGCATCAGCCCGGAGAGATCGCGGCACTTCTTACTCGAACCGTATTCGATGCAGCGTTTGCTTCCGGCGCTTGGAGCCGGGAGCAGTTGCTGGAGGCGCTTTGGCAACTGAGCGAGGCGCGCCTGCCGCTGACGGTCTGGCTGGCGGAGACTTCCGTTGAAGAGAGCGCGGCGCTGGCACGGGCAGGGGCCTTTGCCGTTTTCGCCCCGGAGACTCCCGCAGCCCAACTGGTGGACGCGCTCGAGCGCGCGGCGGTGGAATCGGGGATCGAACGGACAACGCGGGAGGCGGTGGCGGCTGCCGGGAGCGGGTGGCGCAAGGATCTGGTGGGCCGCAGCCGGGCGATGTTCGCCGTATGCAACCTGATCGAACTGGTGGGAGACAGGCGCTCCACGGTGCTGGTGACGGGGGAAACCGGCACCGGAAAGGAAGTGGTGGCACGCGCCATTCATCGGGCGGGCCAGCGCTCCCGGAAACCCTGGGTGGCGATCAACTGTTCCGCGCTCCCGGAATCGCTTCTAGAGGCGGAGCTTTTCGGCCATACCAAGGGCGCGTTTACCGGAGCGGTGGGCGCGCGGATGGGGCGGTTTGAGGAAGCGCATCAGGGCACGATTTTTCTGGATGAGATCGGCGATATGCCGCTCGACCTGCAGGCCAAGCTGTTGCGTGTGCTGCAGGAGCGCGAAATCCAGCGAATTGGATCTTCGCAGACCATTCCCGTGGATGTGCGCGTGGTGGCCGCCACCAACGTGGACCTTGCCCAGCGTGTGCGCGAGGGGAAATTCCGGGAAGATCTCTTCTACCGCCTGAACGTCGTCCCGATCTCCATTCCGCCGCTGCGGGACCGCATGAGCGACGTTCCGCTGCTGGCCCAGACCTTCGTGGAAAAGACCTGCTTCTACGAGGGGATTCCGCGCAAGCGAATCCTGCAGGACGCCATGCACCATCTCTGCACGTACCACTGGCCGGGGAATGTGCGGCAACTCGAAAACGTCATGGAAATGGCGGTGGTGCTCAGCGGCGACCGGGAGGTGCTGCTGCCGGGAGATTTCCGGATGCCATCGCGATCCCGAGACCGCGAAAGCGCGGGGCTGCCCGCCGCCCCCGGCGCGACGCCAAAGCTCCCCGAAGACGGGCTCGATTTTGAAGCTACCGTCTCCGCGCTGGAGCGGGCATTGCTGATGCAGGCACTTGACCGGAGCAAGGGAAACAAACGCGCCGCCGCGGAACTGCTGCGGCTGAAGCGCACCACGCTGACGGCGAAGATCAAGAGCCTGGAACTGGCGTCGTAGCGCGCTTCGCTTCGGCGGCGGCCGCTAACGGGTGAGGGGATCTTCGATCTCCGGCGATGTGGCATCCATCCACTCGCCCAGTACCGGCTCCATCTGGCGCATCTTCTCGCGCATCCGCCAGGCGATATTGCGGTAACTGAAGTGGCCTTTCACGCCGCTGCGCAGCTTGGCGATATACTCCGCTTCGGCAAAATCCATGCGGAAGAGAAAGCGCGCCCGGCAGCCGAAAGGCAGCAGGTATTCGCTAGCCGGTGCGGGCAACTGCCGGGCCGCGGCCAGCGCCGCTTCGATCGCCGCATGGTAACGGTCCGCCAAGCCGGCTTCCTCGAGCAGGGCGGGCGTCTCATAGCCGAGCGAAGCGCGCGTATCGAGAGCCGCCGTATACTCCTGCCGGAACTGCTGGCAGCGGCGGTGGCGATGCAGGTCGCGGTAAGCGCCGATATCCATCACGATGTCGAACACGTAGGGCGCGTTGCGAAAGGCACGGGGCAGTTCGTCGAAGCGCCCCCGGCTCGCAAGCGCTGTCGCGGTCACGTCGCGCAGTTTGGCCTCCGGCCAGGAGGCGGCCAGGCCGTAGAGCCGCCGGAACGGCAGGCTGCACACCGGGTAAAGCAGGGTGGCCACGATGTCCGGGAGGCTTCGCTCCGGCTTGAGCAGGTCCACGTGTTCGGTGAAGGATGCGTTTTCCCTGGGCAGATTCGTTTCCGCCCAAGCCCGCAGCGCCTGGCGGGAAGCGGGTTCAAACGCATCCGCATCGACGTACTTAGCGAGGGTGGGGGCTGCCGCCTCCACCGGGTCGCCCGGCGCGAGGGTACAGACTTCCGGCGAGGCGCAGGCCGCGCCTGCCTCCTCACCGATTTCGCGAAGTTCCGGGTAGCGCGACGCTTTCATGCGACGAATCTGGCGTTCCAGCGTGCGGATGCTGGTAACTTGCCCGATGTTGGTGGGGATGCCCCAGAAGAGCAGATACCGCGCCACGTCAAAGGCCCGCGCCGCCAGGCTGCGTTCGTAAGCGCCGGCTTTCATTTCTTCTGGCTTCGGGAGCTTCGCCTTCAGATGCGCGAAGGCGCCGGCGTGGATCTCTTCATAGGCGGCAAGCAGAGCGTTCGCCGCTTTCAGGTAGAACTCCCGCTGTTCGGCATCGAGGCCCGGCGGCACGACCACACCGACTTTCGAGAAATCCTGGTAGCGCGTCGATTTCGCCTGCCCGTCCCAGAGCTGCTCGTCCTCAATCTCGGTGGCAACCAGTTCGGAGATCCCCTCAAAACAGACCGCGAGATGGCCGAGATCGGCGATAGAGGCGTGCCCGTACTGGAAGTAGAAACTCTCAAGAAACTTCTGCGAATCGTGCGTCCGCACCCATTCGAGGGATTCCCGGATGCTGTCGGCGGAACGGCTATAGCGCGCCAGCGCGTAGGCCACCTTCTCCGGCGGCATGGGTGCGAGCGGGATCACCCGCGGATGTTTCGAATCGGACATGAATTGTTCAGGATATCCCAACGGCGCGGCCTGATTCCTCCCACGGCGCGGCTTGGTTCCTCCCACGGCCGCAGCGCGCATCCGCCCTCGCCCCTTCGTGTTGCGGGGAGCATCGTCTCAGGCCGACGGAAGCGGCCGAGCGCCTATGCTTTCTTCGCCGTCCACTTGGCTCTGCCGCCCGTTTCGGCCAGGAACCCCATGGCCTCCTGGTGCATGATCAACTGCGCATCGAGCAGACTGTCTGGCGTGTGGAAGTACGGCTTCCCATCCCGTTTCGCCGTCGAAAAGCTGGAGGCCGGCGATTCCACGACCACCGACAGCGCCCCGCAATGAAGGTTCAGGGCGGTATCCAGATTGGGCGTTCGCCGGCCCCGCGGGTTGGGATTCGAAGTCTGCGCCGGATCGCCGCTTCGCTGCGTTCCGGCCAGGGTGAGCGCGGTCATCACGCGCCGGTAAAACGCTTCGTAGGTGGCGGCGAGGGCATCTTCCATTTGCGTCGGCAGCGGGTGCATGAAATCCGCGCCGGTGTGCATGTTGAGGATCAGGTCCGGCCGCTCGTCCGCGGTGAGCCTGAGCAGCGCCCGCGTTTCCGGCTGCGGATTGCCAAGGAAGTCGTCGTGCTGCAGGTTCACCCCCGCATCGTTCGGGTAGCCGCCGGGAAACTGCGTGGTGCTGAAATCGAGCGGGATGTTTCGCTTGCACTCCGGCCATCCGATGAGGGATCCGTCGGGCTTCCCGCCCGTATTGAAGTATTCGTGGACGGTTCCGTCGGTTCCCTGGTGGCGGATCATGCGGTGAGGCACGCGGGCGCGTCCATCCACATTGAGAATCGGAATCACGAGGATGCGGTCGACTCCCGCCGCGGCCTTCGTCAAGGCGGGCCAGCGTTTGCCGCGCAGGTCCGCGCCGGTCTCCAGCACGGAGAGCAGATTCACCGCTCCCACGATGCCTTCAAACTCACCGCCATGCACGCCCACCAGCGCGCAATACACCTTGCGGGACCAATCCGGGCCAAGATACGCCCGGATGTCACCATATCCCATGGACCCGGAATAGGTGCTCGTTCCCCGGCCCTGCCTCCCTTTGCCGTAGGAGACGAAGGGGATCTCCCGGTTTCCGGCGGTTCGCCCAAGGATAGAGACCGTTCCACGCGTTACCTTGCCGTGGAGAAAGCGCTCCACCGCCTCGACTTCGTTCACCCAGTACGACGGGATATTGGGCTCCTCGAGCAGATAGCGCTCGGGAATGGTGTACTTGAGCTTGGCGTGGGCGGCGACCCGGGCTTCCGGCGCGATTTGCGCGCCTGAGGAAAGCAGGGGGGCACCGGCCAGGGAGAGCGCTCCGCGACGGCTGATCATGCCATGAATTTTACACGAAGCGCGCGGGCGCTTCCGAAGACAAGGCCGTTCGCGCGGGCGGAGCACACACGGAGCGAGCGCCCAGTGACGCCTTGCGGATCGGCGGGCTCGCCGGGGAGGCGCGGCGCGCTAAATCTTGATCAGGATCTTTCGCCGATAGAGCCAATAGCACACGTACCAGAGACCGAGCAGCACCAGCGAGTGCTGCAGGATCATTCCCAGATCTCCGAATACGCTGAAGTTCCCGGTGAAGCTGCTTAATCCGCGATTGAGCCAGCCCTTGATCCCGATCTGAGCGAGCGAGTAGACGAAGAGGGAATTCACTCCCAAAACGAGGAACGGAAACGCCCAGCGCTTGACCCCCCGGACCTCAATGATCCAATAGAAGGCGACCAGCATCAGAATCACCCAACCCGCGCTGAAGAAGGCAAAGGAAACGGTCCAGAGGCGCTTCACCATCGGGATGAACGGCTCCAGCGCCAGCCCAAGGACGAAGCTCGCGACGGCGCATCCCAGCAGGATCCGCAGTTTCTCCGCGTGACTCTTCTTCGTGAGCAGCAGAGCGCCCGCCCAGCAGCCGAACAGAATGGTGATCGCGTTTCCAATGAAATTGATCGTGGTGTAGAAGCCGGAATAGTTGTATCCCAGAATCTTCAGGTCAATCAATGCCCCGATGTTTCCTTCCCGCGACCATGGCCCATCCGGTCCGGGGAAGGCGACGAAGAGCGCCCAATAGCCGAGCAGGATTCCCGCCGCCACCGCCACCTGCGCTTTGAACTGGAGGCGGGTGACCAGGAAGCACAGCACGTAGCCAAACGCGATCTGGCAGAGCACGTTGATGAACTGCAGCTTCAATCCGCCCGTCCGGCCCCAATTGGAATAAATGTTGCTGAGCGCGATGAGCACAAAGGCTCTCCAGGCGACGTGCCGGAACAGCTCCGCGTTCGTTGCGCCGCGCGCGATCCTCCGCGAGAACGCGAACGGCATGGCGAGGCCGACCATGAAGGTGAAGGCCGGCTGGATGAGGTCCCAGAACGTGCATCCCTCCCAAGCGGCATGATCCACTTGAGCGGCCAGCCACTGCCAGCCGGAATAGTTGCTGAGCACTCCGAAGCCGAAGCCTTCCGAGATGAGCAGCAGCATGATGAAGCCGCGGTAGGCATCGAGGCTCAGCAGGCGGTCGCCGGGTTTTCGCGGGGATTCCGGTTGCGGTGCGGCGTCGGAAACAGCCGTACCGGTTGAGGAGGGGCAGGTGGCGGTAGACATTTGTGCGTACCCGTTCTTCCGGTCTGAAAGTATACATCCTGGGCGATCGCGAGTTTCGGCTCGCCCGGAAAACTTCCGCCGACGTGCCGGCTCCATTTGTATCGGAATGGAATGCGAACCGATGCCGCGCAGTGGGCCTTGCTCGCAGATGGTTGGGGGCGGTTCGTGAAAAAGTGTCCGGACAATGCCGATGTTGCTGAATCTGGCTAAGTGATTGAACGGAAGCGAGATCGGGTCTGACTGGCGGGCCGGAGCTTGTCCGGTTTGTCCGGATGCGTCCGGACAAACGGGGACTGGGCGGTTGGGAAGCATAATGTCCGCCCCTCATTGCCGTAGCATCGGTGGGGTGCGGGGCTCAGCGGGCTTCCTGCCTCGCCGGGCCAGCAGAGGCCGGAGAGGGGGATGGGGATGCGAGGAGTGTCTCTTCTTGCGGTTGCCCGGCATTTTGCGAAACGAAGCCGTTTTGGGTTTGGGAGAGTTTGGAGCGGAGGAAGTCTGCTTCGGTGATGGGCGTGGGGGCGTTGAGGATGGATTCGAGGATGGCCAGGGCGGCCCGCTCTTCCGGGGACTCTGTTTCGTTGGGGGCGCTTTCGTTGGGGCTTGGGGGTTTGGGCGGGGCGGGGGATTGCTTGGCCTCCAGGGCGGAGACGCGGAGCGCATGGAGTTCGCGCTGGCGGGCTTCGCGGGCTTGGGCGATTTGCTGCTTGAGGGCGTGGGCTTCGGTCTGCCGCTGGGCCTGCGCTTCGGCGCGGAGGTGAGCGGCTTCCGCTCTGGCCTGGTTGGCTTCGGCGTGGCGGGCGTGGCGGGCGCGGTC
>JBDIBK010000053.1:0-27260 GCA_039812845.1 Bryobacterales bacterium
ACAAGGGTCTGCGCTTCGCGATCCGCGAAGGCGGCCGCACGGTGGGCGCCGGCACGGTGACGGAAATTCTGGACTAGTTCCGGGCTGCAGCCGGCCGGGAGAGATCCTCTCCGGATTGCGGGAGTGTGAAAGGGAAGCGAGGGCTGGCGACGGTCGCCGTTCCATGGGAATGGCGGCCGTCCCGCCCGGAACAGGACGGTTGGAATGCCGAGAGATATTATTACCTTGCAGTGTACGGAGACGAAGCTTCGCCTCTATACGACCACCAAGAACAAGAAGAAGACCACCGAGAAGCTGGAGTTGAAGAAATACAACCCGGTTCTGCGGCGGCATACGATTTTCCGCGAAGCGAAGTAGGCTGCTTAGGGCATGCCCGGCGCGGGCGGCCGCGGATGGCGGAATCCGCCGGGGCCGCGCGATGCGCTACACTGGGAAGGCTGAGGCAAACGCCTGACGGTCGAAGCGAGATCGGTTCCTGCTGGGTCGATTCCGTCTAGAACGAACGTGGCCAGATCGAACGTGGCCAGATCGAACGTGGCCAGATCGAACGTGGCCAGATCGAACGTGGCCAGATCAATGCAGCCAGATTGGTTCGCGCGAACCTTGTTCGGGCTGGCCGTCTGGCCCGGTGCCGCGAGTGAGTGATCGTTCGCGATGTGGCGGTTCCAAGCGTGGGTGCGATCTGACGGGCACAGGCCGGGCCAGACAGGCACGCAGGATCAAGCAAGCACAGGGGTGTAGTTCAACGGTAGAACAGCGGTCTCCAAAACCGTAAATGCGGGTTCGATTCCTGCCACCCCTGCCAACTCAATCTCGCTGCTTCGTTGCGGCAGCACCTCGCTTTCTTGAGGTTTTCGCCCTGCGAATTCCGTTCGCGAGTCGCGGATTCGAAGGGTCCGGATGCGGTGTCCAGAATGGCCGTCTGGTGCCGTTGGTTTGACGGGTATTGGCGCACACGGTCTGCGCGGGGACGAGGCACAACAAGAGATTATGGGAACGAAAGCCGTGGCTGATGCGCAGCCGAATGTTATTCTGCGCCTTCGCAATTACGTGGAGGAGTTGCGGCAGGAGATGCGCCGCGTAACTTGGCCCAACAAGAAGCAGGTTCAGGCGACGACAGCGGTTGTGCTTGTCTGCGTTTTTCTGTTCGCCCTGTTCTTCGCGGCAGTGGACATGGCCTTGGGCCGGGGCATCAACTATCTGATTTCCACGCTTACGAAGTAGAGAGCGGTGACGCCGACGGCACCCACCAGTACCATGAATCCATTTGACGACAACCCCGAACAGCAAAACGCCCCGCAGTCTCCCGGCTCGGAAGAAAATACGGCTTCGGAGTTCGCCGAAAGCGCGGATCTGTCTGAAGAGTCCGCTCCTGAAATGGGAAGCGAAGATATCCCGGAACTGACCGCGCTCGATCCCGCGTTCACCGATGGCGGCGCGGATGAGGATCCCGAGGAAGCGTCCGAGGTTATCGAAGAACTGGTCACCATGGAAGCGAACGAACCGAGCCTGGCTGAGGCCGCCGTCGCGGAAGCATCGGAGAACGAATTGGCGGTGGATGAAGCCGCGGCGGAATTCACGGAGCCCGGCGAATCCTCCGTGCTCGCGGTATCGGCCGGGGGCGACGAGGACGGGGATGCGGAAGCACAGACGGCCGCGGAATCCGAAGAAACGCTCGCCGCGCCGGATCCGAACAAGATTCCAGGCCAGGATGAGAACCCGTTGATGAACTGGTTCATCATTCACACCTACTCGGGTTTCGAGAACAAGGTTTCCGAGAGCCTGCGCACGCGCGCCCAGGCGTTCAATTTTGCGGACCGTCTGGGGCAGATCCTCATCCCCACCGAAGAAGTGGTGGAGATGCGCAACGGGAAGAAGGTCACCAGCAAGCGTTTGCTCTATCCGGGGTATGTCCTGGTGCAGATGGAGATGGATGACGACCTCTGGCATCAGGTGAAGAACACGCCGCGCGTGACCGGTTTTGTGGGGGGCGGCGGACAACCCGTGCCGCTCACCGCCACGGAAGTGAATTCGATTCTCTACCGGCAGACGGAAGCGGCGGAGCGCCCGCGCCCGAAACTGACCTACGAGAAGAATGAGACCGTTCGCATTATCGATGGGCCATTCGCCAACTTCCAGGGCAAGATCGACGAACTGAACGCCGAGCGCAATACGCTGCGCGTGATGGTGACAATTTTCGGCCGATCCACCCCCGTGGAACTGGACTTCCTGCAAGTGGAGAAAATGGCCTGACGCCGGCGCCCGATGCGGCCCTGGCCGCGGAGAATGCGCGGCGGTGAGGACGTGAGACGGTGTCCGCCGGCAATTTGAGACAAGAAGCGGTGAAGTGAGAGAAGAAGATGGCGAAGAAAGTAACAGGTTCGGTAAAGCTTCAGATTCCGGCGGGCAAAGCGACGCCGGCCCCCCCCGTGGGTACGGCGCTTGGCCCTCAGGGCGTCAACATCATGGAGTTCTGCAAGGCGTTTAACGCGCGGACTTCGGCGAAGGATCAGGAAGGGCTCATCATCCCCGTGGTGATTACCATTTTCAGCGATCGTTCGTTTACCTTTATCACCAAAACGCCCCCGGTTCCGGTGCTGATTAAGAAGGCTCTGGGCCTCGCCAAGGGTTCCGCGGAACCCAACAAGAGCAAGGTGGGCCAGATCACCGAAGCGCAGATCGATGAGATTGCCCGGATCAAGATGCCGGATCTTAACGGATTTGACGTGGAATCGGCCAAGAACAGCGTCCGCGGAACCGCGCGGAGCATGGGCGTCGACGTCATCGCCTAGGCGAGACCCGCACGCGGAGAAGCCGCTTGCGTTGGCGCGGGCGGTCTGCTAACATTAGAAGGTTTGGCGATCGGCGGCTTTTCGGGAGCGATCCCGACCGTTGCCGATGCGAACATATCCCCAAGCTCCCAATGGGAGGCCAAGTCGCCCTCGACAAGGCCGCTCGAACCAGTGAGGAACGATGGCAAAGAAACCAGGCAAGAAATATCAGGCTGCGGCTGCGCAGGTGGAAGACCGCGACTATCCGCTGGCCGACGCCATTGCGCTCGCGCAGAAGATTCGCTTCGCGAAGTTCGATGAAGCGCTGGAAGTGCATCTCCGTCTTGGCGTTGACCCCCGGCACGCGGATCAGATGGTCCGCGGCACGGTCGTCCTGCCGCACGGGCTTGGCAAGACCAAGCGGGTGCTGGTAATCGCCACCGGCGACAAGATCAAGGAAGCGCTTGACGCCGGTGCGGACTTCGCCGGCGGAGAAGAGATGGTCACGAAAATCCAGTCCGAGAACTGGACGGATTACGACGCCATCGTTGCCACACCGGACATGATGCGCTCGGTCGGAAAGCTGGGCAAGATCCTTGGGCCGCGCGGCCTGATGCCCAATCCCAAGACCGGCACCGTGACCCAGGATGTGGCTTCCGCCGTCAATGAAATCAAGGCCGGCAAAGTGGAATTCCGTGTCGACAAGACCGGCATCATTCATGCGGCCGTCGGCCGGGTTAGCTTCGACCACGGCAAGCTGCTCGACAATGCCAATACTCTGATCGGCGCGGTGCTGCGGGCGAAGCCTGCCGCGGCGAAGGGGAAGTATGTCAAGAGCGCCGCGGTGGCCACTTCGATGGGCCCAGGCGTGATGCTCGAAACGGCGGCGTTTAACGCAAAGCAGGCATAAATCAGCGCGGAAGCGGCGGGCATTGGCCTGCGCGGAGAATCCCATGAAACGCAAAGAAGAGAAAAGAAAAGATTTCGCGGAGTTGCGCAAGGAACTCGAAGCGTCGCCCGATGTGTTCATCGCCAGCTACGAAAAGATGAAGGTCCTGCAGGATTTCAACCTGCGCAAGGCCGTGCGCGAGGCCGGCGGACGCTACAAAGTCGTTAAGAACAATGTGGCGGAGCTTGCGGCCGAGGGCACCAGCGCGGAAGCGGGGTTCAAGGGCCTGAAGGGGATGACCTCCATCGCCTATACCCGCGAGGATCCGGTGGCGCTCGCCAAGGCGCTCGCGAAATACGCGAAGGAGAATCCGGTATTCACCTTTAAGGCCGGCGTCGTTGAAGGCCGGGTGGTGAATATCGATCAGATCAAGGCGTTCGCGGAAATGCCTTCGAAGGATGAGCTGTTCGCGAAACTGCTCTACCTGATCAATGCCCCGGCGACCATGCTTGCTCGCGTTACGAACGGTGTCGGGCGCAACCTCGCCGTCGTGGTGGACCAAGGCGTTAAGGAAAACAAGTTCAAGTCGGCATAGGGCCCGCGATTCGGGTGTGGCCGTTGCTGTTCACAAGAGATTCGATTCGATAGGAGATAAAGGGAAATGGCGGACATTCAAGCAATCGCGGAACAAATCCAGGGCCTGACGCTGCTCGAGGCAGCCGAACTGGTAAAGATTCTCGAAGAGAAATTGGGCGTATCGGCCGCGGCGGCTTCCGTCGCGGTCGCTGCGGGTCCCGCCGCGGCAGCACCTGCCGCGGAAGAGCAGACCGAGTTCACGGTGATCCTGAAGGACGGCGGCGCGAAGAAGATCGGCGTCATCAAGGTCGTGCGTGAGATCATCCCGTCCCTCGGCCTCAAGGAAGCGAAGGACCTGGTCGAGGCCGCACCGAAGCCGGTCAAGGAAGGCGTCACGAAGCAGGAAGCGGAAGAACTCAAGAAGAAGCTTGAGGAAGCCGGTGCCGCGGTTGAAGTAAAGTAAGCAGTTCTCGCTGGCGCGATTTTCCCATTTGCTTTTTGGATGCGACGGGTGGGTCCCTTGCTGAGGACCCACCCCAACCGTCTCCTTCTTGGGCAAAGGACCTAGCATTCGGTCGCGCGAAGGTGAACTGGAACTTGAAAACATCCCCAAAACTACGTTATTCTGTTAGACGGTCTGTGCCCGGCAGCAACATTCTTCTCCTTTGTTGTGTCCCAGCCGAAGTGTGCCTTGCGAAGCACCGCCCGCGCGCGAACCCCATTCGCGCTCGCTTCGCCCTTTTCCGGCAGAGATCGTTCAACGCATGTGCGTGGTATTTTCATTCAGCGTTTTCGGCCTTATGCGCGGGCACGGGTTCTTTTCCCGTGTCTTTTGCCGTTTGCCCCGGCGGTGCGCCTAAGGTGCCCGTATCCGTAGCGTAGCTTCATCCAACCGCCCCCGGATTTCGAAGTTCCGGCTGGCTGCTGATGCCTACGAGGCTCAAGAGGAGTGAAAGATGTCCCAAACCGCCCCAGGTGCTATTCGAAAGCGGGTTGATTTCTCACGCATCAACACCACGATCCCGATCCCCAACCTGATTGAGGTTCAGAAGCGCTCCTATGAGAAGTTCCTTCAAATGGACCTCCTCCCGGCCGAGCGCGACGATCTTGGTCTTCAAAGCGTCTTTACCTCCGTCTTCCCCATTACCGATTTCCGCGGCTTGAGCCAATTGGATTTCGTCGACTACGCGATCGGAAACTGGGAGTGCAAGTGCGGCCACCTGAAGGGGCTGCACCACCTTCGCTCCACCTGTACGAACTGCGGCGCCACCATCCAGACCGATCCGTTCCACACCGGCGACGTGATCTGCCATAAGTGCGCCACCGCGAACAAGAACGTCGTTACCTTCTGCAACCGCTGCGGCGATCCCGTTGGCCTTCAGTTGAAGTACGACGTGCCGGAGTGCGAAGAGCGCGGCATGACTTACGCCGCGCCCCTCAAGGTGACCATCCGGCTTACGGTCTACGACAAAGATCCCGACACCAATGAGCGCTCCGTGCGCGACATCAAAGAGCAGGAAGTGTTCTTCGGGGAAGTGCCCCTGATGACGGACAACGGCACCTTCATCATCAACGGCACGGAGCGCGTGATCGTCAGCCAGTTGCACCGTTCGCCCGGCGTCTTCTTTGAGAAGCTCAACCCCATCGGTTACCTGGGGAAGATCATCCCCTATCGCGGCAGTTGGGTGGAGTTTGAGTA
This sequence comes from Bryobacterales bacterium, assembly GCA_039812845.1. Taxonomy (GTDB): domain Bacteria; phylum Acidobacteriota; class Terriglobia; order Bryobacterales; family Bryobacteraceae; genus JACTMJ01. The sequence continues at coordinate 5,936 of JBDIBK010000053.1, forward strand.
CGACGCCAAGAACCTGCTTTACGTGCGCATTGACCGCAAGCGCAAGTTCTACGGCACGGTTTTCCTGCGCGCGCTCGGGCTGAAGACCGACGAAGCGATTCTGCGGAATTTCTACCGGCCGGAGAAGATTCGCATGGAGGGCGGCCACTATTTCTGGGCGCTTTCCGACGGCCTCGCCGGCCGCAAGCTCGGCCGCGCCGTCACCAGCGCCAAGGGTGAGCAGATCATCGCGCAGGGCCGCAAGCTGAACGTGAATTCCATTGACGACGCCCGCAAGGCCGGCATCAAGGAAGTCGAAGTGGAGTTCGGTGACCTCGAAGGCGCGTGCATGATCGCCGACGTCATCGACATGAGCACCGGCGAAGTGCTGGCTGAAGCGAACCAGGAAGTGACGGACAAGATCCTCGCCGCCATCGTGAACGCCGGCATCCAGGAAGTGGAAATCTTCTTCCCGGAGAAGGACGATGTGGGCCCGGTAATTTCTCACACCTTGCGCAAGGATCCGGTGAAGGCCGAAAACGATGCGCTGCTCGAAATCTACCGCAAGCTGCGCCCCGGCGATCCACCCACGCTGGACACCGCCACGCAGTTGTTCCAGGGGATGTTCTTCGACCCCCGCAAGTACGACTTCTCGCGCGTCGGAAGGATGAAGTTCAACATCAAGATCCACGACAACGGCGATTTTACTTCGCTCGACAAGCGGACTCTCGATACGGACGACTTCTACGCGGTGATCAACTACCTGCTGAAACTGCGCAAGGGCGTTTCCTACTCCGGCGAAGGGCGCAATCGCACGTCGATGCAGCTCAACGTCGACGATATCGATCACCTCGGCAATCGCCGCGTCCGCGCGGTGGGCGAACTGCTCGAGAATCAGTTCCGCATCGGCCTCGTGCGCATGGAGCGGGCGATCAAGGAGAAGATGTCGGTCTACCAGGAAATGTCGACGGCCATGCCGCACGACCTGGTAAATGCAAAACCGGTGATGGCCGCCATTCGGGAGTTCTTCGGTTCCAGCCAGCTCTCCCAGTTCATGGACCAGACCAATCCGCTTTCGGAGATTACCCATAAGCGGCGGCTCTCGGCCCTCGGGCCCGGCGGCCTGTCGCGCGAGCGCGCCGGCTTCGAAGTCCGCGACGTCCATGCCACGCACTATGGCCGCGTCTGCCCCATTGAGACTCCGGAGGGTCCGAACATCGGTCTGATCTCGTCGCTCTCCTGTTTCGCGAGAATCAACGATTACGGCTTTATCGAGAGTCCCTACCGGAAAGTGGAGAACAATCAGGTGGTCGACACCGTGATCGTTACCCATCCCGGTGACGCCAAGGTGAAGGTCGGCGATATCCTGCTGCGCGAAGAGATGAAGAAAGTGAACGCGGCCGTGGGCAAGGACGGCACGCCCGCCGAGTACGACGCCTACTGCGATTACCTCTCGGCATGGGAGGAGGACCGCTACACGATCGCGCAGGCCAACGTCCAGTTGGACGAACACGAAAACATCGTCCAGGAACTGGTGAACGCCCGTCAGGCCGGCAACTCCAGCCTGCAAACGCGCGACAACGTGCAGTACATGGATGTCAGCCCCAAGCAGTTGGTGTCCGTCGCGGCCAGCCTTATCCCGTTCCTTGAGAACGACGACGCGAACCGCGCGCTGATGGGCTCGAACATGCAGCGCCAGGCGGTCCCGCTTCTCCGCGCCGAGGCTCCGTATGTGGGCACCGGCATGGAGGGCGTCACTGCGCGGGATTCGGGAGCGGTGGTGATTTGCAAGCGCGCGGGCGTGGTGGATTCGGTGGACAGCCAGCGCATCATCGTCCGCGTGGAGGGTGCCGCGCATGAGGGGCAGATGTCCCGCGAAGTGGGCGCCGACATTTACACGCTCACCAAGTTCAAGCGTTCGAACCAGAACACCTGCATCAGCCAGAAGCCGATCGTCGAGCTCGGCCAGCGGGTTCGCAAGGGCGACGTGCTGGCGGACGGCCCCTGCACGGAGATGGGCGAACTGGCCCTTGGCCGCAACGTCCTCGTGGCCTTCATGCCGTGGCGCGGGTACAACTTCGAAGACGCCATCGTCGTGAGCGAAAAGCTGGTGAAGGAGGATTACTACACCTCCATTCACATTGAAGAGTTTGAGATTGAAGCGCGCGATACGAAACTCGGTCCGGAGGACATCACGCGCGACATTCCGAACATCGCCGAAAACTTCCTGCGCAACCTCGACGAGAGCGGCATCATCCGCATCGGAGCCAGCGTGAAGCCGGGCGACATTCTGGTTGGCAAGGTGACGCCGAAGGGAGAAACGCAGCTAACGCCGGAAGAGAAACTGCTTCGCGCCATCTTCGGCGAGAAGGCCGGCGACGTGAAGGACGCCTCGCTCTATTGCCCCCCCGGCATTGAGGGCGTGGTGGTGGATGCCAAAGTCTTCTCCCGCAAGGGGACCGAGATGGACGAGCGCTCGAAGCAGATTTTCGAGGATGCCCGCACCCGGCTCTACCGGAACCTCGAAGACGAGAAGCGCATCCTGAACGATGAGCGCGCCAAGCGCCTGATGAAGCTGCTTGGCGGCAATGAGATCCTCATTGACCTGCACGACGAAAAGACCAACCGGAAGCTGGTCTCCAAGGGGCAGGCGGTGGACCGCGAAGTGGTGGAAACCCTCCGTTCGCGCGACCTCAAGCGGATCAAGGTGAAGGACCGCGATCCGCGCCTGAACGAGCAGATCGACGAGATCGAAGAGATGACCTCGCGCCAGATCGCCGTTCTCGAGAAGATCACCGAAGAGAAGATCGCCAAGCTCAAGAAGGGCGACGAGCTGCCTCCGGGCGTGGTCAAGATGGTGAAGATCTATATCGCCATGAAGCGCAAGCTTTCCGTGGGCGACAAGATGGCCGGCCGTCATGGCAACAAGGGCGTCATCGCCCGGATCGTTCCGGAAGAGGATATGCCGTATCTTCCCGACGGCACCCCCGTTGAAATCGTCCTGAATCCGCTCGGCGTGCCTAGCCGTATGAACGTCGGACAGATTCTTGAAACGCACCTCGGCTGGGCCGCCGCCGCGCTGGGATTGCACTACGCAACTCCCGTGTTCGACGGCGCTTCGGAGAACGACATCAAGAAGGAACTGCACAAGGCGTCGCTGCCGGATTCGGGCAAGATCAGCCTGTTCGACGGGATGAGCGGAATGCTCTTCGAGCAGCCGGTCACCGTGGGCTATATCTACATGCTGAAGCTCTCGCACCTGGTGGACGACAAGATTCACGCGCGCTCGATCGGGCCGTACTCGCTCATCACCCAGCAGCCGCTGGGCGGGAAGGCGCAGTTCGGCGGCCAGCGCTTCGGAGAAATGGAAGTGTGGGCGCTTGAAGCGTATGGCGCCGCGTACATCCTGCAGGAGCTGCTGACGGCCAAGTCCGACGACGTGTACGGCCGCGCCAAGATCTATGAAGCGATCGTGAAGGGCGAGGCGGCCGCCGAACCGGGCGTCCCCGAGTCTTTCAACGTGCTGATCCGGGAATTGCAGTCGCTCTGTCTCGACGTCGAACTGATGAAGACGCCGCGCGAGATGATGGATACCGCGCTCGCCGCGGATTAGAACGCGATTTGCCGCGGCCGCGCGGCGTCCGGCTTCGCGCCCCGGCGGGCGCGAATCGCCGGCTGTTTGCAGGAATCGGAAAAGCGAAGTTCCCAAGGGGTTTGCGCGGATTGAGACAAAGCCGGCCCCAATGAACTTCGCGAACACCGTAACCACCAACCGAGCTTAGGAGGCACGCCTTGTACCGATCCTCTCCTTACGATCGAGCGAATATGATCGCCGACTTCGATTCCATCCGGATCAGCCTTGCTTCTCCGGAGAAGATCCGAAGCTGGTCCCACGGTGAGGTCACCAAGCCGGAAACCATCAATTACCGGACCTTCAAGCCGGAACGCGATGGCCTTTTCTGCGCGCGAATCTTCGGACCCGTCACGGACTGGGAATGCCTGTGCGGCAAGTACAAGCGCATGAAATACCGCGGGGTCGTTTGCGACAAGTGCGGCGTGGAAGTCACCCTTTCCCGCGTGCGCCGCGAGCGCCTCGGCCACATCGAGCTCGCCAGCCCCTGTTCCCACGTCTGGTTCTTCAAGGGCCTTCCCAGCCGCATCGGTTACCTGCTCGACATCACCCTGCGCGAACTCGAGCGGGTGCTTTACTTTGAAGCCTACGTCGTGGTGGATCCGGGCGAAGTCGCGGATCTCAAGCTGGCCGAAGTCATCACGGACGAGAAGAAGCGCCAGTTGGAATTGGAGTTCCCCGGCAAGTTCGTCGCCATGATGGGCGCCGAGGGGATCAAGGAACTGCTCCGCAAAGTGGATATCGAAGCCTTGAGCGTTTCCATCCGCGAGGAGATGCGCGTCGAGACTTCGAACCAAAAGAAGCTCAAGCAGGCCAAGCGCCTTCGCGTCGTGGAATCCTTCCGCAAGAGCGGAAACAAGCCGGAGTGGATGATTCTCGACGTGCTTCCGGTGATCCCTCCCGAGCTGCGTCCGCTGGTGCCTCTCGATGGCGGCCGCTTCGCCACGTCCGATCTTAACGACCTCTACCGGCGCGTGATCAACCGCAACAACCGGCTGAAGAAGCTCATGGAGTTGCACGCGCCCGATGTGATTGTGCGCAACGAGAAGCGCATGCTGCAGGAAGCCGTTGACGCGCTTTTCGACAATGGCCGCCGCGGCCGGGTGCTGCGCGGCGCGAACAACCGTCCGCTCAAGTCGCTCTCCGACAATCTCAAGGGCAAGCAGGGCCGTTTCCGCCAGAACCTGCTCGGCAAGCGCGTGGACTACTCCGGCCGTTCGGTGATCGTAGTCGGCCCGGAACTGAAACTGCACCAGTGCGGCCTTCCCAAGAAGATGGCGCTGGAGCTGTTCAAGCCCTTCATTTATCACCGCCTGGAACAGCGCGGCCACTGCACCACCATTAAGCAGGCGAAGGAACTCGTCGAGCAGCAGGATCCGGTGGTTTGGGACATCCTCGAAGAAGTCATCAAGGACCATCCGATTCTGCTGAACCGCGCTCCCACCCTGCACCGCCTCGGCATTCAGGCGTTTGAGCCGGTGCTGGTGGAAGGCAAGGCCATCAAGATTCACCCGCTTGTCTGCACCGCTTTCAACGCGGATTTTGACGGCGACCAGATGGCGGTTCATATTCCGCTGGCTCCCGAAGCGCAGATTGAGGCGGCCACGCTGATGCTGTCCTCGAACAACATCCTCTCGCCCGCCCACGGCGCTCCGATCTCCGTGCCCACGCAGGACATGGTGCTGGGTCTTTACTACCTCACCAAGGCGCGCAAGGGCACGAAGGGCGAAGGCCGCACCTTCGCCAGCATGGAGGATGTGCTCATCGCGCTCGAAATGGGCGAGGTGGAAACGCTCACCCCCATCAAGCTGCGCCACACCGGGCGCGTGATCGAACTCGCCCACGCTTTCGACACCCAGAACATCCTCCATACCGAGCCCATCGAGTTCAACAAGCAGTACATGGAAACCACGGTGGGCCGGGTGATCCTGAACGACGTGCTGCCGGACCAAATGCCCTATATTAACGGGCTGCTGAAGAAGAAGGGATCCACCCAACTGGTGCAGTATTGCTACCTGCATTTTGGCCTTCAGGTCACCGTCGCGATGCTCGACGAGGTCAAGAAGCTCGGGTTCCTTTATGCCACCCGCGCCGGCATTTCGATCGGCGTTGACGACATGGTGGTGCCCCAGTCGAAGCCGATCCTGGTTGCTAAGGCCGAACAGGACGTGATGGAGGTTCAGCAGCAGTATCAGGACGGCGCGATCACCCACGGCGAGCGCTACAACAAGATCATCGAAATCTGGTCAAAGGTCACCGAGCGCGTCTCCGAAGAGATGTTCAAGGTGATGGAAGAGGACGACCACACCGGCCGCTACCTCAACCCGATTTACATCATGGCCGATTCCGGCGCGCGCGGATCCAAGCAGCAGATCCGCCAGCTCTCCGGAATGCGCGGATTGATGGCCAAGCCCTCCGGCGAGATCATTGAGACGCCCATCACGGCGAACTTCCGTGAAGGCTTGAACGTGCTGCAGTACTTCATCTCGACGCACGGCGCGCGCAAGGGCTTGGCCGACACCGCCCTCAAGACGGCGGATTCGGGCTACCTCACCCGCCGTCTGGTCGATGTGGCGCAGGACGTCATCATCACCGAAGACGATTGCGGCACGGTGAATGGCATCTACGTCGAGCCCATCATCGAATCGGGCGAGATCATCGAACCCTTGCGCGACCGCATCGTCGGCCGCGTGGCGCTCGAAGATCAGCACGATTACGAAGGCAAGCTGATCGTGAAGGTGAACGAAGAGATCACCGAAGACCTCGCTTCGGCGATCCAGGCCGCGGGCATTGAGCGCGTGAAGATTCGCTCCGTGCTCACCTGTGAATCCCGCCGCGGCGTCTGCCAGCTCTGCTACGGGCGCAACCTCGCCACGGGCCGCCTGGTGGAACGGGGAGAAGCGGTGGGCGTCATCGCCGCCCAGTCGATCGGCGAACCCGGCACCCAGCTCACGATGCGGACCTTCCACATTGGCGGCGCGGCGAGCCGTGTGAACGAACAATCCACGCAGGACACCCGCTTCGGCGGTTTCGCGAAGTTCCTCGATATCGTCACCGTGGCCGACAAGCGCGGCAATCTGATCGCGATGAACCGGAGCGGCATCTTGGCTGTGGTGGACGAAAAGGGTCGCGAGCGGGAGCGCTATCCGGTCGTCTACGGCGCGAAGATCAACGTGAAGGACGGCGACAAGGTGGATGCCAACCAGGTTCTGCTTGAATGGGATCCCTTCGCCTTCTCCATCCTCACGGAGATCGGCGGAACGATTCACTTCAAGGACATGGTGGAAGGCGAGACCGTCCAGGAGCGGACCGACGAAATCACCGGCCTCTCGCAGTGGGTGGTGGTGGAAAGCCAGGAAAACCGCAACCGCGTGCCCATGATCATTATCAAGGGGCAGGGAAAGGGCGAGGAGAAGCGTTACCTCATGCCCACCAACGCGCACTTGGTGGTCCATAACAACGAAGAGGTCCATGCCGGTGCGGTGCTGGCCAAGATCCCCCGGGCCACTACGAAGACCAAGGACATCACGGGCGGCTTGCCGCGCGTCGTCGAACTCTTCGAAGCGCGCAAGCCGCGGGAAACCGCGATCATCGCGGAGATCAACGGCGTCGTCCGCTTTGGCGATATCGTCAAAGGCCAGCGCAAGCTGTCGGTGGTCGGGGACAATGGCGACGAGCGCGAGTACTTGTTCCCGCGCGGTGTCCACATCAACGTGCAGAATGGCGAACGCGTGCGGGCCGGCGATCCTTTGATGGATGGCCCGCTCAACCCGCACGATATTCTGAGCGTCCTTGGGGAAACCGAGTTGCAGCGCTATCTGGTGAACGAAGTCCAGGAGGTCTACCGGCTGCAAGGCGTCAACATCAACGACAAGCACCTGGAAACCATCGTGCGCCAGATGATGCGCTGGGTGAAGATCGAGGACATCGGCGATTCGGACTTCCTGCCGGAAGAAGTGGTTGACCGCTTCAAGTTCCGCGAGGAGAACGACCGCGTGATGGCGGAAGGCAATACGCCCGCCGTCGGCACGCCTCTGCTGCTCGGCATCACCAAGGCGTCGCTTTCGACCGAGAGTTTCATCTCGGCCGCCAGCTTCCAGGAAACCACGCGCGTGCTCACCGAAGCCGCCATCAACGGAAAGGTGGATTACCTGCGGGGTCTCAAGGAGAACGTCATCATGGGCCGTCTGGTGCCTGCCGGCACCGGCCTCGAATACTACCGCAACATTCGCATAGCCGGCGAGGAGATCGAAGAGGACGTGCTCGGAGACGGCATGAGCGATGGCATCCCCGGCTACGACGAGGATACACGTGCCTTCTACACCGCCGGCTCCCTCAGCGAGGACGTGCCGGAGGACATGAGCGACGTGGAATAAGCCCAGCGCTCAAACTCAAACCGATCCAAACGCCCCGGAGCCGAGAGGTTCGCGGGGCGTTTGGCTGTTTGCGGCATACATCCGGCGTGGATGCCGAATCCGCGGCGCGGGAACGCGGAAGGGGAAGAATCGCCTTACTCCACCGGGGGCTTCTTATCCGCCGGCAGCAGGGAGCGGTACTCCCGCCCGCCGCGCGCTTTCTCCCACTCGGTCCGCGCCTGGGCAACCAGGGCCGGGTTCGCGAACAGTTCGACCGCGCTCAGCGCCAGCGTCTTCGCGGCCACCACCATGCCTTTGCGCCCGAGCGGGCTTCCCGCCGCCGCCGTGGACATCCAGGTGTGGAGCGGGGTGCCCGGCGGGAATGTCGCCGCCAGAAAGTGGCCGGTGGGAACCACCTGGCTGACGTCGCCGACGTCGGTGGAGGCGGAAAGCAGCTCCGTGCGCGGAGGGAGAACGGTGGATTCGCTCCCCAGCGCAAGCGCGGTTGAAGGGTCCGGCAGATGCCGCCGGATCGCTTCCGCGAAGCCGCGCTCCTCGGCAGTGTACTGCACGCCGCCCGCTTCCCGCAAATTGCGGTCCAGCAGGCTCACCAGCGCGGGTGTGGGCACGATATTCGCATACGCCGATTGAATCGTAAAACTCATCGTCGTCCCCGTTGCCAATGCCCCCGCCTGCGCGCAGTTGAGTACGCGCTCCCAAATGGATTCGAGCGTCTTCTGGCTCGGGTGGCGCACGAGCAGTCTCATCTCCGCCTGCGCGGGCACGACGTTGGCCGCCTGGCCGCCATTCGTGATGATGTAGTGCATCCGGGTCTCCTGCGGCACGTGCTCCCGCAGCATGTTGATGGCGTGCGTGGTCAGCTCGACCGCGTCCAGCGCGGAGCGGCCCGCATCGGGCGCGGCGGCGGCGTGCGCGGCCAGCCCTTCGAAATGGATGTTCGCCGAGATGTTCGCGAGCCAGGGGTTGTCGTCGGCCTGATTGCGGTCAAACGGGTGCCACACCAGCACCGCGTCCGCATCCCGGAATGCGCCCGCGCGGATCATATAGATCTTGCCCCCGCCGCCCTCTTCCGCCGGCGTCCCGTAGAAGCGCAAAGTCCCCTTCAGGCCGCGCTTCCGCATCTCTTCCTTCACGGTTATCGCCGCGAGCGCCGACGCGGAACCGAACAGATTGTGCCCGCATCCGTGGCCCGGTGCGCCCTCAATCCGCGGCTTGCGCTCCGGCAGCACTTCCTGCGAAAGCCCCGGCAGAGCGTCGTATTCGCCAATGATCCCGATCACCGGCTTGCCGCTGCCCCACTCGGCGATGAACGCGGTGGGCAGCCCCGCCACATTTTCCGTGATCCGGAAACCCGCCGCTTTCAGTTCGTCCCGCAGCAGGGCGCTGCTGCGCGTCTCATGAAAGCCCAGTTCGGGGCTCTCCCAAATCTGCCGCGAGACCTGGCCGAAATGCTCCGCCCGCGCCTCCACCGCATCGAGGACGGCGTTCTGCGCGGCGGCAAAGCCACAACAGAGCGCGGCCAGAACCAGGCAAAGAGAGATCTTCTTCATAAGCGTTTCTTGAGTGTATCGCGAGCCTCGTCCGCGCGCGGGCGGATGGCCAGCCGCCCGCCTCCCGAACCGCCCCCGCCTGATTCCGAAACCGAACCCCAATTTCTTCGCGCGATTTGTTGGATTTCGGAGCAAGAGATTCTATAATCGAGATATTACGAAAACGGATACATAAGTCCGGTTTATATCCGTCGGGCGTTTTCCGCGATGCGGGCGTTCGGTTGGCCCGGACGCAGGGAGGCCCCGATGGCGAAGGGTTCGGTTGTTGTCAGAACGGAGCGGTGCAAAGGCTGTGCCTTTTGCGTGGAATTCTGCCCGCCGCGTGTGCTTGGCCTGTCCGCGGCCTTCAATGCCAAGGGTCACCACGTGCCTGAACTGATCGACCCAGATAAGTGCACCGGCTGCGATCTCTGCGGGATGTATTGCCCCGACTTCGCGATTCACGGCTATCGCTTTCCGAAGCCTTCGGCCGGCACCCCGCCCTTGGAAGAGGCCCCGGAGGCCGCCGTCAGCTAGGAGATATCCGCCATGCATGCCGACCCCCGCGCCGTGCTCACCGGCGTTCACTTTCTGAACGGAGACCAGGCCTGCTGCGAGGGCGCTCTCGCCGCGGGCGCGCGCTTCGCCGCCGGTTACCCCATCACGCCGTCCACGGAGATTGTCGAGCGCTTTTCGAAGCGCATTCCGCTGGTCGGCGGCGTCTTCATTCAGATGGAGGACGAACTGGCCGCCTCCATTGCCATCCAGGGCGCTGCCTGGGCGGGCGCGAAGGTGTTCACCGTCACATCCGGCCCCGGCTTTTCGCTGATGATGGAGCACATCGGCTTTGCCGCCATGACGGAAACCCCGTGCGTCTTCGTCAACGTGCAGCGAGGCGGCCCCTCCACCGGGTTGCCCACGCTTCCGGCGCAAGGCGACATGATGCAGGCCCGATTCGGCTCTCACGGGGACTATCCGTGCATCGCGCTCTCGCCGGCCTCTCCACAGGAATGCTTTGGCCTAATGATTCGGGCTATGAACCTCGCCGAGGAGTTCCGAACCCCCGTTTTCCTGATGATGGATGAAGTGGTGGGGCACATGACCGAACGCGTCGAGATCCCGGCCGCGGAGAGCATCGGAGTCACGCCCCGCCGCCTCACCGCGAAGCCGCCCGAAGAATACCGCCCCTATGAAACCGACGGCAGCCTGGTGCCGGAAATGGCGGTCGCGGGCGAAGGCTACAAGTTCCATGTCACCGGCCTCGCGCACGACGAGCGCGGCTACCCCTCCATGACGCCGGAGACCCAGCACAAGCTGATCCATCGCCTCTTCGCCAAGATCGAAACGGCCAAGGATCGCATTATCCAAGTGGAAGAGGACCGCACGGAGGATGCCGAGGTGGTGGTGATCTCTTACGGCATCACCATGCGCGTGGCGGAACGCGCCATCCAACTCGCCAGGGAGGAGGGCATTCCGACCGGAAAGCTGCGGCTGGTCACCGTTTGGCCGCTCGCCGAGGATCGCATTCGTGAGATCGCGGGCCTGGTGAAGGCGTTCGTGGTGCCGGAACTCAACATGGGCCAAGTGGTTCTTGAGGTGGAGCGCGTCACCGGCGGCCGCACCCGCGTCATCCGCGTGCCGCACGCCGGAGGAACCGTACACAAACCCGAACAGATCCTCGAAGCGATTCGCCTTGGCGCCGGGCGTTGCGGCATCGCGGAGCAAGGAGCATAGCGATGAGCGCAACCATCCATCCAGCGGCTGCCGCCGCCTTCCCCATCTGTGAGAACCCGGTGGAAGAGTTTCTGCGGACTGACCGCATGCCCCACATCTGGTGCCCTGGATGCGGCATCGGGACCACCGTGAACTGCTTTGCCCGCGCGCTGCTCCGGACGAAGATCGACCCGAAGAAGGTCGTCATCGTCAGCGGCATCGGCTGCACCGGCCGCGTCGCGGGATACGTGCATCTGGACTCTTTCCACACCACGCACGGCCGTGCCATTCCCTTCGCCACCGGCATCAAACTCGCGAACCCGGACCTCACCGTGGTCGTGTACTCCGGCGACGGCGACCTCGCCTCCATTGGGGGCAATCATCTGATCCACGCCGCCCGCCGCAATGTCGACCTCAAGGTGATTTGCGTCAACAACCTCACCTATTCGATGACCGGCGGACAAGCGGCCGCCACCACTCCGCGCGATGCCATCACCGCCACGTCGCCCTACGGAGCCTACGAGCCGCCGCTCAACCTTCCGCACCTTGTGGCAGCCGCTGGAGCCAGTTTTGTCTCGCGCTGGACCACTTACCACGTGGCGCAGACGATGAAGGCCATGGAGCGGATGCTCACGCGCCGTGGATTCTCTTTCCTCGAAGTCATCAGCCCCTGCCCGACGCTCTTCCAGCGGCGCAACCGCCTGGGCGACGGCCTCGACACGATGAAGTCGTACAAGAAACTCGGCGTCACCCGCCATAACGCCAGCCTTGCGGATCTGCACATCACCATGGGGGGCGAGATCGTCATTGGCAATTTCCTCGAGACCGAGCGCCCGGACTATCTGGAAGCCATGCAGGCTCATCTGCGCGCGCAACTGCGGGAGCAATACGTGGATCCCTACGAAGACTGCGATGAGCCGTCTTCGATGGAAATGGGAGAGATGTCATGCGGCTAACGGAAATTCGAATCGCCGGCTTCGGCGGCCAGGGCGTTATTCTGGCCACGCAGATCCTGGGCCGGGCGGCAGCGATCTTCGACGGCGTTCACGCCACGATGACGCAGAGTTTCGGCCCGGAAGCGCGCGGCGGGGCCTGCTCCGCGCAATTGATTGTTTCCGATGAGCCCGTGCTCTACCCCTATGTCACCCGCGCCGACGTTCTGGTGGCGATGTCCCAGGAAGCGTACTCGAAGTTCGCCCGCGAAGTGAAGCCCGGCGGCATTCTGATCGTGGAGCGGGATCTGGTGCAACCGGGCCAGCCGCCGGAGGGCGTTCGCGTCTGTCCGCTGGCCGCCACGCGCATGGCCGAAGAACTGGGCAAGCGCGTCGTGCAGAACGTGGTGATGCTCGGGTTCCTCGCCGCCATTACCAACATCGTGAGCGCCGCCGCGCTGGAACAAGCCGTGCTGAGTTCCGTCCCCCGCCACCTGGCCGATCTCAACCGGCGCGCGCTAGAGGCAGGCGGACGCGCGGGCGAAGGCATTCGCTGTGAGTCTGTTGCCCCTATTGCATCGCCTTCTGAATCGCTGCCTCCGCCACCGGGGCCATGAGCTTGTAGCCGGCGGCGTTGGGGTGGAGCCCGTCTTCGGAATAGCCGTCCTTCAGCCAGCCCTTCTCATCGGCGAAGGCGGAGTAGTAGTCGGCATAGACCGCGCCCACGCGCGCGGCATACTCGCGCAGCCACGCGTTCAGTTTCAGGATGTCCGCGGGCGGACGGCGGTCCGTCATGCGTGACCGCGTCGGGGGCCTCCGGTTCGCGGATGCCCCGGCGTTTGCCGCTTCGCGCTGCTGGCGTTCGTACGGATAGTTGCTTACCGGCATCACGGCGCACAGCACCACCTTGATGCCATGGTGCTGCGCCAGCTCCGTCATGGCCATGAAATTCTGTTCGATCATTTCCGCCGTCATCGGGCCGGTGTTTCGCGCGATGTCGTTGGTGCCCGCCAGCAGCACCATCACCCTCGGCTTGAGCGCGATTACGTCCGCGTACATGCGGGCCAGCATCTGCGGCGTGGTCTGTCCGCCAATGCCCCGGTTCACGTAGGGCTTGCCGGGAAAGGATTCCTCCAGCTTCCAGCCGTCGGTGATCGAATCGCCCAGGAACACTACCCGGTTGGGGTCGGCCGGCCGCCTCTTCAGTTCCTCGTTCGCGGCGTGGTAGCGGCCAAGCTGGTTCCAGTCCTGCAACTGGTCGGTAAGCCGCTGGGCCGCGGTGGCCAGGCAGCAGCCGGCCACGGGCGGATCAAACTCCTCCGCCAACTGGGCGGCGGCGGGCCCGCAAAGCAAGACAGCGCCAGCAACGGTGCAAATCAATTTGTGCAGCATGAAACCTCAAGAGAGCCGGAGAATTGCGGATCGTGTCCTCATAGGGACCGGAGCCTTTCTATCGAATATCAGATCAGGAGATGTTTCCACAAATGGTCCACCCCGCAGTGGACGAGCCGAACCTCGGGCCGCCCCGATCTGATATTCTTGGAAACCGCTGAGAAAGGCGGATCGCGGATGGGCAACGAATCTCGGAGACGGAACGATCTTGTGGGGCTTGGAGACCTTCCCGCGACCGCGCGGATCTTTACGCGCCGCGCGTTCGGCGGCTTGGCTGTCGGCGCGGCAAGCTCCGCGGCGATGGCGGGGCAAACCGGCGCGGGGCGAAAGAAGATTCTTGTCGCCGGAGGGCATCCGGACGACCCGGAGACCGCCTGTGGCGGCACCATCCTGCGTTACACCGACGCGGGCTATGAGGCGGTCGCGCTCTACCTCACTCGCGGCGAGGCCGGCATTCCCGGCGTCTCTCACGATGAGGCGGCCCGCATTCGAACGGCGGAAGCCGAGAAATCCTGCAAGATCATGAAGGCGCGCCCCCTCTTCGCGGGGCAGATCGACGGCGAGAGCGAAGTGACACCGGCCCGCTATGCCGCGATGCGGGCGATCCTCGAGAAGGAGGCGCCGGACCTGATCTTTACCCACTGGCCTCTCGATACGCACCCGGACCACCGCCATTGCAGCAATCTCGTCCTCAACGCCTGGCTTGCACTTGGACGCCGGCAGCCGCTCTTTTACCACGAGGTGATGACCGGCAGCCAGACGCAGGTCTTCCGCCCAACCGACTACGTTGACATCACGTCCACCGTGGAGCGCAAGCACGAAGCCTGCTTCGCGCACGCCAGCCAGAAAATCCGTGAAAACTACGAAAAGGACCACGGCCCGATGGAGCGATTCCGGGGCCATGAAGCCCGCTGCCGCGTTGCGGAGGCCTTTATCCGCCACGTCCAGGGGCCGGACGCCGTGCTGATTTAGCGGGCGGTTTTCTAGATTTCTCAACCGGCCGTTGCAGCCTGCTGTCGGTGCGGGATGGGTGCGTTCTTTCGGGTGCCAAGCCCTGGGGCGAGCGCCAGCGACTACGCGGGTGGACGCCCGCTCCCCTTTTCGATGGTGACCGCCAACTCCCGCAGCAGAGCGGCACCGTCCCCGCGATAAGCGCTGCCATGCTGGCAGGCGAGCATCGACGGTTGGAGCCGCGCCAGCCGTTCGAGCGTTTCCGTTGTGCTTGTTGAATGCGCGTAGTAGTCCATGGCTCCGCGCATCCCCTCGCTCGCCGTAAGGATTTCGGATTCGGTCACGGGGGGCGGGTCCGCTCCCGCTTGTGTGAACAGATCTCCGCAGAGCAGCGTTCCGGTGGATACGTCGAAAAGCACGCCGCAATCCCAGCCGTGCGGAACGTGCGGCGTATAGAACCACTGCATCCGCCGGCTCCCGATGGAAAACTCCTCGCCGTCAGCCAAGCCGCGGGCCGGCCGGACGGCATAGTCGTTGAGCGACGTCAGAACGCCGATTTCGGAACCGAAGGCCGTGGCTTCCGGCGCGACCGCGAGAAGCTCGTTCAGCGCCCCGAACTCGTCGCCTTCAAAATGCGATCCGCCGATCCAGCGGAGTTTCCCGGCCGGCATCCGCTTCGCAATGGCTTCGAGAGTTGCCGGGAACAGCTTGCGGTAGCCGGTGTGAAACAGCAGCGGCTCGTCGTCGGCGATCAGGTAGGAGTTGAAGGTGAAGCCGCCAGGCACGACATCCAGCGGCGTGCAAATTCGATAGATTCCGCGGGCAACTTCGTCCAACCGTGTTCCCGTTGCGGAGTTCGTGATCATGGGAGCGCCTCCTCGTTGCAGATAGAGTACACCTGCGGAAACGGCGCGTCACGGGGGGAGTGCGGGCATCTTTCGGGCCTGGTTGGGGGCGGTTACTCACAAGCGTTGGCTTCGGAAGGGTGACGCTCTCCGACGTGTATTTGGGCTTCCGGGGACTCCGTTTCTTTGGGGGATCTTGTGCCGCTGGGGACGCTGCTGAGCGCGCCTTCGCTGGGGCTTGGGGGCTGACCCGAGGCGAAGGATTGCTTTGCCTCCAGCGCAGCGGCGCGGATCGCGTGGAGTTGGCGCTCTTCTCGGGCGAGGCTGGCGCGTCGGCACCGCGCCGGCAATCGGGCCGTCGCGACGGGATGTGCAGCTCGGCATGTGCCTTGTTCAGGACGGGAGGGCCGAGAGGGACTGCATGGAGCCGGCTAGGCTCATGGAGGAAGACGCGCGTACTTCCTCGGGTGTGGAGACTGGTGTGACCCATGACGGTTCATAGACTTAGCACAAGACAAAGTGATGGCTGGTGCCGAATTCACCGAATCCCAGATCAATCGCCGATAGCAGTGCAAGCAAGGTGAGCTCCACATTGGTCCTTCCGCAACAAAGTTGCCGCTGCTATAGGCCGTCAATCCCAAACCCACAATCGCTCAAGCCCGTCCGAGGAATTCGCCAAGGGTCGGCGAGATGCAAAACCGATCAATCAACGAAGGGAATAGCCCTTCCGACCCGCTGTGTTGAGAATCAAGCTGCGTGGTGAGGGAGGACTTCCTTGTCGATCCGGCCGCGAAGGGCATCGTCGGCGGACGCCAGATCGTACTCGCCTGCAGGTTCACCCACATCTGGGCCGACGTGCCGAAGTAGCGGGCCAACCGCAGTGCCGTATCCGCCGTGATCCCTCGTTGTCCCTTGATGATGCCTCCGACGAGATTCGCCGGCAAGCGAATCGTGGTGGCAGGAGCATTTGCCGTCAGGCCCGCTTCCTCCAGCAGGCCCTGCAATACCTCGCCGGGATGGATGGGCGGCAGGTGCTTCTGTTGTCTGGTTGCCATATTGGAGCCTCCTCCTAGGGATAGTCGACGATTTCCGCGCTGTGGGCGGCTCCGCCCCGCCATTCAAAGCGGATCCGGGACTGATTGCTAATGCGGATACTGTGCTGGCCTTCTCGGTCGCCCTGAAGCGCTTCCAGTCGGAGGCCCGGCAGTTCGAGATCTTGGAGAGGCGTGGCAGCGTCCAAGAGTTCCAACCGGATACGAGCCGCCTTTTCGATGCTTTGAAAGTTCCGGGTGAATTTTCGATCCAGCAGGAGTTGCACATCCATCTGGCGGCAAGTTCGGATCATACGATCACCATATTGCGCCACGCGTACAACAAGGGCACGCCGCGATCCGTCCCTTAGAGGGACTCCGGTGATTCCGTCAGTGTTCCTGTTCGCCAAGACCAAGCCGGGTACCCGGCCAAGCGTGACAGCCGCCGCGATTTGTCATCTTGGTTTGCAAGCCTAATCCAGCGCTTCGTTGAGCAGGGCGGCGAGCCGTACGCCGGCTTGCGCCAGGCGCTGTTTGAGGAAGGGGCCGTGGATGTAGGAGTAGCGGTAGCCGAGTTTGCCGTTGCCGATCTGGTAAAGGGCCTGGCGGTAGGCAAAGGATTCGGCGGCCCAGGCGAGAACGGAGTCCTTTTCCCAGCGCTTCAGGACGGGTTCCGGCGGGAGCGGGGTCATGTCCGCGAGTTCGCGGTAGCTGAGTTCCCAGCCTTCGATGATGCCGGAATCCCAGACGGTGTGGAGGTTTGTTGGTTTGCCGAACCAGCGAACGTTCACGTCGTTGCCGCCCCGGTCTGAGCGGCGTCCAAAGTGCAGGGGCTGGTGCAGATCGCCCGCCAGATGGATGAGGAACTTGAGGGCTTCGGCCCGCTTCGGGCGCGGCTGCGAGCGGTCTTTCAGGGTCTGGCGCATGCGCTCAATGGCCTGGATCGCGTCGCCCCCGGGATGCTTGGGCGCGGACTGGTAGGTCTCGTCGTCCTCGACGTTCACGTAGTGCCAGGGAGCCGCGAAGTTCCATGCCGGGTCGCTCTTGATCTCATCGGCCCAAGTGCTTGCTTCGGCCATGGAACGGCCGTCGAGCAGATCCCGCACGGCGCGCCTCGCGCCTTTGCTGAGCCGGGCTTCCGCGATGCGGGCGATGGCGCGGTGGCCGTTCTGCCCCCAGGCGAGGGCGGGGCGAGGTAGCGTAGCCGCGAGTCCGGTGAAAAGCGCGAGGGCGAGGAGCAGTTTGTGCATGATGGGCCTCTTTCATTGTAAGGAGAGCCGGCTCCGCTTCAGATCCGCGGGGCCGCCCGGCGTTACTCTAATTACGTAAGGCTTTCGAGCGAGGTGGCGATGGACCGGAGAGCGTTTCTGCTGGCAACGGCGTCTGGAGCGGCGTCGGCTGAATTGCTGGTTTCGTGTGCCGGCAGGAAGGCGGAGGACTCGGTGCGGAAGGATGCGGCGGTGGCGGCGGAAGGCGTGGACATCCGGGCGAGGCTCGCCCAATACGTCACGGTGAAACTGGAAGGCGACGCGGCGGCGCTCGCGCCGAAAGACAAGCAGGTGCTGCGCCTGCTGGTGGATGTGGCGAAGACGATGGACGATCTCTTCTGGAGGCAGGCTTGGGGAGACAAGGACGCGCTGCTTGCGAGTGCCGCGAGCGGGGACCTTCGCCGCTACCTGGAGATCAATTACGGCCCCTGGGACCGGCTCGACGACAACAAGCCCTTCGTGGAGGGCGCGGGCGCAAAGCCGCCGGGGGCGAACTTCTATCCGCGCGAGATGACAAAGGCGGAGTTTGAGCGGCAGGCGGAGGGAGGGTCCGCTGCCGAAACCGCGGCACTGAAGAGCGCATACACGGTGATTCAGCGCGACGGAGACAAGCTGAAGGCGGTTCCCTACAGCCGGCAATACGGAGACCTGTTGTGGCCGGCCGCCGCGCGCATGCGGGAAGCGGCGAAACTGGCCGCCGACGCGGGGTTCGCCAACTACCTGAACCTGCGGGCGCTGGCGCTCGAAACGGACAACTACCAGCCGAGCGACCTCGCCTGGCTCGATATGAAGGCCAACACGATTGACTTCGTGGTGGGCCCGATCGAGACCTACGAAGACGCCCTGTTCGGGTACAAGACGGCGTTCGAAGCCTACGTGCTGATCAAGGACAAGGCGTGGAGCGAGCGCCTCACCCGGTACGCGGCCATGCTGCCCGGCCTGCAGCGCAATCTGCCCGTGCCGGATGCCTATAAGCGGGAGACTCCCGGCTCCGATTCCGACCTCAATGCGTATGACGTGGTTTACTACGCGGGCGATTGCAATGCCGGCGCCAAGACCATCGCCATCAACCTTCCCAACGACGAAGACGTGCAGCTCAAGAAGGGAACGCGGCGGCTGCAATTGAAGAACGCCATGCGCGCGAAGTTTGAGCGCATCCTGGTGCCGATCGCGAACCAGTTGATCGCGAAAGACCAGCGCGAACACGTCACCTTCGATGCGTTTTTCGCAAACACGATGTTTCATGAGGTGGCCCACGGCCTGGGCGTCAAGAACACGATCGACGGCAAAGGCAGCGTGCGTGAGGCGCTTAAGGAACTTGCCTCCGCGCTGGAGGAAGGCAAGGCGGATATCCTCGGCCTCTATATGGTTTCCGAACTCCAGAAGCGGGGCGAACTGGGCGATGCGAATTTGATGGATTACTTCACCACCTTCCTGGCCGGCATCTTCCGGAGCGTCCGCTTTGGAGCGGCCAGCGCCCATGGGGTGGCCAATACGCTCCGCTTCAATTTCTTCGCGAAGATGGGAGCGTTCTCGGTGGACCCGGCGACGAAGACTTACCGGGTGGTGCCGGAAAAGATGTCCGAGGCCGTGGCGGCGCTCTCAGAGAAAATTCTGCGGCTTCAAGGCGACGGGGACTATACCGGAACCTTGCGCTTCGTGAACGAAATGGGGCGAATCCCGCCGGAACTCGAAGCCGACCTCGCGCGGGTGAACGCGGCCGGCATCCCCGTGGATGTCGTGTTCGAGCAAGGCGTGGATTGGCTGGGGTAGACGGCATGTCCGGTTAGCGGGACCGATGCCGCCAGGCGCCTCCTCCCCAACTCCCCACATCGACGATAACGGCCAGAATCAGCAGGCCCAGATTGTAGCCCTCGATGGGCATGTGCGCATTGATCAGCCAGGCGTAGGCGAGGGTCGTTACCGGGAGAAAGACGAAGCCGAGAAGGGGGACGACCGCGCCCTGGTAGGCCGTGCCCAGGTAGTTGCTGAAGAAGAAAAGCAACAGCAGCAGGATTCGCGGAAAGGCGAGCGCGAAGAGGACAATCAGACAGGCCATCGGTGGGCATCCTCGCTTTGAACGGAGCCCCTAGGGCACTCCGCCGTGGGGCGAATGCGTCAGGAGCGGTTCTCTCTGTGATCGACGAGCCACAACGGCGGGTTGTTTCGAATCCTGCGCCTCTTCCTTCCGTGCGAAGCCGTCTCTAGCTGATTGGCTTGTCTCATCTGTCGAAGAAAAATCGCTTAGATCCGCATTTATTACGAAACTGCGACATTTCGGATGTCCCATTGCTGAAACAATGAGAGGGCATGATGCAATATCCGACGGTGATTCAAGGCGGCATGGGCGTCGCGGTTTCCAATTGGCGGCTGGCCCAAGCGGTGGCGAAATGCGGCCAGTTGGGCGTGGTATCCGGAACGGCTCTTGACCAGGTGCTGTTGCGCCGCCTGCAGGACGGCGACCCCGGTGGCGATATGCGCCGGGCGCTGGACCATTTTCCATTCCCCGCCATGGCGGCACGCATCCGGGATGCCTTTTACATTCCGGGCGGCAAAGCGCCGAACGCGCCCTATCACCGGCTGCCGGAGCCCGGGATGCATCTCTCACACGAGGCCTGCGAACTCTTCATCGTCGCCAACTTCGTGGAAGTGTATCTGGCCAAGGAGGGGCATGGGAATCCCGTTGGGATTAACTTCCTCGAGAAGATCCAGCGGCCTCACCTCCCGTCCATATACGGGGCGATGCTGGCGGGCGTGGATTACGTGCTGATGGGAGCCGGGATTCCGCTCAAGATCCCCGGCGCGCTCGATGCGATCTCCCGGTACGAAACCGCCACATACCCCCTGGCGGTGAAGGGGGCGGACGCCAACGATCAGTTCCTGATGAGCTTCAACCCGCTTGATTACGTCGAAGGCGAGCCGCCCTCGCTCAAGCGGCCGGATTTTCTGGCGATTATCGCCTCCAACACGCTTGCCACCACCATGTTGAAGCGGGCCAACGGGAAGGTGAACGGCTTCATCGTGGAAGGGCATGTCGCCGGAGGGCACAACGCACCTCCCCGAGGGAAGCTCGAGCTCGATGAAAACGGAGAGCCGATCTATGGAGAGCGCGACGTGGTGGACCTGCCGAAGCTGCGGGAACTGAACGTTCCGTTCTGGCTGGCTGGCGGATACGGCAACGCGGAGGGGGTGTGCCGCGCTCTGGAAGCGGGCGCGGCCGGCGTGCAAGTGGGCACGCCTTTTGCGTTTTGCGCGGAATCGGGTTTCGAGGAGAAGTACCGGCTGCGCGTGCTGGAGAAGGCCCGCGCCAGGGAAGCCAAGATCTTCACGGATCCGCATGCATCTCCCACCGGCTTCCCGTTCAAAGTGATCCCGGTCGAAGGCACCCTTTCCGAGGCGGCGGTGTATGACGCACGCCCGCGCATTTGCGACCTGCACTATCTGCAGGAAGCCTACAAGAAGGGCGATGGAGAGGTGGGCTTCCGCTGCGCGAGTGAACCGCTGACGACCTTCATCGCCAAGGGGGGAGACCCGGCCGAGTCTCCCGGACGGAAGTGCCTTTGCAATGCGCTGATGGCCAACGTGGGTCTGGCGCAGCATCGCCCCGGGAACCGCGTGGAGGCGGGCCTGCTGACCGCCGGCAACGATGTCTCCGAACTGGCGCAATTCCTGCCGGAA
>JBDIBK010000054.1:0-26889 GCA_039812845.1 Bryobacterales bacterium
TGCTTGGGGTCCTTCTTGATCACCTTCACGGTGATCTTGTCGCCCACCTTAAGCACTTCGGCCGGGTTCGCCACCTTGCCGTAGGAGATCTCCGTCACGTGCAACAGGCCGTCCACGCCGCCGATGTCCACGAACGCGCCGTACTCCATCACGCTGCGGACAGTGCCCTCAAGCACGGCACCCAACTCGATGCGGTCCAGGGCCTCCGTACGAACTTTCTTCAGCTCTTCTTCAATGACGACGCGGCGGTCCACCACCACGTCTTCTTTCTCAATATCGAGCTTGATGATCCTGCACTGGATCTCCTTGCCGAGCAGCGTATGCAGATCCGAAATATCGCGTGTGCCGCTGCGCGAAGCGGGCATGAACGCGCGGGAACCGATATCGACCGTGAGGCCGCCCTTTACCTGCCCCGTAACGGTGCCGGTGACTGTTTTGCCTTCGGCGAAGGCCGCTTCGATGGCGGACCAATCCTTGGGCGCGGCCACCTCTCCGATGGACAGGGCCAGAGCCCCATCGTCGGTGCGTCCGGAGACGGTCACCGTCACTTCGTCGCCGATTTTGGGAGCTTCTCGCGTGAGGCTGGCAAGATCAAGCACGCCTTCGCTCTTCTGGCCGATATCGATGAGGGCGCGCGTTTCCAGCAACGCCACCACCTTCCCCTTCACTGTCGCGCCCGTCTTGACCGCGGTGTGGGATTCTTCGAAGGCTTCCAGGATGTCGCCGAACGAGGCTTCGGAAACCGCTGTCTCCGTCGCGTCGCTTTCCGGCTGGGTATTCTCGAGATTATTCATTACGCTGACCGCGTTCTCCATTTTGGCACAATACAATGTGATCGGGACAATACGAGCCTGACCGCTCTGCCTGGTTGGTGCATCCGAATCGGAAATTCCAGCTAAGCCATTCAAACCATTGAGGGACGCTCATGCAATTCAGCAGCCGGTGGAGTCTCTTCCGGTGGATCCGTCCGGTGGATCTGCTGTGGCTTTTGCTGTTCGCGACACTCCACTGGGTTAGCCCGCTGCGCAATCCCGCGGAACGGATGTTCCTGATGGCCCTCGCCGTTTTTCAGGTCGCCCAGCCCCGGTTTCCAGCGCTGAACACGGCAACTGGAAACGTGGTGTCGATCGCGCTGAAGCTCCTGCTGGGCTACATGCTGATCGGGTATACCGGCGGGATCACCAGCAGCCATTATCTCATTTTGCTCCTGCCGGTGGTGTCGGCGGCAACCACTCTGGGCTGGGTGGGAACCACCGTCTTCACCGCGCTTTCGATAGGCGCATACGCATCGTTTCTTCTGTTCCTCGATTGGGATGTGTACGTGATGTTTGAGCGGGATTTCGAAGAGCTCAGCCTGCGATCCGCGTTCTTGGCATTCTCCGGATTTCTTGTGTTTACGCTTTCCGAACAGCAGCGACGGGAGGCAAAACAGAACCGGGAAACGGCGAGGCTGCTGGCCGATGCGAACCTCAGCCTGCGGAAGGCGGAAAGCGAAGTGCGCCGCGGGGAGCGGCTGGCCGCCCTCGGGCAATTGACCGCCGGGCTGGCTCACGAAATTCGCAATCCACTCGGCGCGATACACAGTTCGGCGGACTTGCTGGCCAGGGTGGTGCCCCCAGAAAACGAGATCGCGCAGGAGATGTCCGCCAATATCCGCAGCGAGGTTGACCGGGCCAATCAGATCATTACGAAGTTTCTGCAGTTCGCCAGCCCCACGGAACTCAGCGCGGAAGCCGAGGATCTGAGCGCCGTCATCGATCGTGCGATCGCCCTCGTGAAGAGTGCCCGTCCGCCCGTCCCTTGCAGCATTTACACCAACTATCTGCCCGATATCCCTCCGGTGAACATGGACGCCGCGCTGATGGAGCGAGTGTTTTTCAATCTGCTCATCAACGCCGCCCAGGCGAGCGGAGCGGAGTGCGTCATTACGGTTCGCACGAAGATCGCGGAGGGCTACGCGGAAACGGCAATCATCGACAAAGGAGTGGGCATCGCAAGGGAAGATATCGACAACATATTCAACCCGTTTTTTACGAAAAAGGCGGGCGGGACGGGCCTCGGGCTTTCCGTGGTTTCCCGGATCGTCGATCTGCATGGCGGTAAGATCCAGGTGGAGAGCGAACTCGGCAGCGGAAGCACCTTTCGCGTCCTGCTGCCACTGAAATAGCCATGGCGAACCGAATCCTGCTGGTGGAAGACGAAGAGAAGCTGCGCCGCGCGCTGGAATTGCATCTGCGCAGCCTGGGCTTTGTGGTGACTGTGGCAGCCTCCGCCGAAGAGGCGCTGAGCGCGATCGACCGGAGTGACCTGATCCTCACGGATCTGCGCCTGCCGGGAATGGATGGGGTCGAGTTTCTCTCACGAATCCGTCTCACGAATTCGGTGAGCCCCGTGATCCTGATGACGGCATACGGCACGGTGGAATCCGCTGTCGAAGCCATGCGCAAAGGCGCGAGCGATTTTCTTACGAAGCCGTTCCCTCTGGACCACCTCACTTCCGTCGTGGAGCGGGCGCTCGAGATGCGGGCGCTGCGCGACGAGAACCGGAAACTGCGGGAGGAATTGGGCAAGCGCTACGATATGGAACACATCATCGGACGCAGCGCTCCGATGCAGGAAGTGTTTCAGCTTGTGATGCGCGTGGCCCAGGCGAAATCCACGGTGCTGATTGCGGGCGAAAGCGGCGTGGGCAAGGACCTCATCGCGCGCGCCATTCACTTTCACTCGCCCCGGCGAGACCGCCCCTTCGTGAAGATCAACTGTACGGCGATCCCGGAAAACCTGATGGAGAGCGAGCTCTTTGGCTACGAAAAGGGCGCATTCACCGGAGCCGCCGCCGCGAAGCCCGGCAAGTTCGAGGATGCCAATACGGGCACGGTGTTCCTCGACGAGATTGGCGACGTCACTCCCGCGGTGCAGGTAAAGCTTTTGCGGATCTTGCAGGAGCGTGAGTTTGAGCGCCTGGGCAGCAACAAGACCATCGCAATCGACGTCCGCGTGATTGCCGCCACCAATCAGGACCTGCGCGCGGCGCTGGAGCAGGGGACATTCCGCGAGGATCTTTTCTACCGCCTGAACGTGGTTCCCATCAACATTCCCCCTCTGCGCAAACGCAAGGAAGACATCCCGTATCTGGCCGAGTACTTTCTTTCGAAGTTCGCACAGGAAAGCGGCAGGCAGATCGAAAGCCTGGGAGATGAGTCGCTTCAGTTGCTCGAATCGCATTACTGGCCCGGCAATGTGCGGGAACTCGAGAACGTCATTGAGCGGGCGGTGGTGCTCTCGCACGGCAACGTCGTGACGCCAGCCGACATTCGCATTGACGATACACACAGGCGTCCGGTGGCCTCCGACGACCAATTTCTTCCTCCGGGAATGACCCTGGATGAGTACGAGAACTGGCTGGTGCAAGAAGCCCTCCGCCGTTCAAAGGGCAACAAGAGCCAGGCCGCCCGGCTGCTGGGAATCACGCGCAACGCCTTCCGCTACCGCCTCTCCCAGGCCGGTCTCGAAAGCGCGGAAGGGGACGACGCGTAAGGGAAGCCTGTCCGGCCCGACGCTATTGAGCCGGGGCTCTCCGCCCGCCCTCCCGCGGGAACGTTCAGTTTTGCCGGGGCTTGGAAGATTTTCCTTTGCCTTGATGCGCTTTCGCGGCGGTTCGGTCCCGGTGCTTCTGCCCCAGTGGCTTGTCTCGCCTGGCTGGGAATCCACTATGCTGGATGCGTGCGCGCCGTCATCCTCTTTCTTGCCCTTCTCCTGCAATCCGCATCGCTCCTTCTGGCTCAACCGGCGGACCTCGATGCGTGGGTGGCTCGCACGCGGGAACTGTTCGAAGTTCCCGGAGTTGCCGTCGCCATCGTGAAGGACGGCAGCGTCGTCCTGGCCAAGGGCTATGGCGTGCGCAATCTGGCGCATCCGGGAGCGGTGGACGCGCACACCTTGTTCGGAATCGCGTCGAACACGAAGGCATTCACGGCAGCGGCTCTCGCCATCCTGGTGGACGAAGGGAAGCTGAACTGGGACGACCCGGTACAGAAGTACCTGCCCCGGTTTGCACTCGCGGATGCCTACCCCAGCCGTGAAGTCACCATCCGCGATCTGCTGAGCCACCGCACCGGATTGGGGCTGGGCGCGGGCGACCTGCTCTATTGGCCCGACACCACGTTCAGCAGGGAGCAGGTTATCGCCGCCGCGCGGCATTTGCCGCTGGCTTCCAGCCCGCGCAGCCGCTACGCCTACAACAACCTGTGCTACGTAGTGGCAGGGGAAGTGGTCGCCGCGGTGTCCGGCAAGCGCTGGGAGGATTTCATTCACGAGCGAATCCTGGCGCCGCTTGGAATGAGGGAAACGAGGATCACCAGCGACGGGCTTGACCCGCTCACCGACAATCTCGCCGTTCCCCATTCCAAAGGCTGGCGACTGGAAGGAACGCTCAAGCCGATTCCTCCCACCCGAGATGCCGTCTGGGCCGCGGCCGCGGGCATCAAGTCCAATGTCAGCGATCTCGCCAAGTGGGTCTCCCTGCAACTTGCTGGAGGCAGGCTTCCGAATGGGGCCGCGCTGTTTTCGGAAAAGCAAGCGGCTGAGATGTGGAGCGCCCAGATTCCCATTCGCATTTCCGAACCGATCTCAGCGCTTAAGAGCACGAAGCCCAATTTCTCCGCCTACGGGCTGGGGTGGTCTCTGCGGGATTACCAAGGCCGGAAGATTATCACACATTCAGGCGGTCTGACCGGGATGGTGAGCCTGACGCTGCTGGTGCCGGAGGAAAAACTCGGAATTCTCGTCCTCACGAATCAGGAGGAGACCGGAGCGTTCCAATCGATCGTTTATCACATCCTCGATCACTATTTCGGCTTGCCGCCCACCGACTGGATCTCGGCGTATGCCGCCAGCGCGGCCAAGACCCGCCGGGAAGCGAACGAGAAGGAGGCAAGAGCCTTCGCCGCGCGTATTCCGAACACGCAGCCGTCGCTTCCCTTAGCCAGCTATGCGAAGAGCTACACGGATCCCTGGTATGGAAAGG
The DNA here is from genome assembly GCA_039812845.1 of Bryobacterales bacterium. Lineage (GTDB taxonomy): Bacteria > Acidobacteriota > Terriglobia > Bryobacterales > Bryobacteraceae > JACTMJ01. The sequence goes on from JBDIBK010000054.1 coordinate 5,027, forward strand.
CATTGATCGAGATGAAGGATAGCGGCCTTTCCCTCCGCTTCCTGGGGACCCCCTCAATGCATGGCGCACTGGAGCATTTCCATCTCGATACCTTCATCGTGCGCTGGCAGGACCCCACCATTCCCGACGCCTACGTCCACTTCTCCCATCGGATCGACGGCGGCGTTTCCGGCTTCCGGATGCTTGCGATCTCCGATCTCGCCGATTTCAGTTTCGACTACCACGACCTCCACTTTGAGGCGGAGAAGCCCCGGGCCGCAGTGAGATAAGCCGGATTGCCCCGGCAGTTCTGAACATCGGAAACGACGAACTGACGAGCGTTTGCATTCCCTCGCATCCAACCGCGAGGCCGAATTTATCGACCGGCCACAAGAATCGAATGGCACTTGTCGACTTCCGGGTGCCTCCTTCGACTACCTCTCAGAAGCGCATGATGCTTGCCGAAGATGCGCAAATCCAATACTCAGAGGGAAACGGAATGAAATTTCTCAGTGTTTTTTCGCAAACCGAAACCGACACTCCGCCGTCTGCCGCGGAGATGGAACGGATGGGGAAACTTGTGGAAGAAGGAATGAAAGCAGGTTACCTGCTGGATGTGCAGGGATGCATGCCCAGCCGATTCGGCGCGCGAATTCGCCGCGCGGGAGACAAGGTGACCGTCACGAATGGGCCGTTCGCGGAATCCGAACTCATTGGGGGCCTCGCGATTATTCAGGCCGAATCGAGGGAAGAAGCGATCCAGCATGTGCTCTACTTCCTCCAGACGGCGGGCGATGGCGAGTGCGAACTCCGCCTGTTGCACACAGGGGAAGATTGCCCCGGCTCCGCACATGCCGAAGACAGGCGAACGGAAGCGGAGAGCCCGGTAGGCGTCTGACTTGGCTGGAAGAGGACGCCTGCCATCGCGGAGGAGGCGTCCTCTTCCACGCTACGCTATCGTGGAAATAGGGCCGCGAGCCGATGGCGGACAGCCGTGTGGCGGCCTTGGGAGACACACTTTGCGGGACACATCCGATGATGCACGCTCTACTGGACCGGGTCCTGCCCGCTTCGTTCTATCGTAGGGACACGGCACATGCGACGCTTCAGCAACTCGATGCCTCTCTCCGGACGCTAGGGCGATGCAATGACGCGATTGACCTGCTGCAATCGGCCAAAGAGCGGTTCTTTCGGCTGCTGCACCCGCGTTTCGACGAGGCTTCCGCTCAGGCGCTTACACTCAAGACCCTGAATATTCTGCTGGCGAAATACCAATTCCACGCCAGACACAGCCACCTCGCGGCCCATCCGGTCGGCCTTGTGGTGGACCCTTCCAACATGTGCCAACTGGGCTGCCCAGGGTGCGTCCACTCATCCAGCCCCGGCGCGGCCGAACGCTTCCTCTGGCCGAACGGCACGCTGCCCGAATCCCGGTTTCGAGAGCTGATGCAGCGCTTCGGCCCAACCGCCGTGGCCGTCTATTTCTGCGACTACGGGGAGCCGCTGCTCAACCGCAACACCCCCGCGCTTATCCGGATCGCCAAGAGTTTCCGGCTTCAGGCGATGCTCTCAACCAGCCTCTCCGTGCGGCAACTCGACGCGGATGCCTGTGTCGAATCCGGCCTCGATTTCATGGTGATGTCGATCGATGGCGTCACTCAGCCGGTGTACGAACGATTCCGTCGCGGGGGGCGGCTGGATCTGGTGTTTGAGAATATCCGCCGGCTTGTGGAAGCGCGGCAGCGTCTGCGGCGCGTTACGCCCGTTCTCTCCTGGAACTTCCTGGCCTTTCAGCACAATGTGCATGAGATTCCGGAAGCGCTCCGGATGGCGCGCCGTCTGGGAGTGGACCAGTTTCGCGTGGTGGAACCGTTCGACGTTTCCTGGGATGACCCGGCCATTCAACCGGCTGCGGCAAAGCCGCGGGTGGTTCATCTTACGTGGGCACCGCTGCGCGTCTTGCGGGCGAGCCAGGCGGACGCACCCTATTCGCTCGATACCGAACGGATTCGCCTCGCTTACGACGAGCCTTGGGAGCGGCCATCCGAACGGGAGGATGCCGCACCCTCCGCGCACGCCTGCCACTGGCTCTACAAGAATCTCGTCATGGACGCCACGGGGCGAGTCCTGCCCTGCTGCGCCGCGCCGTCGCCGGATAACAACCTCGTGTTCGCCCAATTTGACAGCGCATCGGGCGACCCGTTCGATTCGCCCAAACACCGGCAGGCCCGCGCGCTTTTCGCCGGACCGGCCACGCAGGGAACCAAACGCCCGGCCGCACCCTCCGCCGGGGAGAGCCTCCCCTGCGCGAATTGCGAATGGGACCAAACCAAGGTCAACATCGGCTCGCGCGAGATCGAACGCTACTTCCGGCAGGCAGACCCCGTGCTCTTCGACGCCCGCTCCCGCCGGCTGCTCAGCCGCTGGTAGCCAGCGGGCCTCGAGATTCCGATTCGATTGCAGCCGCTACTCTTCGGGATCGGGTCCCCCATCCAATCGCTGAAATTTTCCAGCTATCTCATACTTAGGGTACGTAAAAGTTGGACTCTTCCTTGAAATCGAGAAGGACAGCCAATTAATGCGCCCGTGCGATTTTTCCGACAGGAGAGTCTTCAACAGCGTATTTCGGAACTGGGTCGTGGTGAGCTTGAGGGGAACTCCGAGCACAATCTCGAGGGGAATTATGTGCTCGCCGGTACGCCATGATCTGGCTCGAAAGCAAGTACTCAGGCCTAAGCCAGCCACACATGGAAACTTCGACGAAGTCAAGGAGCGAGTTGCATGTGCCGTTCCGAAACCCAGGCATGACAATCGCTCGCTCAAGCTGGCCATAAAGAAAATCTGGCTGCACCTCGCCGATTCTATCGGCCTGACAATGATGGCTCGCCAAGAACGGATGTAGCCGAAGCGGCGAACCGAAATTCGTGGAGGCGGTCGCAGGAAACGGTTGAATGGATCGCCCTGCCGAAGAAGATGGAGTTTGTCGAGAACATTTAGAGGATAGTCGCCTAGGCACTAGATCTCTGCCGCCAGCGCATCGCGGATACAAAGTGGCTGGGCCTTTCAAGCATGATCCGCTTGCCGCACGGCATACGTAAAGGCTGTCTTCATGCTCTTTCCGGCGTGCGTCACGAGGAACACGGCTACCGCCACGCCGATGATCTGGCGATGGCGCAGCGACGCTCCAACAGCGGACACCTGCAGACTCTGCCGGATTAGGGAATTTGCCGGTAACCGCTGCTAGGGCGATTTCATCTTTTTGCAATCCGGACGGCTCACCGCTGAAGCGGGACACCATTTCTGCATCCGTCTCAGCCTGCTTCAGCTGTCTAAAGATTCCGAAGACCATGAGTAGCTCGATGCACATCCTAAGGCACACTTGAGCCCCGCAGATGCACGACGGCACCGTGGCCGCGGTGTTCGCGCACATCGGCCATTTTCAACCGGCACGGCCGCCGAGACACACTTCCGCACCATCCATGACGAGGACGACATGGCCACGCGACGGTTGGAAAATTATCGATAGCGGAATCGGGCAGCCAGCCAGCCGATCAGAAATGTCCATTAGCAGACCGCGCGTCCTGACGCCATAACCGGAGGGCTATTCGGATTTGTCTACCTCATCATCTGTTGCACGTGCGGCCAGCAGATTTGTATGCAGGAAATCGAGAAACTCAATCGCCTGGTCGAGGATGTCCGTGAATGCCGAGATGAACCCCTTCTTCGCGACCCCGAACGCTTCCGCCGCCTTGCTGTATGCATCGCCCTTGCGGTGTGGTGTCCCGTGCCGAAGATTCCACAGTTCCTTCAAAAACTGGATATGTTTCGCACTGTTCAGTCCGATCTGATCGAGATACACTTGCAACTTCTTGAGCGAGCGCGAGTTCGGCGATTGGGCGGGGATCAGTGAGTTCAACTTGCTCTCGTTGATCGAGTCGATGAGGATCTTCGCTAGTGCGAGCACCTGCTCGTCGAAATGGTTCTGCTGATCTATGGGCGGAATTCGAAGTGTAACCGCATAGTGGCGATCAGCCTCGGCCAACGGTTTGAAAAGGTCCCAGCCATACTGATTAAACCAATCGGTCTGAAACTGCTCCAGCCGCTCTTTGAACAGCAGATCCTTCATTTCCGGACTGGTAAATTGCCCGAGTATACTGCGGCGGAAATTTACCTCGCTCACGCCACCTTCAGGCGGCACGTTGAAACTCTTCCAATACAGGCGATCTTTCTCTGGAAGGTCGCGACCCAAATCCCCGAGGTAAACGACGACGAAGTCCGGATGGTTGTTGTCGATCGCCATGCTCCATAGCCCCGCACATCGCAGGCGTCCGTCTTCAACGGAGTACTTTCCAGGGTTGTTGAAATACTTGTTCAGTACTTCGCGCCGGAAGAATACCGGCGTAAAATAGTGCGGTGCTCCGTGATTCGCGCCAAAATAGTTTGCCAGTCGACCGGGGTCGCACGTGTACGACACTGGGCCTCCGTCAGAATCTGTGCCAATGATGAACTCCTCGAACACTTCTACCGTATTCTCGACGGTGCTGCCGCCGATCAGTTTCTTGCCCAAGAGGCGGGCAAAGCTACGGTGACGGCCTCCTGTAACAGGACTCCTTCCCCCATGGAATTGATACGTCGCGTCCGCAGTCCTGGTGATTTCCGTCTCGTCCGACAGGTCCAACTCCTCGGCAGTCCGCACCGAATATCGCTGCAAGTCAAAGTAGACTGCCAGCGCCATTTTGCGTGCGGCCAGGAACTCCTTAAGGTATCGGAGCTTAATTTCAACTTGGCGGTCGCCAACCCGGATAACCTCGACGTCGTCCCCGGCTTTTTCCACCGCGACGAAGACTCCGTTCGCCTTGTTCTCGAACAGGTTGAAGTAGTGTCGGAACTCCTCGGACACCTCGATGTAATCGGGGTGTACACCGTGGAAATCGCGGAAAAAGATCAACGGCTCGAGGCCGTCATCACCACCGAACCTGCAGTACCTGCGCGTTGCTTCGCCACCCTGAGAGAAGGTACCTTCGCCGGGCATCCCGAATCCGATCGATTTATCCCATTGGACGTCTTCAAGCGCTGCGGGGACATAGTCTTCGGGGATGAGGGCACAGAAAATCCCGAGCGATCCGTCATCATTGCGTTCAGACCGAAAGACGGTAACCCACTGCTCGGTGCCAATTCGAGGCAAATAATTGCCGATGAAGTCCTCAAAGAGGAGCCGACCTCGCTCGTCGCTCGAAGGTTGAGGTGGTGTCGGTTGACTTGTGGCCATTGGACCGCACCATTCTTGCGCTTCGACACGTGCCAGCGCATTCCCCACAACTCAATGAAAGTTGGTAGCGCTAACGGGATTCGAACCCGTATTTGAGCCTTGAGAGGGCTCCGTCCTAACCCTTAGACGATAGCGCCGGGTGGTGCCTCGATTTTAGCATGAGAGGGCTGGGGCAAGGACGGACAACCCGTCCACGCACCCCCAGATACAAACAACCCTGACACAAGCAACCTGGACACAGACAACCAGGACGCAGACAACTGGGACGCGGACAACCCGAAGCGAAGGCGGAGCCGGGAGGTGCGGCGGAGATCTGGCCCGGCAATGCGGGGCCGGGTTGGAGCCTCGCGGCGAGGGCTTGCCGGCCTGCGGGGCAGTTGGAGTGGACCAATAGCCGGGATGCTTGGCTTTGACGCCCTGAAAGGCGGGCGCTTCTCGCAACCGTTTCTCTCGCAACCGCAGGGCTGCGCGCGCGAGCGTCCTCAGGCCATCATGGTGATCTGGATGATCTTCTTCTGGATGGCGTATTGCACCAGTTGCGCCTTGTTGTGGATGTCCAGCTTGCGCATCAGGTTGAATTTGTGGGCTTCGATGGTCTTCACGCTCAGGTTGAGGCCGCCGGCGATTTCTTTCACGGAGTTCCCCTCGGCGAGCAGCTTGAGTACTTCCTTTTCGCGGGGAGTGAGCGTCGACAGCCGGGGCTGCGGGACGCTCGAGCGCATGCGGGTGCGGAAATCGTCCACCAGTTGGGAGAGCATCTTCGGGCTGAGGTAGCTGCCGCCGTTTTGCACGTCCCGGATCCCGGTGAGCAACTGTTCCGTGGGACTATCCTTGAGGATGTAGCCGCTCGCCCCCGCCTGCATGCTTTCGAGCAGATAATCCTCGTCGTCGTACATGGTGAGAAAGAGCACCTTGATCTCCGGATGGACGCGCTTAAGCTGCCGGGTGGCTTCAAAGCTGCTGAGGCCGGGCATACTGACATCCATCAGAATAAGATCCGGGCGCACGGCCTCCGCCAGCGCGATGGCCTCATTGCCGTTGTTGGCCTCTCCCACCACTTCGATATCCGGTTCTTGCGCGAGGAGATTCTTCATCCCCTGCCGGAACAGGGTGTGGTCATCGGCAATTACAACTCTCGTCTTACGCATCATCGCTTGTCGTCCTCTGGCTCGTCGCCGCAGTTTGGCGGATCGTCGTTGATTGGCGGATCGTCGTCGCGGCCCGGTCGGATCTCGTCCCCCGCTCCCGGCCGGCCAAGGGAGCTTCGGCGGTTGGCGGCGCGGACTTCCCTCCGCGAACCAGATCCCATCCAGAAACCGCGGAGATCGCGTGGCCGGCAAATCCCGTGGCCCCCGACACGGGCGCATCCGCACCTGGGCTGCCAGCGGATGCCTCCGCATCCTCCGTGCGCCGGGTGACACTGGCAAGAGCCACTAGGCCGGGCATGGCCGGATCTTCCGCAAGCGGGATCCGCGCCATCACACTCGCCCCAGCCCCCGGCTCGGAGGCGATCTCCACGGTGCCACCCATCAAGAGCACCCGCTCGCTGATGCCTCGCAGCCCAAAGGAATGGTCCTGCCGCTGCACGTCCCGCACCCGGAACCCGACGCCATCGTCGGATACCTGGCAAACAAACTGTCCATCGTCCAATGCCGCGGAAATCTTTACGTTCTTCGCCTTGGAGTGGCTCAGAATATTGTGCAGAGCTTCCTGAACAAACCGGTACGCGACCATGCTGGTCCCATTCGAAATCTCCAGATTCTCCGGCAGGCCAATGGTGAGTTCCACACGCGCCTGGGACACGCGCAGAAACTCCTTGCGCAGATGGCGGATCGCGGCAACCAGCCCGAACTGCTCGAGCACCGTGGGGCTGAGCGCTGAGATCAAACGCCGGATCTCCACAATGATCGTTTCCACCTGCTGCCGGCAGTGCCGCAGTTCCTGTTTCAGGCGCTTCTGCCGATGGGAGAGCGCATTCTCGAGCATTTCGAGCTGCAGACGCAGGCACAGGAGAGACTGCCCGGCCTCGTCGTGCAACTCACGGCTGATTCGCTTTCTTTCCCGTTCCTCCACCTGCTGCAGATGGCTGGCCAACTGACGGACCTGTGTCTCCCTGGAGGAAAGCCCGTACACCAGTTCGCAGCGGGTGAGTGCCAGCCCGACGCGCTCGCAGACCTGCAGCAGCAGGGCGTGCTCACTGGGAAGCCAATCGTAGCCCCGCAGAAAGGCAAGCTGCAGCACACCGAGCTGCCGCATCCCGGCATGAATCGGAAAACTCCACACAGAGCGATATCGGCCAACCCAGCGGCGCGTCAGCACCCGCTCGTCCCCGTCCGACGGGCGAAAGCCGATGACCCCGGCCAGGCTGGCGGGCCATGCCGCATCCCGTGCCTCGTCCGTAATTCCAGCCGCCTCCGTCGTGGCGGCCGCCGGACCGATTGTCGTGTTGGTGTTCGCCGCAAACGCGGCGGCCCCGGCGGCCGAGGGCAGCATTCGGCCGGGGCTCGGATGAATGGCCACGGCATCCGCGCCGCTCCAGAGCTTCACCAGCAGCACAATTCGCGCGCAGAGATCCTTCTCGGAAAGCTCGGATAGTTCGACCGCGGACATATCCTCCAGCAGTTTGCTGTCGGCCCGCCAGAGCTGGTAGAGCGTGACGTTGATGATGTTCGTCACAAAGAGGTGATAGTGATTAACGATAGTCCTGGCGATAAAAAGCCGGTCGGGAAACTCCCGCTCCACTTCCTGGAGCAAGCCCTCGTCGAAGCGGGCTAGCGCTTCGTGCACCGCCGCGGGGTCCACCTGCAGCTTGGCCAATCGCCGCGCCTGATACTCGATCTCTTCGAGCACCGTTTCGTTGGGGTAGCAGTTTCCCAGCGAATCCAGCACGGAACCGAGGACGAGCGCCTTCACCGATTTCTGCTCCACCGGCGACAACTCCGTCGTGCGGAGATAGCCGGCAAAGCGCGCGTTGGCGGCGGGACGTACCGACACAAGCAAGTCGAGATGATCCCGCGCCTGATCCATGATCTGGGCCGCCCTCTGGAGCGAGGCAAATTGCGGAAAGTGGAGATCGCGGGCCTGGATCACATGGAACAGATCGGTAGAAACGGGAAAGCACTTTAGGGAATTGCACCGAGTTCGTCCGTGCGCCGCCGCGTTACTGCCGGGAGCGCTAACGCGGCTTTGCGTGGGCGGGCGCGGCTCCGCTGGGGCGGTCGAGCAGCATCCTGGCGATGGCCGTCTGGCCGGCGAGTTCGGCCGCTCGCACGGGGGTATCGCCGTTTCTGGTCTTCAGGCTAGGATCGGCATGCTGCGTGAGAAGGTAGGCGACCACATCGGCGCGCCCCCAGGAGGCGGCATGATGCAGCGGCGTGGCACCGGTTTCCTTGTCTCTGGCGTTCACGTCCGCGCCCTTTTCGACGAGCAGCTTCACCACATCGAGCTTGCCGGAAAGCGCGGCATCGTGAAGCGGCGTGGCGCCGGATGCGTTCCGGGCGTCAACCGGGGCGCCGCGCTTCAGCAGCACCTGGATCACCGCGAGATTGCCCCGGAGAGCGGCATCATGGAGCGGCGTGGAACCGCTCTCTCCCGTCTCCCGGAATCCCGCCCCGTGAGCGATGAGCAGATCGACGACATCGGCTTGCCCCCGCATCACGGCATCCCGAATCCGTTTGCCGGGGTTCGCCTCGTCGTCGGGCTTGGCTCCCCCGGCCAGCAGGGCTTCCATCACCTGGCGATGTCCGAAACGGATCGCCTCATCCAGCGCGGCAGCGCCCGATGCATCGGTTGCATTGGGGTCCGCACCGGCTTCCAGCAGCACCTTCACGGCCCCCACATTACCGCGGGCGGCGGCCGTATTCAGCAGCGGAGGCTGAACTTGAACGCCGGGCTGGGCAGCCGGGTCCCCCGGCTTGGGCAATCCCGCGGCAACCCCCTTGCCGCCTTTTCCAAGGAGAAATCGAACAACCTCCGCGCTGCCCTTCCACACCGCCTCATCCAGGGGCGTGGAGCCGGTATCGTCCTTGGCGGCGATATCCGCGCCCCGTTCGAGGAGCAATTCGACGATGCGCAGGTCGCCACGGTTGGCCGCCAGATGCAGGGCGGTCTGGCCGGAACGGTAGCGGGCATGGACATCGGCGTTGCGGTCAAGCAGCAGCTTCACGATCTCCGCCCGCCCGGTAATCACGGCGTAGTGCAGCGGGGTGGAGCCGCCCTCGCGGTGGCGCGCGTTGGGATTCGCTCCGAACTCAAGGAGGACTTGGACCATGGGAAGGTCTCCCTCCCAGCAGGCGATGTGGAGTGCGCTCGCGCCGAGCGGGTCCGTGGCATCGGGGTTCGCCGTGCCCGGCGCCAGCAGAGACCGCGCGGCGCTGGCATCATGACGGCGGACGGCGCTCAGGAGAGCCTCCGCGGGCGACACAGGAGGGGCCGATGGCGAGGATGCCTGCCCAGCCGCGAGAGAAATCGCCGCCAGAAAGATCCACAAGCGAAGGAGGATGGCTCGGGACCGGCACATAAGCTCACTCTAGCATTCACCAACTTCGGGGAGCCCGCCGCACGTTATATTGGAGCGTGAGACAGATTTCTCCGCTTCCGGCATTCCTCGCCGCGCTCCTCGCTTTCGCCATCCCTTGCGCGGCGCAACACTATGCCGCGCCCGCCGGCGAACGCCCCGCGGTCAAACGTCTTGGAACGGAAAGCATCCTTCCAGGGGGGCGGCTGATCACGCCGCTTGGCCGCCAGCATGTGACGGGTGCGGGTCCTGTGGGCATCGCGGTTAGCCCGAGCGGCAAACGAGTCGCCACCGCCGATGGGGGCGCGGACCCGGCATCCGTCACGCTCTTCAGCCGCAGCGGACCCAGCCTACGCCGGGAGCGCTTCGAATCGCCCGAGGCTCCAGTTCCGGACGGGAAGAAGAACAATTGGCGCAGCGATTCCCTGGGGATTGCGTTCGAAGGCAATAACCGGATCTATGTTTCTGAGGGCCATTCCGGCCGGGTGCGGTTGATAAACGCCGGGAATGGCGGTCTCATCCGCACCTACAGCCTCAACCAAGGCGACTTTCGCGCCAGTTCCTCGGCCGGCCTCGCACTGGACCCCAAGCGGAAACGGCTCTACGTGGTGGATCCGGCCAACTTTCGCCTGGCCGTCTTCGACCTCGGAACCGGGCGCGTGACGCACAGCGTCCCCGTGGGCGGTTCCCCGCTGCAGATTTCCCTCTCGCCGGACAAGCGGCAGGCATTCGTCACCAGCATGGGCACCTTCAACGATCCACCCCGCCCAGAGGCCGAACAGAAAGGCCCGCCAGTCAGCGGGTTCGCCCTTCCCGCGGGCAATTTCTCGCTCAGCGAAGCGAGAGGGGCGGCCATCCCGCGGGCACAGGGGGTCGAAGCGCGGGATCCGGTCTTGAGCGATGCGAGCGCGTCGGGAGGAAGTTCCGTGACCGTCGTGGACCTTTCAAACGATGCGCCTGGGGTGGCGAAACAGATCCAACTGGGCCCGCCTCCGGGCGACAAAGCAGGCGGAGGAGGCAGCCCTTCCGGCGTTTTGGCGACGGAAGGGGCTGTCTACGTGTCCACGGGAACGAGCGATGGAATCGTCGTAATTGACCGTGCCACGTTGACCTTATCCGGCGAAATTCCGCTGCGCATTCCCGGGCTCGAATCCTTTCGGGGAATCCTGCCGGGAAAAATGGCCTTCGACGCCGCCAGCAAGCGGCTTTACGTGGCGGAGGGAGGAATCAACGCGGTTGCCGTGATCGATTCCGCGCGGCGCAAGGTGCTGGGACATTTGCCGGTGGGGTGGTCCCCCGCGGACGTCCAGATCCACGGGGGAAACCTCTACGTCGCGAATGCAAAGGGCCAGGGGACCGGGCCGAACGCCAGCAGAGAGGAGGCGCTCTCGGCGCGGATGATGGCCGATTTCGGCCACGGCACGATATCGATAATCCCTTTGGCGGAGGCGGCCTCCCTCGAAGCGCACACCGCCCAGGTGATGGCCAACAACGGTTTTACCGCCGCCGATGGCAGCCCGACGCCCATCCCGGAAGCGATCAAGCACGTCGTATTGATCGTGAAGGAGAGCCGCACTTACGACGAGGTTTTCGGCGACATGGAACAAGCCGCGAACGGCCCAGTGAACGGCGCGCCCGCCTTGGCGCGCTTCGGCAACTTGGGCTTCGCGGAACAAGACCGGAGCGGCTTGGTGACGCGAAAGGAACTGAAGGACATCCCGATCACCCCGAACCACCGGGCACTGGCCGAGCGCTTCGCCTTCAGCGACAACTTTTATAGCGATTCCGCATGGAGCGCAGGTGGGCCGCGCGGGCCGTTGGGGTATGGGGTGCGTTCGGAAAGCCAGCCGAATCTTCTGCCCGAAGAACAAGTGGGAACGGGCGCACTTTGGCGTCACCTGGACGCGCACGGCGTCACCTATCGCAACTTCGGAGCGGGGTCTGAAGTGGCGAGCATCGTTAAGGGCGAAGGAGAGAAGCCAGCCGGAAACAGCACACCTACGAACGCGCCCGAGCAGGAACAGCTTTTGGCGAACACATCCCGGACGTACCCCGGCTTCAACATGAGCATCCCGGACCAATACCGCGCGGGGCAGTTCATCGCGGAGATCGAAGAGTTGTACCGCAAGCCCGGCAAGGAACTCCCAAGCTTCCTGTATATCTGCCTGCCTAACGACCACATGGCAAAGCCGCGCCTCGAGGGCGGCTACCCGTTCCGCGCCTCATACGTGGCCGATAACGATCTTGCGCTGGGCAGGATCGTGGAGTATCTGTCGAAGTCGCCGTGGTGGAAGGAGATGGCGATTCTGGTCACGGAAGGCAACGCGCGGGGTGGCGTGGATCACGTGGATTCCCACCGCTCGATTCTATTGGCCGTCAGCCCCTATGCCCGCCGCAATTGCGCATCTCACAGAAACGTCGGCTTCCCCGGCTTGCTGAAGACGGCCTTTCGGATCCTCCGTGTGCCTCCCCTGAATCTGAACGATGCGACCGCCGCCGATCTTGGGGATTGCTTTACAAGCTCCGCGGATTTCCGCCCCTATGAACTGCGTCCGGTGCGGAAGGATCTGTTCGATCCCCAAAAGGCCAGCGCGGCAATTGCGTGGAAGCCGTAGCCGCCGAGAATGGGCAATGGGAAGACTTCCTCTGGATTCGGCTCTCAATTCACGGGAACCGCGATTGCATTGCTATGTTAGACTCGTAGGTATTATTGAAGATCGGCGCATCATTTCGAGTAGTGTATTTATCGTGAGTTTCCACTCTCCGCACTCATCCCGCAAGCACTTCGTGCGATCCGCCGATCTCAGTTCCGCGCCCACCTCGTTTCGGACGGCGGAAGCGCCGATCCGGTTCTTTCCCAACGAACCGATTCCAACCATGCGCGCATGCTGATGATCAGGTTCGCGCTGGGCTTGCATGCCCACTCTTTCAATTCGCCCTATACCGGCACGCTTCCAGCCGCTGCTTTGGCTTGCCGGGGCATCCTGTCCGGCACGGACATTTCGGGGCGGGAGATCCCCGATGCAACCAATACCAAGGAGGAGATTCCGCTGGCAATCCGTCAGCTTGAACGTCTATGAGACCGCCAAGACCATTCATGCGCCGTCCGCGCGTTCGTGAGAACGTCAATGAGGCAATTCGGTTCCGGGAAGTGCGCGCCGTGTTCCCCGATGGAACCACCGCGGTGATGAGCACCTCGGAAGCGATCGCCCGCGCCAAGGATATGGGCCTTGATCTGATTCTGATTGCCCCTACCGCGCAGCCCCCGGTCGCCAAAGCGATGGATTACGGGCAGTGGCAGTACGAGGAAAAGAAGAAGAAGAACGAAGCCAAGAAGAAGCAGCACGTGATTCAGGTAAAGGAAGTCAAGTTCCGACCCAACACCGACGATCACGACTACAACTTCAAGAAGAACAATGCCGTCCGCTTCCTCAAGGAGGGGAACCGCGTAAAAGCCATGGTCCAGTTTCGCGGACGGGAAATCGCGCACTCGGAATTGGGCAAGCGCCTGCTGGAACGATTGGCGGCGGACCTGATGGACGTGGGCCAAGGGGAAGGCGGAATTCGGATGGAAGGCCGCGCCGCGCTCCTGCTGCTCAGCCCGATCAAGGCCGAAAAGCCGAAGTCGGATAAACAGAAGGCGGAAGCACAGGCGGCCGCGCGGCAGCCTGCCCCGAGCGCGTAGGAAGCCCGGTTTCGCTGTAGCCAGCGTGGAGGCAGCAGACCGGCGGGCCTAATAGAAAAGGTACTTGCGCCACTGCACGTCGCCGTTCCCGAGCAGCCGCATGAGATGGCGGCTGGTGTGCAGCGTGAACGCGCGCGGCGTGCGCGCCAGTTTCATTCCCGCCTCTTCCGGGGTACGGTTGCCCTTGCGGTTGTTGCAAGGGTGACAGCAGGTGGCGAGATTCTCCCAGGAGGAACCGCCGCCGCGAGACCGCGGAATCACGTGGTCAAGCGTAAGGTTCGTGGCGCTGCCGCTTGCACCGCAATACTGACAGGTATAGCGATCCCGCATGAGGATGTTTTTCCGAGAGAGAGCGCGGGTTTGCTGGGGAATCCGGCGATATTCGAGCAACCGGATCACGCTCGGCATGTCTAGCGCATGCGCCGTCGAATGAATCACCCGGTCCCCGAATTCTTCCGCCGACGCGACGCCCTTAATGATAAGGACAATCGCGCGGCGCGCGGCGCACACGTTGATTGGCTCATAACTGGCGTTGAGCACCAGTACGGGTTGCTGCAATTGGTCCATCGCCGGCATACGTCCGTCACTCCCACTTGATGTTGCGGTTGTCGGACGGCAGATCTTCGTCCTCAAAGTCTGCCGTTCGGTTTTCGGCGGGCTCCCATCTAGCAGGGCTGGGAGGCGCTTCCAGTGCGCGGGGGAATGGCGCGGGGGCGCGCCGGTCTACTCGCGCGAGAGCCAGCAATTCCACTCGCTCCGCGCCCGCTCGCTTCAGCAGCCTGGCACAGGCGGTGGCGGTGGCGCCGGTGGTGAAGACATCATCCACCAGCAGCACGGACTTCCCGGCCACCTCGCCGGAATGGGAAAGGGCGAAAGACCGCAGCGCATTTCCGCGCCGGGCCGCGCTGGCAAGGCCCGCCTGCACGCGCGACGGTTTCGGCCGCCGCAGCGCCTCCACCATGGGAATCGACAGCGCTTTCGAAACTTCCCGGCCAAGCCGCTCGGCTTGGTTGAAGCCCCGCCGCCAGCGTTTCCACCAATGCATCGGGACGGGAACAACGCAATCCGCGCGGCGGCCGGGGACTCTGCGATCGGCGGGGAGCGCCGAAAGCATCCAAGCCGCCAGCGGCGCGGCCAGCGATTCGATGCGGCCGTACTTGAACAGGTGGATCAGATCCCGCAGTTCCCGCTCGTAGGCGCCGAACACAAAGCAGGCGTCGAACCCGCGGCGTCCGGTGAGGCACAAGCGGCAGATACCGTCTTCGTCCAAAGCCCATTGATTCAGGAACGGGACGCCGCACCGCTCACAGAAACAATCCGCCTGAATCGGGTGTACTTTCTCAACGCAGGAATCGCAAACGGGGAAGGGTGCGAACGAGGCAAGAGCGCAGCCACAGAGGTGGCAGTCGTCCGGAAAAATGGCCGTGAGAATCGCTCGCGGGAATGGAACGGTTCTTCCCGCGCCGGAGTGCAACCCCCTGATGTGGGGCCTACTAGGGAAGACCCACCTCCGCACGCAATAGAATGTACTTAATTGTAGGTCCGCGAAGGCCTCGGCGGCAAGCGCCGTCGCCGACGGCTGAACACATTCTTCTCGCGGATTGTTATATAAGTGTGCCAGGAAGATCGTCTGGCACCCGCTATGGTTGAGAGCGCGAGAGGGCTTGGGTGCAAAGATCGACGATGGACGCAGCACTGATTCTCCGATGAAAACCGTCTTCTACATCGCACTCGGCGCGCTGACCGTGGTTGCGGGTTCGGGCGCGCTTGGCGCGATGCTGCTTAGCCCGTTGCGACTTCGCCTGGCTCGCGCGGAGGCCCTGGCCTTGTCGTTCCTCACCGGTTCGGCCTTGTTCAGCGGGCTCTGGATGGCGCTTGGATTGAGCGGTCTTGCCTACCGGGGTGTTGCGTATGGGGTAAGCGGCGCGCTGGTACTGGCTGCGTTCCTGCTGGGTTCGTTTCGTATTTTCGGTGGTGAGCCCCGCACAACCGCAACGGAACGCCACCACGTGTCCCGCTTGAGTATTCCCGCCGCACTCGGTTTCGCCCTCCTGTTTCTGCCATTTCTGGCGGTCTATGTGCTCTACGCGCTGCACCCGGAAGTGAGCGCGGACGGCAGCTATTATCACAACGGCTTCCTGAACCAATATGCGCTTGCCCATCGCATCGTTCCCTTCCCCAACAACTTCTATGCCGCTCTCAGCCAGGCTACGGAGATTCAGGCATTGCCGGGATTTCTGATCGGCAGACACTGCGTTCCCGGCATGGTGCAGTTGGTCTATCTGCTCGCCGCAACGGCTTTAATCGTCTGCTTCGGCACGCGCCATGCGGGTGCCAAAACAGGCTGGACGGCGGGGTTTCTGTTCTTCGCGACGCCGGCGGTAGGCTATGTCTCCACCCAGGCGCTGAACGACATGGCCGTTTCGGCGGCCGTTTTCAGCGCGTTCTATTGTATGTGCCGTTGGTGGGAAAGCCGCGTGGACCGTTGGCTGCTGCCCATCGGGCTTCTGGCGGGACTGGCCTACGCCACGAAGTACAGCGCTTTCCTGACCGCCGTGGCGTTTGCATCCGTCATGGGGTGGCGCTGGTTCCGGCATCGCGATCTCTCCTGGAAATGGGCGATGGCTGGATGCCTGGGAGTGGCCGCGATGGCGCTGCCTTATCTCTTACGGAACTGGATCTGGTACGACAACCCCGTAGCGCCGTTCTACAACTCCTGGTTTCCGAATGCCAATTTTTCTTCCTGGGTGGAGATCGACTATCGCCAGAACCAGCGCACTTACGGTTGGCTGACGAGCTTCTGGAATGTGCCCTGGGACGTTGCGGTGGGGGGGAAGAACCTGCAAGGCATCATCGGCCCCATCGTGTTTCTGCTCCCCCTCGGCATTCTGGCCCTGCGCAGGCCGGTGGCGCGGGCATTGCTGCTGGCCGGGTGCGTATGCTTGCTTACCTATCCGCAGAACGTGGGTGCGCGCTTCCTGATTCCCGCGCTGCCCTTCTTTCTGATCCTGCTGGCCATGGTGTTGACGCGCTGGCGAGAGGTGCTGGGGGCGGCTCTGGCTTTGCAGGCGATCCTGTGCTGGCCCACGGCTGTCGCGGCCTATACGGAACCGTACGCGCTCGTCCTGGCGCCCATTCCCACACTCGCGCAGGTCACCCGCGCGATTACGGAGGAAGAGACGCTCGCCTACCGCCTGAACACGTATTACGCCGCCCGCTGGCTCGAACGGAATGTGAAACCGGGGGAGGGGGTTTTCGCCTACAGCGTTAACGTCGATGCCTACACTTCCGTCCAGGCCTGCGTGGCCCACACCTCTACCCACTGCTTCAAGCTGGCGGATGTTTTCGCCAGCGCCCTGGACGGCGGCGACCGCCCCAACCGGGAGTGGGAGTTTCGCCTCGAACGCCGTCCTCTGCGGTCCTTGCGGCTATTGCAATCCGGCAATGGGCGCGACCGATGGAACATGCGCGAGATCCAGTTCTATCGTGGAGGCACGCCCGTTCCGATACCGGCCGGCACACGGTGGGAGGCAAGCCGCAATTCGGAGGATCTCCCCTATCTGTTCGATGGAAATCTCGTGACAGGCTGGTCTCCCTGGGAGTTCGTGACACCGGGACAGTTCGTGGAAGCGTGGTTCCCGGAGGCCATCGAGTTTGACCGCATCGTCGTGCGTTCCACGGCGGCGCAAGATTCGGCGAAACTGCTTCCACAGACGCTCGGGGAGAATGGCGGTTGGGAACCCCTGGCGGGACGGGCGCGGGTAACCGGGAACATCCCGCTGCCCGATTTGCGCAAGGCGGCCATGGCGGAACTCTATCGGCGCGGCTACCGGTATCTGTTCGCGATGCGGCCTGAGAGCTACGTCGAATCTCTCGAAGAAGAATCGGCGGATTGGAATGTCGAGAGATCTGCCTGGGGCCAGGACTGGCGCATTTTCCGCATCCTCCCGCCCGCGACGGCCGAGTGAATGTGCCGCCCCCGCTCCGCATCGGATAGGGATAAGATAATCGGCAATTGGAGAGCGCCGTGCCCGCGAACCGCGGCTCGGCGAGGGCTGCCAAGCTCAGTGGGGCATCGCCCCGGCGGAAGCGGCCGGCTCCAGCCCGGAAGGACACTGCGATGCAAAGACGATTCATTCTCGCGGCGGGTTTATCGCTGCTTGCCCGGATGGCGCAGCCCCAGGCCGCCGCGCCGAAGCGCGTGCTGGTTTACACGCGCAACTACACCCCGGACGGGAAAGGATACGTCCATGACAACCTTGCCGATAGCGTGGCCGCCATTCGCAAACTGGGGGAGGAGCATGGCTTCCTGGTAGAGCATTCGGACGTTCCCGCTGTGTTCACATCGCCCGAACTGAAGAGCTACAGCGCGATCGTCTTTGCGAGCAGCAATAACGAAGCGTTCTCGACGGATGCCCAGCGCAAAGCCTTTCAGGCTTACATCCGCGGGGGTGGCGGCTTCGTGGGAATCCATTCCGCGACCGGATCGGAACGCAAGTGGGAATGGTATTGGAGAATGATCGGCGGCAGCTTCGACTATCACCCGCCGCTGCAAAAGTTTACCGTCCGCGTCGCGGATGCCGCGCACGCCTCGACGAGAGGTTTGCCGGCCAGCTTCGAATGGGAGGACGAGTTCTACTTCCAGAAGCACATGAACCCGGACATCAAGCCCCTGCTGGTGGCGGACCCCGCGCAGTTGAAGGACCCTAAACGTGCCGAGCGGCCGGCGAATCCGTTCGGCGATTCCGTGCCTCTCGCCTGGTATCACCTCTTCGAAGGCGGCCGGGTCTACTACATTGCCCTCGGACATAAGCGTGAATACTACCGAAATCCGCTGCTCTTGCAGCAGATTCTCGGCGGCATCGAATGGGCCATGGGCCGCGGCAACAAGGAGGGTTTGAAATGACAGCCGATTTGAGAAGCAGCCGCCGGGACTGGCTGAAACGTGCTGGCACCATTGCGGCCTTTCCGGCCATCGTGCCTTCCACGGTATTCGGAGAGTCCGCCCCCAGCAACCGCATCCAGGTGGCGCAGATCGGCTGCGGCCGCATCGCGAAGTCTTCCGAGTTCCCCGGCGTGCTGGCTCACCACGGCCTGGCGCGCTTCGTAGCCGTGGCCGATCTTGATGCGGTGCGCGTTGAGGATGCCAAGCGCACCCTCGAAGAGCAATATGCCAAGCGGCTGGGGACGGACACGTACGGCGGCATTAAGACCTACACGGATTACCGGGAAATTCTCGCCGACAAGAGTATTGACGCCGTGTGCATCTCGACACCGGACCACTGGCATGCGCAGCCCGCGATGGAGGCCGCCCTCGCCGGGAAGGACGTTTATCTCCAGAAGCCCGCCTCCCTGACGATTGAGGAAGGGCGTCACATGGCGGATGTCCTCAAGAAAACAGGCCGGATTCTGCAACTGGGAAGCCAGCAGCGCAGTGCCCTCAACTGGCGGCTGGCCTGCGAACTGGTTCGCAACGGGCGCATCGGCAAATTGAAGGACATCTACATCGGCCTTCCGTACGATCCGGCGGGCGGCAACCCATCGCCAATGCCGAAGCCGGCGACGCTCGACTACGACTTCTGGCTGGGCTCGACGCCCGCCGTCGCTTACACGGAAGACCGCGTGCATCCGCAAACCGACGACAGCAAGCGCCGCTATGACCGGCCCGGCTGGCTGCGCTGCCAGCAGTTCGGAGCGGGAATGATCACCGGCTGGGGCGCGCATCATCTGGACATCGCGCACTGGGCGATGGACCAGGAATATGGCGGCCCCATTTCGGCCACGGCGCTCGCGACCTTCCCCGCTCCTGGCTCCGGCCTCTGGAATGTACATGGCAACTACCACGCGCGGCTGAACTACCCGAACGAGGTCTCCGTCTATGTGGGAGACTTCTACCCGACCGGCGTGAAGTTCCTGGGGGAGGAAGGCTGGATCTGGGTGACTCGCGGAAAATACAAGGCCGGGGAGCCCGCGCCCGGCTCGCGGTCGGCGGCGCTCGACGCACACGACCCGCGGATTCTAAGCGAGGGCACGAAAAGGAACGAGATCCATTTGCACGCGAGCCCGCAAGACGACCACCATCTGGACTGGCTCACGAGTGTGCGCACGCGAAAGCCGCCTGTCACGAATGCCGAGATTGGCCACCGCAGTTGCTCCGCCTGCCTCGTGGCGCACATTGCAATGCAGGTTCCCGGCGAGTTGAAATGGGATGCCACCACCGAGCGCTTCACCAACAGCGAGGAAGCGAATGGCCATTTGCGGCGCGAACAGCGCGCCCCCTACGGGACGCGGGCCGTGCTGGAAAGAGCCGGGCTGGGCGCAAGCGCTTAGACGGCTTCAACGCATCCCTACCGGCTGCTCTTGCCAGGCCGCACGGGCTTCGTGGGTTCCACCCGTGGCGTGTATTTGAACTTGGTCCAGTCGTCGGCGGCGATGCCGTTGAGGTCCCACCTTACCACGCCCCCTTGGATAGTGAGTTCCGCGCGCAAGCGTTCGTTGCCATCCAGGCGGGCCCCGGCGGAATCGAGAAATCCGAAGTTGCCCTTCTCCAGGCGGAAGACGGCGACGTCCGCGGTGGCGCCTTCACTGAGGTGGCCAAGTTCGGGGTGCCGGATGGTCTGTGCGGCGCGCCACGTGGCGGCGGCAACCACATCCTTGAGCGGCATTCCGAGAACCATCATCTTCGACATGACATTCGCCAGGTCCTTCATTCCCCCGTTCATGCTGCCCACATGAAGGTCGGTCGAAATCGTATCCGGCCAGAAATCCTGCTTGGTGGCTGGCACCGCAACGTTCCAGAAAAAGCTGCCGCCGCCGTGGCCGACGTCGAACAAGATTCCGCGCTTGCGCCCGTTCCGCATGGCCGGATTCACGGTGCCGTCGGGCAGCAGTTCCATACGAAACGGCGAGTAGCAATGCGTGTAAATGTCACCGGCGCGGAGCTTCGATTCGAGCAGTTCCTTGAGCGTACGCTCCCCGACCAGGAAACCGAAATCCACCATCACCGGGAGGTTGGCGAGGCGCCCCGCTTCCACCGCGTTGTCGATGGAATACCAGCCCGGACCCGCATAGTGAGCGGTTTTGAAGCCAACCACGACATCGGCGTTTTCCTTGGCGACGCGGGCCGCTTCCCGGGGCTTCATGTCTTTCGGATCGTTCTCTCCGCGAGGGCTCATGCCGTTGGCGACGATATTGATAAACGCCAGAACGCGGGTGTGCGCCCGGCTAATCACGCGCTGGCGAAAATCCCCGAAATTCTTCCACCCTGCCGAGCCGGCATCGACCACGGTTGTGACGCCGGAACGATACGTGAACCCGTCGGGATAAACGCTGAGGTCCCCCGTGTAAGCGCGCAAGCCCGTGCCCGCGTAGACGTGCGCGTGGATATCAATGATGCCGGGCGTCACATAAAGCCCTTGGGCATTCACCACCCGCTTCGCTTGCGCGGCGGGCAAGTCCGGTGCTACCCGCGCGATCTTCCCATCCTTGATGGCGACGTCGGCGATGCGATCGACGCCATTGCGCGCGTCGATCACGTGGCCGCCCTGAATCAGCAAGTCCCACGCCGCATCCGGTTGCTGAGCGGCTGCGACCGCCGCCAGCAGACCAAGAGCCACGATGGCACAAGAGAAAAAACGGGCGTGTATTGAGCGCATATTGCTGTTATATTCAATTCCAATTTGGCCTGGAGGTCAACCATGTTTCACCGGCGGAGCTTCCTCGATCTGATCGCCTCGGTTCCGGGGCTTGGTTTACTGGCGGGAATCGCGGGCGCCGCGCCGCGAACGAAACTGCCCGCGCGGGACTTTTTCCGGGAACTGGGAGTGAAGCCCTTTATCAACGCGGCGGGCACTTACACCGCACTCACCGCATCCCGGATGCCGCCGGAGGTGTGCGAGGCCTGGCAGTACGCCACCGGGCATTACGTGAAGCTCACCCAGTTGCAGGATGCGGTGGGCGCGCGCATCGCGGAACTGACTGGGGCGGAAGCCGCCATGGTCACCTCGGGCGCGGCGGGAGCGTTGACTGTGGGAACGGCAGGCATTCTCACCGGGACTGACCCGGAAAAGATCCGGCGCTTGCCCGATACGTCGGGAATGCGAAACGAAGTGCTGATCCAGAAGTCGCATCGCTTCGCCTACGATCACGCCGTGCGCAGCGCCGGTGTGACCATGGTGGAATTGGAAACGCCCGAGGATGTGGCGCGCCTGGCGGGCGACCGGACAGCGATGATGCTGTTCTTCAACGACGCCAACGACCGCGGCGCGATCAAGGACGCGGAATGGGTGCGGCTGGCGAAACAGCACGGCGTTCCCACATTCATCGACTGTGCGGCCGATGTGCCGCCGGCCGAAAACCTCACGAAGTATCTCAAGATGGGCTTTGATCTGGTGACCTTTTCGGGCGGCAAGGGC
>JBDIBK010000055.1:0-26827 GCA_039812845.1 Bryobacterales bacterium
GAGAATGGCGCCTACATGTTCCAGGGCCTGAAGAAATCCGTGGAGTATGAACTGAAAGCGAAGTTCAAGGACCGTGAGAGCAGCCCGAAGCTGCTCACGATTTTCGACGACCGTCAGCGCGCCACCATCGATCTCAAACTCCCGTAGCGCCGCCTCGCGAGCGGGGGCACCCAACAATCACTCAAATTCCACCAGCACCTGCCCCGGCTGCACCGCTTGGCCCTGTGCGACGGTGATCGATTTCACGACGCCGTCGAACGGCGCGGTAATGTTCGTTTCCATTTTCATCGCTTCGAGGACGATCATGGAATCGTTGACCTTGATCTGCTGGCCCTCGCGGACGATGATCCGCACGACAATTCCGGCGATAGGGCTGCGGCAGACGCGGTCGCTGCCCGCCTGGGGCGGCGGGGCCGATGGCGGAGCGACTGCCGGCGCAAAGGGGATGGCGGCCGGGGGCCGGATGGGCTGGCGGCCGCCCGCGGAGATTTCGGCTCCCCCCTCTTCGATCTCCACATCCACTTCGTAAACGTCTTCGTCGATCTTGATCTTCAGCTTCACCGCAATTCCCTTTCGTGCGCTCGCCGGGTTTCGGACGGCGCTAGTACAAACCGCTGTGCGACGCCTGCACCGCCGCGCGGCCCTGCTGGCTCCATACGTTGGAGCCGCTCCCCACGGAAATTACCCGAGCGCTTCGTATCTTCACCCGCTTGCCGAAGTGGCACGCGAGCACCGCGCCAAGGATCATCAGTTGATCTTCCGTGATCTTTCGCGGGGCCGCATGCGCGGGTGCCGGTGGAACGGCGGGAGGCGCCGGCGGCGCGGGCGTGGCCAACGCCCTCACTTCCTCTCGCAATGCCCGCATCTCGTCTCGAAGGTCCTTCCCCTGCCGGGCCAGGGCGCTCTCAATGGCGGTGGCCGAGCTTCGCTGTAACCGGTTCGCGAAGAAGGCAACGATCGCCACGGCAACGGCCAAGCCGGCGATCAGCACGGCGAACAGCATCAGCGGCAGCACGATTAGCTCTCCCATCTGGAAATCTCCCATGGCTGTTGCATTCTATCGGTCTTGCGCTTCGCCGCCCGGTTACGCGCCGCCCTTGTCGTCGGGGCCCACGGTCACCATGTGAATCGCTCCCCGATGGGTGACGCGATAGGTGATCGGCTTGGTGAGCGGCGGAATGGCCGCCGCCTGGGCAGGGCTGGCCGCGGGCGAGGCCGGCGGCGGCGCGGCGGCTGCGGCCGGGTCCTTGGCGACCGATTTTGGCCCCTCACTCCGGGTGGCGAAGAACGTCGGCCCGATCTTCGGAAACATCGCGTACGTGAGAACGTCCTCGTCCGAACCGTTGCATCCCGGCATCGCGATCGCCTCACTGCGCAATTGGTCCCATTCGGGCTTCAGCAGATTCGCCGGACGCTGCTTGATGGGCGGTTTCTTAGCATGTGCCTCGGCCAAAGCAAGCACCTCCGCGTTCTTCACGCCGACAGTCTCCCCGTAGTAGCCCAGCATCATGTCTGCGAACTCACCGGTCATCACCTTGTAGCGGCCCATCAATACGTTAAAGACGGCCTGCGTGCCGACGATCTGGCTCGATGGCGTCACCAGAGGCGGATAACCGCAGTCCTTGCGGACCAGCGGCACTTCCTCCAGCACTTCCTTCATCTTGTCGCCGGCGCCCTGCTGCTTGAGCTGGCTCTCCATGTTTGAAAGCATCCCGCCCGGAATCTGGCTTTGAAAGATAGCCGTTTCCACGCCCGTAAACGACGTGAGGAATTCCTTGTACTTCGGGCGCACTTTCGCGAAATGCTCATTCGCGCGATTCACCCGCTCCATATCAAGCTTCGTGGTGTAGCCCGTGCCTTCGAGCATCTCCACCAGGCTCTCCGTGGGGTTGTGGCCGGAACCGAGGCTGAGAGCGCTCAGCGAGGTGTCCACAATGTCCGCGCCCGCCTCGATCGCCTTCATCAGGCTCACCAGCGTGACGCCCGTCGTGGCGTGAACGTGAACGTGAACCAGCGTATCGTCTCCGCATGCCCGCTTGATGCCCTTCACCAGGTCATAGGCCGGTTGCGGCTTGAGCAGCGCCGCCATGTCCTTGATGCAGATCGAATCCACGCCTTCTCGCATTAGGTCCTCGGCGAGGCGGACAAAATCCTCCACCGTGTGCTCCGGGCTCAGGGTGTAGCAAATCGTGCCCTGCGCGTGCTTGCCCGAGGCTTTGACGGCCTTGAGCGCGGTGGCCATATTGCGGATATCGTTTAGTGCGTCGAAGACACGGAAAACGTCCATGCCGTTCTCCGCCGCCCTCTCGACGAATCGCTGCACGACGCCATCCTCGTAGTGGCGGTAACCCAGCATGTTCTGGCCCCGCAGCAGCATCTGCAGCCGGGTTCTGGGAAGGAGTCTGCGAAACGTGCGCAGCCTCTCCCAGGGGTCTTCGTTCAGGTAGCGGATGCAGGCGTCGTAGGTGGCGCCTCCCCAGCATTCGAGGCTCCAGTAGCCCGCCTGGTCGAGGTCTTCGCAGGCGCCCACCATATCCTCAAGCGCCATGCGCGTCGCCAGAAGGCTCTGGTGCGCATCCCGCAGAATCACATCGGTCACTTCCACGACTCTTCCCACAAAACCCTCGCTCGCACGAAATTCAGAGTTGCATATCTGTTTCTATTCCTTATAGTATGAAAATCTGTCGGAATTGGGCAAGTTTTCATTGCGGTGCTCGCAATCGCCCCCCATGGAGTGGCGAAAACACGAGTGACGTTCCCGCCGATTTGCCGCCCGGTTCGCGGCGGGGCCTTGCGCCCGCGGCCAACGGCCTGAGGTGGGAAGAGGCGGCCGCCGGGCCGTAGCCTCGGGGAACCGCCTCCCGGTTGCCTGTGAGCTATGGACGCTCCTGGGCGCTGTAGATGACCTCCACTTTCGGTGTGCCGGACTTGGATCCGCCCATCGCCGTGATCGTTCGCTTTCCGTCGGCGCTCACGGCGCTGAACATCAGCGCGGAGCCGTCGCCGGTCGTGGTGATGGACTTCCCCGTCACGCGGAACCCGCGCGCGGTGAGATCCTTCTCCAACTGATTGGCAAGCTGCTGGACGGTGCTTTCGGTATCGACCGTGACTACCCAGATCGTTCCTTCCGTGGTCGTGGTTTTCGCGGAACTCGAGTAGGTGCCGGCCGGAATGGGCGCCCAGTCCGGGAACTCAATGTTGCTTCCGGATTGCGCACTGAAAACCTGCTGCCCGTCGGGGCCTTCCACGCGCACGCCTCCGTGCTCGCCTTCGGTCTGCAGCGTATACTGCTCACCCTTTTCATCCGTAAAGGAAATTCGCCCTTCCTTCAAATCGTCGAGAGAGACGGTGATCGTCTTGCCCGAGGATTTTTCCCGGATCGTGATCTTCTGCGTGTCTTCGTCGGCATTGACGAGTTCAATATCCGGGTTGAGCATCACCAGCGCTTTCGCGGCCGTAAAAACCGGCCTGTTCTCAAAGTCTCCGGCGACCTCCTTGGCTTTCTGAACCGCGAAATAGCCGATGATGGCCGTGACGGCTCCGCCAAGCAGCAGCAAACCCAGGCAACCGCCCAGCACCCACAGCCACACGCTGCTCTTCTTGGCGGGCGGCGGCAGCGACTGCTGGCCGTAACCCGGCGGTCCCTGCTGATGCATCTGCGAGAAGTCTCCGCCCGGTGGCGGCCCCCCTTGCGGCGGCGTGCTGCCCATAGTAAGTTCTCCCTCCACCCAGATCTGGGCGTCTGAAATCGATCAATAGCAGTATACGGCGAAACCGCTTCCATCGAACCCGCTTTGGCCCACCGGTGCCGGGCTATGAGAGAATACCGGACGATGTATCGAATCACCGTCCTTACCCTGCTTCTGATTTCCGTTTCGTTTTTCCAGCCAGCGTCCTCCCAGCCCTCCTCGCCCGGACGAGCGCCATTGCCGAAGCCGAAACTGGTGCTGACCATCATGGTGGATCAGCTCCGCTACGACTATCTGATGCGCTGGCAAGGCCAGTATCGGGGCGGTTTCCATCGCCTGCTCACGCAGGGCGCGAATTTCACCGATGCGCACCTGGGCCACTATCCGACGGTGACGGCCATGGGCCACGCCGGCGTGCTTACCGGATCCTATCCGATCAATTCGGGCATCATTGGCAACGACTGGTATGACCGCGAACTCGGCCGCAGCGTCGAAAGCATCACCGATTTCAATGAGAAGGATCTCGGGGCGGGGAACAAGAGCCCCGGCGCGTCGCCGCGCCGCCTGCTGGTGAGCACCGTGGGGGACCAGATGAAGATGGCCGGCGGCCCCACGCCCGTGGTGGTGGGCATCTCGCTTAAGGACCGCGCCGCCATTCTGCCCAGCGGGCACGCCGCCGACGGCGCTTTCTGGTATGACAACCAGACCGGCGATTTCGTCTCCAGCACGTATTACTTCCCGAAGCTCCCGAACTGGGTGAACGCGCACAATGCCCGCAAGCTGCAGGATCAGTATCTCGGCAAGGACTTCACGGCCGCCGGGCAAGCGAAACCGTTCACGAAGGTGCCCGAGACCGCCGGCCCCGCCTACTATGCCGCGCTTCGGTACACGCCGTATTCGAGCGAACTGCTGGTGGAATTCGCCAAGGCCGCCGTGGAGCACTACAAGATGGGGCAGCGCGGCATCACGGACATGCTCACCGTCAGCTTTTCCGCCAACGACTCCATTGGCCACCGCGACGGCCCGGATGCCGCCAGCGTCCGCGAAATTTCGATTCAGACCGACCGTGTAATCGGCAAGCTGTTCGCCTATCTCGATTCGACCGTCGGCATGCGCAACGTGCTGGTGGTGCTTTCGGCCGACCACGGAGTCGGTCCGGTGCCGGAGGTGAACGAGGCGCGACGGATGCCGGGCAAGAGGTTCAACCGGACCACCGATCAATTTGCTCCGCTGGAGCGGGAACTCGAATCGAAGTACGGCCCCGGCAAGTGGATTGTAGGCACTGCGGGAAGTTCTCCGTACCTGAACCACAAGCTGATGGCGGAGAAGAATCTGAATCCGGCGGAGGTTCGCGCCTGGCTGGCCACGCGGGCGATGGCGCTGCCCGGCGTGGCCCGGGTCTTCACGCGGGACCAGTTATTGCGCGGCGATGTGCCCGGCGACGCCCTCTCTCAGCGCGTGGCGCGCAGTTACAACGCACAGCGTTCCGGCGATCTGGAGATCGTCATGGTGCCCTACTGGATCAGCGGCGGTTCCGGTGCCACGCATGGCAGCCCTTACCACTACGACACGCATATTCCGATTGTGTTTATGGGCCCGGGCGTTCGTCCCGGCTATTACGACGCCAGCGTGAAGATGCAGGATATCGCGCCAACACTGGCGGCGATGCTGGAAATTGAAGCGCCCAGCGGCGCGGAAGGCCGCATCCTGAGCGAGATGTTCAGCACCACCGGGGGCGGCACCGTTCGCCGCACGGCTGCCACGAGTTCTGCCGCCCCTTCGGCCCATGCCCGGCGGTAGCGAGCGGTGCCGGCGCGGCGCGCCGGGAAGCGATGCAAAAAATGAAAGGCCCGCAGCGCTCACGCGCAGCGGGCCTTTCGCCGTAGGTAGTCTAGGCCGTATAACCGCAGTTGGCGTCCGGTTCCACAGGAGCAACAGTCTCCTCACTGCGGGAAACTAACGACAATGCGCACGGTAGCCCTAACTTCCGGCCACCTCCTGCGGTCTTCGTTTACTACCAGATGTCATGTTTTTGGACCACCTCCTTCCTCAGTGATGCCTCGATCCTAAATCGAAAGGGCCTATCCGTCAAGACAATTTTTTGTAGGAATGTGCGATTAGTTCTCATGGAAACAATGTGTTGCAGCAGATATTTTACGTACACGATTGATCTCAAATGTTTTAGACGTATTCGGCGGAGCGGCGTTTTTTCCGGGCCTGCCCGTGCGGAGCCATTCCATGGGCCGGGGAAACAACCGCCGCGCACGGGTGGGGCTTCGCTTCGCCAGCGCCTCAATCTCCGGGCGACATGCCCTTGATTCGCATGTAGGTCACCACGTTGCCATAGTGCAGAAAGGTGTGGCCGAGCAGGTGGCTGAAATAGTAGCTCTTCTCCCGTGGACCGCCGGATGTGGGAACGGTCTCCGCAAGCGTGGCGTCGTTCGAATTTGCGAACACATCCTCGCAATAGGCGAACGCGGCGTTAAGCTTCGCAACCACTTCCGCTTTCGGGGTCTCCGCGGTCACATCCACCTTGGGCGCGGTTCCCGGCTTTCCGGCGGCGCTGGAGCAGATGCTGTAGGATGCGCCGGCGATATGCAGAAACATGCGACGGAGGGTAAAGACCTCCGGCGTGGGACGGAAGCCGTAGATGTCTTCCGGGGCCTTGTTGGCCGCCTTAAGCACGGACGTCTTTGCAGCCGTGAATTCTCGATGCATCCCGGCGAGTGCCTTGTTTTGGGCGGCGCAGGGAAGAATGGCCAGCAGGGCGAGAATCGACAACCCGATCGCGGATTTCGAGCTAGACATAGGGGAATGTTCTCCAGGAGAGAGGTTGACGCCCCGCCGGACGGGCTGAGCGTTGTTCTGCCAGTATACTTCCCCGCGGCCCCGGCTGCGCCGTCGCCGGGATGGTACGCTCGCTTCCGCCGGGATAGAATAAGAGTGCCCCATCGCGCATCCTCGATGGAAATCGCCGAAGGAGTGTGTTTATGCGCCCGTCACGCCGTCGCTTTCTAAGAAATGCGGCCAGCGCCAGCCTTGCGCTTCCCGCTTTTGCGCAATCCAGCGTTTCGCCAAACGACCGTGTGCAGATCGCCACCATTGGCATCGGCGGCATGGGATTTGGCGACACCCGGAACGCGCTCAAAGACCCCGGTGTGGAATTGGTGGCGGTTTGCGACCTCTATACCGGGCGGCTGGAGCGGGCGAAAGAGTTGTTCGGCGAGGGCATCGCCATCACTCGGGATTACCGCGAGATTCTGGCGCGGCCGGATGTCGATGCCGTCATCATTGCGACGCCGGACCACTGGCACGTGCCGATCGCCACCGATGCGCTGCGGGCAAAGAAAGACGTCTACCTCCAGAAGCCGATGATCCACAAGATCAGCGAAGGCAAGGGGCTGATGGACGAAGTGCGGCGCGGCAAACAGATTCTGCAGGTGGGCAGCCAGTACGTCAGCTCAGCGATCTATAAGAAGGCCCGGGAGATCATTCAGAGCGGCCAGATCGGCCAGTTGACGATGGTTGAGGCCTGGCTCGACCGGAATACGGCCACCGGGGCCTGGCAATACACCGTGCCGCCCGACGCCAGCCCGGAAACCGTCGATTGGGACCGCTTTCTGGGGAGTGCGCCCAAGCGCCCCTTTGATGCCACGCGCTTCTTCCGCTGGCGCAATTACAACGACTATGGCACCGGATTGGCCGGCGATCTCTACGTTCACCTGCTTAGCGGGCTGCACTTCGCCACCAACTCGAAGGGCCCGACGAGCGTTTACTCCACGGGCGGCTTGCGCTATTGGAAGGACGGCCGCGACGTGCCGGACGTGATGCTGGCGCTTTTCGACTATCCCGATTCTCCCGAGCACCCCGCCTTTAACTTGGCGCTGCGGGTGAACTTTAAGAGCGGGATTCCGGAGGAGCGCTTCGGCTTCCGCTTCTCGGGCACCGAGGGCAGCTTCACCACCAGCTACGACACCCTGGAGATGGTTCGCACGCCGGACGAGAGCGCGCCGGGCTATACCATCGGGACCTTCACCAAGGCCACGCAGGAGGCGTTCTTGAAGGACTATAACGAGAAGTATCCGGATATGGTGCAAAAGAACCGGGGCCGTGTGGTGGAGAACAGCGACTTCAAGGCGTCCGAAGGGTACAGCGCGCACATTGCCCACCATGAGGCGTTCATGAACGCCGTGCGCACGCGCAAGCCGGTGGTGGAGGATGCCGAGTTCGGCTTCCGGGCGGCCGGGCCCGCGCTGCTTTGCAACGAAAGCTACTACAAGAAGAGCATCCTTTACTGGGATCCCGCGGGGATCAAACAAGCCCATACGTAGGGCGGCCCAGTTCCTTCAAGCAGGTCAGGATTCGGCTTGCGCGGGCTTGGCCGCGGCGGCGTGGGGCGGCAAGGCCGCGCCGCTGGCGGGCATGCCGGGCGCGGGCTTCGGCAGCGCGTTTGCCTTGGGGCGCATCGCTTCGCTCGCGAGCCGCACCGCCTTCTTGCTTCCCGCCGTGGCGAGGTGCGCTTCGAACTTCGGCTTTCCATTGAGCAGCACTTCAATCGGGCGGCCGGCCGGGTAGTCGAACGCGATCACGTCGCCCACCTGCATCTTGAGGATATTGCGGACCGAGATGGTGGGGCCCTGGAGCTGTGCGCAGACGCTCATCGGCGAAGCGGTGGCCAGCGTCGCCATGCGCATCACTTCCTCGCCCGTTGGTTCGCTCTTGCGCACGCTCCAGCGCTGATCGAACTTCTGGCGCAGCATCTTGATGATGATGGCGGGAACGCCGAAGTTGAGCATTCCCGTGTTGTTGCCGATCTTGACTTCAACGCCTACCGCCACCACGGGCTCGTTCGGCGAGAGCGTCTGCACCAGTTGCGGCTCTGTCTCCAGGCTCTCCATCTTGAGATCGAAATTGGCGACGCTCGTCCAGGCTTCGCGCAAATCGCGGAGGATGATGCGGAGCGCCCCGTCCAGCACGGATTGCTCGATCTCGGTGATTTCCCGTTTCAGCGTCTGCGCCCCGGTGCCGGGCCCGCCCAGCAGAATCTCAATGATGGGGAAGGCGAGCGTCGGGTTGAACTCAAGGATGCCCTTGCCTTCGAAAGGGCGCAGGGAAAGCACGGCCAGGCAGGTGGGGGAAGGGAAGCACTGGATGAACTCGGCATAGCTGAGCTGCAGCACCGAAACCAGATTCACCATGACGTAGGCCCGCAGATAGGCCGAGAGGCTGCTCGCGAGGTTGCGGCAGAAGTTCTCGTGCAGCAGGTGAATCTCGCGGAGCTGATCTTTGGGGATCCGGTCCGGCTGCCGGAAGTCGTAGGTGGACGCCACCACCGGCGCATTGCCGCCGCCCCCTGCCCCTTTAGCCATCTTCTTGAAGACGTGGTCGATCTCGTCCTGCGAAAGGACACGGTTCTGCGCCATCGGCGTGAGTTCTCCTGGAGAGCGGAATCGGCATTCTGCGCGCCGCGCTTTAGGGGCATCCGCCGTCAATTGTTTTCCCGAGGCTTGGTTTCGGGCTGGAGATAGGCTGGCGTTAGGCCGGGAAAGTGGTGCCGGCGCGTTTGCGGCCCCAGACAAAGTAGATCGCGAGGCCGATCAGGAGCCAGATCACGAAGCGGAGCCAGGCCTCCAGCGGCAAGCCCGTCATCAGGATGAGGCAGGTGAGGATAGAAAGGATCGGGACGATCGGGGAAAACGGCACGCGGAAGCGCCGCGGACGGTCCGGGTCTCGCTTGCGCAGCACCAGCACGCCGGCCGCCACGAGGACGAACGCGAACAGCGTTCCGATGCTGGAGAGGTCGGCGAAGGTGCCGATATCCCAGATTCCCGCCGGGATCCCCACGAAGAGCCCGGCCACCCAGGTGCTGATGTGGGGGGTCTTGAATCTGGGGTGGACGCGGGAGAACGCTCCGGGCATCAGCTTGTCCCTGGACATGGCGAACCACACGCGCGCCTGGCCGTACTGAAAAACCAGCAGGGATGAAATCATCCCGATCAGCGCCCCGATGCTCACGATGCGCCGGACGTTGTCATAGCCCAGATCCTTGAGCGCGTTCGCAACGGGCGCGGCGTTTGAGAGCGTGCGCCAGTCCACGATGCCCGTCAGCACCGCCGCCACGCCCACATAGAGCACCGTGCAGATCAGCAGCGTTCCAATGATGCCGATGGGCACGTCGCGCTTGGGGTTTGTGCACTCCTCGGAAGCCGTGGAGACGCTGTCGAAGCCGATGTAGGTGAAAAAGACGATGGCCGCCCCGGTAATCACCCCGGTGAAACCGTTGGGCATGTAGGGCGTCCAGTTCGCGGGATTCACGGCGTCCACCGCACCGAAGATGAACACCAGCACGGCCCCCACTTTGATCGCCACCATGATGTTGTTCGTGCGGGCGCTCTCGCGCACGCCAAGCACCAGCAGCCACGTGAGCACCATCAGCACGAGGAAGGCGGGCAGATTGAACCAGGCACCGGTGGCCGCCCCGCTCGCGAACGGGGGCGTGGTGAGTTCCATGGGAAGCGTGACGCCGAAGACGCTGTCGAACACGTCGGCGAGATAGGCGGAAAAGCCCACCGCCACCGCCATATTGGAGACGGCGTACTCGAGAATCAGATCCCACCCGATGATCCAGGCGACGATCTCGCCAAGCGTGGCGTATGAGTATGTATAGGCGCTTCCTGAGACGGGAATCATCGACGCCAGTTCGGCGAAGCACAGCGCGGAAAATGCGCAGACGATGGCGGTGAGAAGAAACGAGAGGGAGATGGCCGGGCCGGCGCCGGGGCGCCCGATGGTGGAGACGGCATCGGGGCCGTAGAGCATCAAATCCAGCACTGGCGCATGCAGCACGGAGTTGAAGTTCATCGTCTCCCCCGCGGCGGCCGTCCCGGAAAGGACGAAAATGCCGGAGCCGATCACGGCACCGAGGCCGAGGGCAATCAGGCTCCACGGGCCGAGCGTTTTGGCCAGCCGCGAGTGAGGCTCTTCCGAGGCAGCGATCAGTTCCTGAATGCTCTTCGTGCGAAATAGGCTGTTCACTGGGATGGCCCGGAGACGGAAACGCGGGCGACGCATGGCGTCGCCCGCCGCTAACTGGATACGTACTCTTCTGGAAGACGATTCCCTCGGCTGGATGCAAGACCGCGGACATACCGAGGGGACCGACGGAGCGCGAATCGCCGAGGCTAGCGCTTCGTCTGGCCCTTCGCGCGTTTCCGGACGGTCCGTTTGAGCGATCCTCTGTCCACGCCGTCCGGCCGCTTCGCCTTGGGCGGCGCGTTTCTCCGGGCGGCGCGCTTTAGCCGTTTCCGCTCAGCGGGATCCGTAATATGCTTGGTGTTCATTTTGCGACCTTCAATCCTGCAAATTTCTCAACCAGTTTCTTGAGGCCATGCCCTGGGAAACTGATCGTAATCTTGGCGTTCTCGCCCTCGCCCTCCCGCCGAACAATCGTCCCCCTGCCGTAGCGGGGATGGATGACCGAAGAGCCGGCGCGGAAGCGGATATCGCGTTCCGCGGCGATGGCAGCGGGAGAAACCGTCGGCGCGCCAGCGGGACGCAATTCGGATTTCCCGGCGGGCCGGGCAACCAGCGGGGCTGTTTTTGGAGCCACCGGAGGCGCTGTACTCCCGAAAAGCTGACCTTGTGACGATTTTGACGCGCTTTTACCAGGATACCCGGAAATCCCGCTCTTCGGGGAATCGCTTTTCGCGGAATCGTTCTTCGCGGGGCGCGGGGCCGGGCGGGAACCCGGTGTCCCCATCCGTTCTTTCACAACCGCGGGCGCATCCAGCGGAATGCTGGGAACCTCGTCCGGAGGGTGGGCTTGGCCGCCAAAATCCGATCCGGCTTTGGGGGCGCGGCTTCCAAAAAAGCCGCGGATATTTTCCATCGAATTGTGGCTCTTGCCGGAATAGGCGGTGTTCTTCACCGCTTCCCGCACCATGCTGCGGTCCGCCCAGAGATCGATCTGCGATTCGTCCTCGTGGTCCAGCTTTTCCACCAACTCGGCGGGAAGCTCGCCCAGAAAGCGGCTGCGCATGCAGGGCTCCTGCACGCCGCCTCCAAAACGACGCCGGAAGCGGGCATGTGTGAGGTAGAGCCTCTTCTCGGCGCGCGTCATCCCCACATAGCAGAGCCGGCGTTCCTCCTCCATCATCGCCATCGAGTCAATCGAACGGCTGTGCGGAAAGAGCTTCTCTTCCATCCCGGCCATGATCACTACCGGGAACTCCAGACCCTTGGCGTTATGGACGGTGAGCATGGAGACCTGAACGCTCTCGTCCAGATCGTCCGACGCCGCCACCAGTGAGGCATTGTCGAGAAAGTCGCCCAGCGTTTCGCCGCGGACGTCGGCTTCGAGCGCGGCGCCGCGGAGTTCCTGGAGGTTCTCGATGCGCCCCTCCGCTTCCAGGGTCCCCTCGGCTTCGAGCATCCGCGCGTAGCCGGTTTCCTCCAGCACGCGGTCAAGCAGTTGCGTGATCGAAGGCTGCGCCCTCAGCCCGTTCTCCGCCTCGATCAATGTTCCCGAATCCCCTGCATGATCGAGCCCGGCGAACTCGCGGAAACCCTGCATCAGCTTGTAGAAGCCCGAAACGGCGGCGTGCGCCCGCATCGGCAGCAGTTTCTCGTCGAGTATTTTCGCAAGGCCGGGCAGATAGCCGAGCCGAGCCTTGGTGGCGTATTGCTCAATCTGTTCCGCGGTGCTCTTGCCGATGCCTCGCGCCGGAACGTTGAGGACGCGGATCAGGCTCATCGAATCCTCGGGGCTGCGAATCAGGCGCAGGTACGCGAGGATGTCCCGGATCTCCGCCCGCTGATAGAAACTGAAGCCGCCGATGACGATGTACTTGCGGCCGCGCCTCCGCAGCGCTTCTTCAATCGGGCGGGATTGCGCGTTCGTGCGATAGAGCACCGCCACTCGCGTTTGCGGATCGCGCAGAATCTCGCGCTCGATGGTGTCCGCGATGAACATCGCCTCGTGGTCGGAGTCCTGCGCCTGGAAGACTCCCACCTTCGCGCCTTCCTGCGCGTCGGTCCAGAGCCATTTCCCCTTCCGCTCTAAGTTGTTCGCCACCACGCGGCTGGCCGATTCCAGGATATTTTTGGTGGAACGGTAGTTCTGCTCCAGGCGGATCACCCGCGCATTCGGGTAATCCCGCTCGAAATCGAGGATATTGCGGATATCCGCGCCGCGCCACGAATAAATGGATTGGTCCTCGTCGCCCACCACGGCAACGTTGTCGTGGCTGGAGGCGAGAAGCTGCATCAGCTCATATTGGGTGTGATTGGTGTCCTGATATTCATCGATCATCAGGTAGCGGTAGCGTTCGCTCAGCCGCTGGCGCAGGGCCCGGTCATGGCTCAGCAGGCGCACGGATTCGAGCAGCAGATCGTCGAAATCGAGGGCGTTCGCCTGCTGGAGGCGGTCCTGGTAATCCGAATAGATCTTGGCCATGCGCTCGCCGCGTTGGTCGCGGGCGGCCTTATACCAGTCCTCGGGCATCTGCGCCTTGTTCTTGGCGGTGGAGATCGCCGAGAGCAGGCTGCGCGGCGGCATCGCCTTCTCATCCAGATTCAGGTTGCGCAGGACGCTCTTCATCAGCGAAAGCTGGTTATCCTCGTCGTAGATGGAGAACTCGCGCGTGAAGCCGGGGCGGATCTCGCCGAGGGAAGCGCCTTCGATGCGCAGGAGCCGGGAACAGAAGGAGTGGAAAGTGCTCACCGAGAGCCCGCGCAGCCCCTGCGGATAGGCCTCGCTGAGAATCCGCTCAACCCGTTCCTTCATCTCCCTTGCCGCTTTGTTGGTAAAGGTCACCGCAAGAATGGAATACGGGGAAACGCCCCGCGCGGAAATGAGATGAGCGATCCGGTGGGTGATGACGCGGGTCTTTCCGCTGCCCGCTCCCGCCAGGATGAGCAGCGGACCTTGATCGTGCGCGACGGCATCCCGCTGTTCCGGGTTCAAGCCTGTGAGAAAATCCATGAGATAACTAGACTACGGAAACATGAACGCCAACAAATGGCGTTTTTAGTCTAGCATGAGGACGAAAATCGGCTCTAACTCATTGAAATGACGGTTTTTAGTGGCAGGAAAGTGGGAATTGCGCTCTCCCGGTGCACGCCGCCGGCGCGGGGTGCCCGCTCCTGCGCGCCGTCCATGGTAACCAATCGGGGGCCATTGTCGCCATTTCCATTTACCGGAAGTGCGGGATGTTGATCGAGCGCGAGACGCTCGAGAAGGCCCAGCAAGGTGACGACGCGGCCTTCAACCTCATCCTGCAAGCGTACCGGAAAAGGATCTTTGGCACGATCGCGCGAATTATCAATCGGCCGCAAGACGTCGAGGATGTCGCACAGGAAGTGTTCGTGCGGCTCTATTTTTCGCTGAAGCAGTTGCGGACGCCGGACGTGTTTGAGCCGTGGCTCTACCGGCTCACGATCAACGCCAGCTACGATTACCTCCGCCGCGGCAAACGGCGGGCGGATTATCCGGTGGCGGATTTTAGCGAAGAGATGATGCTTCTCGCCGACGCGGACGCGGGCACGGATCAATACCAGGAAGACCGGCGCCGAAAAGCGATCCGCGATTTGATGGAGTGGCTGTTCAGCCAGGTATCGGACGAGGACCGGATTCTGCTGACCTTGAAGGAAGTGGAAGGACGGTCGCTTCGCGAGTTGCAGGAGATTTACGGAGTCAACGAAAATGCGCTTAAGGTCCGATTGTTTCGGGCTAGGCAGCGTGTCCTGAAAGCGTTCGAGAAGGCCGGCGGCGAGGGATTGGACATTCGGGGCGGCGTTTCGGGAGCGTGAATCGCGGCGGGCGTGGAAGGCGTCGCTTGCATGCGACCGCCGGTTGAGAAGGTGCTCTTCGGCGCGGGCTGTGGAGAGCGGGTGAAATTGTGATAGGTTGTGAAGCCAATCGTCGGCAGGCGGCGATGGGGAAGCAAGGTGGAAACGATGGCAAACTTTGATGGGCAATTCGAACAGACTGAGCAGCGCTTCGACCGTTTTTGCCGCGCCTACGGCAAGTCCGCGGTAATCCCCGAGGCAAGCGTCAATTTCAGCGCGAACATGTGGGAAGCGATTGAGGCCCGGCGCAGCTCCCGCCTGTTTGGAATGGTCGCGCGGCTTGTGACCACCAGCGCTCTCGCCGCCACGATTCTGTTCGGCATGCTGCCCACGTCGAAGGCCCCGGCGGTGGAGCCGGAGTATCTCACGCTGTATATTGATCATTCCCAGGCTCCCGTTCAGCCTGAGATTTTCTCGTCAATCCTCGATTCGGAGGATTCCAAGTAACCTTCGATGCGGCGCAACACCGTTCTACTCTGGCTTTTGATCGTGTTCGTGAGCGGCACCGCCGTCGGCGTGGCCGGATACCGCTATTTTGCTCCGCCGGCGCCCGTGAGGGAAGACCGGAAGCCGCCATCCAGGGAGCAGATCCGCCAGGAGTATCGCGCGAAATTGCGGGAGCGGGTGGGCCTCAGCGAGGAACAGCTCACGCAAATCATTGCGATTCTGGATGAAGCCCGGAGCGTCTCCGACACGAAGCGCGCCGCCTTCGAGGCGGATATCCGGGAGGTGCAGAACCAGGCCCGCGAGCGCATGCGCGCGCTGATGACGCCGGAGCAGCGTGACCGCTACGACGCTTGGCGCGAGGAGAGAAGGCGAGAGCGCGAAAAACGCGACCAAGCGCATGGAAGGAAAGAGAATGAAAAGGCCCGCTGAACGCAGCGGGCCTTTTCCGATTCCGTGCGGCGCGGGCCGCTTCGCCCGCACCTGCCCTTAATTCTTGGTCTTCTTGAGCTGATCCTGCAGCGCCTTGGATTTTGCCATCTTGCGTTGGAAGCGATCCACGCGGCCTTCTGTATCCATCAGCTTCTGCCGTCCGGTAAAGAACGGGTGGCAGGAGGCGCACACGTCGGCGTGCAGCACGCCATTGCGGTCCCCGCCGGTAGAGCGCGTCGTAAAGGTTGAGCCGCAGGCGCAAACCACCTTCACGGTTTCGTATTTAGGGTGAATTCCAGCTTTCATGATGTTTAGTGGAGGATTCCAAACCTCCATCTGTCAGGATAGCACGGGTCGGGCATTCTCAGTTTCGCCGCGAACGGTCGCGAAGACCCGCGACGGCGTGTCCAGGCCGAATGGTTCGTTCCTCCGAGAGCGGTTCGGGAACGCCGGAGCCAACTCACGTGGGAGGGAGCGAAACCGCGAAAACCCACATCTCTCCCGCGTGGCAGTACCAGGAATCGGCAAGATTTTCGGCCAACCGGCGTATCGTGGACATGGGAGAGAGTGGGCGAGGCCATTCGCATCCCGGAATCCGTTCCACGAGGAGGGCGTGCGATGGAGATCGATTTCCGAAAGCAATTCGAATCGCCGGGTTCCGCGTCCGAGATGGGGAGTATGGCCGGGACCGGCCTTTCGCCCGCTGCCGTGCCCGCGGCAAGCGAAGCGGAAGACCCGACGGCGGTGACTTTCCCGCTGAACTGGTTCGCTCGCCTGGTGCAATATGCGTTCGTGGCGGGAGCTTTCGGTTTCGTG
The DNA here is from genome assembly GCA_039812845.1 of Bryobacterales bacterium. Taxonomy (GTDB): domain Bacteria; phylum Acidobacteriota; class Terriglobia; order Bryobacterales; family Bryobacteraceae; genus JACTMJ01. Next base: position 16,230 of record JBDIBK010000055.1, read on the forward strand.
GCGCACACGGCATTTTACGGGGATCCGGAGCGGGATTTCTGGAAGATTCTCGTCGGCTGCGCCTTGGTGCTGGGGTTCCTTGCTTTCCTCCCCGGCAGTATCCTGCTGGACAGCCGGGGCGTCCACCAAGTCTATCTGATGGGGCTCTATGAATACACCATCCCCAAGAACGCCATTCTCTCTTACCAGCAAACGACGCGGGCCGAACTGCGGCGGGAAGGGAAGCTGTGGTTCTCCCAATGGAACCGCCACCGCTATGACCGCGACGGAGAGCATGAGCAGGTCGTGATCGTAAACAGCCGCTATGGCGGGCGCTACATTCTCCACGGCATGATGCACAGCGGACAATACCGCTTCATGGAGGAACTGGAGAAACGCGGCGTTCCCTCCCACGGCTATGAGGGGTGGAACCAGTTCATGGCGGAACGGGGATTTCCGCCGGAAGGCGAAAAACGGTAGGCGGCATCCAAGGGGGGCACCGCGTACCTCGGGCACGCCGGACGCGCCATGCTAAACTCGATAAGTGTCAGGTTTCGGGCTTCGTGCAACGGGCATCCGCAAACCCCGCCAGGCCCTGACCGGAGCAACGGTAGTGGACCCGCTCGTGTGCCGCGGATCTCCCGAAGCCTGACCTTAGCTCCTCCGGTACTCTCGCTCCGTCTGGTTTCCTCCCGATTTCCGTCCTTTCTTCCCGCCCGCATTGGCCCCACGGCGCATGCCCAGTGGATAATGGTATCGCGCCATGTATCAGGTAATCGCCCGTAAGTACCGCCCGCAGAGTTTTGCCGACCTGGTTAACCAGGAGCACATCAAGCGAACCCTCTCGAACGCCATCGAGCAGCGCCGCATCGCCCACGGCTACATCTTCTCCGGCCAGCGCGGAACCGGAAAGACCACCGTGGCGCGCATCATGGCCCGTTGTCTGAATTGCGTCGAAGGTCCCACCATGGCTCCGTGCGGAAAATGCTCAAGTTGTATCGAGGTTTCCGCCGGTAACTCCGTGGATGTAATCGAGATAGACGCAGCATCCAATCGCGGCATCAATGAGATGCGGGAGTTGCGGGAAAGTGTCCGCTTCCGCCCGGCGCGCGACCGCTACAAGGTTTTCATCATCGACGAAGCGCATCAGATTACGAATGACGCGTTCAATGCCTTGCTGAAGACGCTCGAAGAACCGCCCGAATGGGTGGTCTTCATGCTCTGCACAACGGAATCGCACAAGCTGCCCGCCACGATCTCGTCCCGCTGTCAGCACTTCAGCTTTCGTGCCGTGGAGGCGGAAGAAGTCATCGCGCGGATGCAGTGGATTTGCGCTCAGGAAGGGATTGAGGCGGACGCCGACGCCCTGGCCATTCTCGCTCATGCGGGCGGCGGCAGCGTGCGGGATTCCCTTTCGGCGCTCGACCAGGCCATTGCTTGTTGCGGCAACATCCTGAACGCGGAGCAGGTCCGCTTCCTGATGGGGTCCTATTCCCTCGACACTTTGACGAAGGTGACGGAAGCGCTGGAGAGCGGAAACGGGCAGACCATGCTCGAACTCGTGGACGAGTTGGAGCGCAGCGGGCAGAATTTGCAGCATTTCTGCCGGGAAGTGTCCGGGTATTTTCGAAATCTGCTGGTAGCCAAAGTGGCTGGAGAGAATCCTCGCCTGATTGCTGCTTCCCCCACGGAGCGAGAGCAGTTATCCACGATTGCGGAACGGTTTAGCGAGAAAGACCTCACGCGTTACTTGAATATCATGCTGGAGGTTTTCGGCCAGCTTCAGCATTCCCTGCAGCCGCGTTTTCAACTGGAATTGGGTTTGATGCGCCTGATCCACGCCGGGCGGATGAGCACGGTGGAGCAGGCGCTCTCGGAGTTGCGCCGAACAGGAGGAGGCGGGCCAGGCGGGGGCGGGCCAGCCCCCTCGCCTAGTGGGCAGGTTGCATCCCCGGCCGGCGGCACTGGTCGAAGTACCGCATCCTCCTCGCAGGCTTCAATGCTGAGCGGATCCGGAGCCGGGCCGGGGTTGACGCCCCGGGGCGAAGCTCCGGCATTCCGAAGTATTCGCTCCGGAGTGGCCGCCAATGCGTCGGCCGCCGCCGTTTCGAGAGCGGTTGACCCCGGCGCGCTCGAAGTTGGGAGCGATAACGCCCCGCCCCCGCAAGCCGCGCCAAAGGAAGCAGCAGCTACCCCGCGCCGCTTGGAAGTGCATCCCGGCGGGCGGGATCGTGCGGCCCCAGTCACGGTGGATATGAAAGAGGGCTCCGTTCCCGCGCCGCAAGTTGAACCGGCCCCGGCCGGCGACGAGGCCGTAAGCGCATCCGAGATCCAAGAGCGGCTCGTCGCCGTGCTGAACGAGACGGGCAAGCGCTTCACGGCGGATTCCCTGGAGCGGGCGCGCGTCACCGTGCGGGCACTGTCCTCGGGTGCCCTGGAACTTTCCGTGCTTGCGCCGCCCGACACCAGCCTTTCCCTGAAAGAAGCCGAATTGCGGGAAGCCCTGGGCGTGGCGGGCATCTCCGTGCAGCGAATCCAACTTGCGTTTGGGGAAGTCGAAGCCGCTCCCGCGCGGGCACCGCGCAAGTCGGCGGATGAGGAAGCGCTTTCCGCGGAAGTGAAGGCGGACCCGGATGTGGAGCGCATCCGCGAGCTGTTTCATGGAACAATAACGAGGGTGCGGAGCCTCCGGACGTAGCGCGTCCGGGCGCAGCATGCCATCGGACGCAGCACGACATTGGGCGCAGCGTTTCGGAGCGGGCCGCGCAGCCGGTCTCTCATCGAACCAGGAAAGCCAGACGGAGGATTCACTCAATGAAAATGCCAGGCAACATGCAGGCCATGATGAAGCAGGCCCAGCAGATGCAGACGAAGATGCAGGAGGAGATTGCCCGGATCAAGGTGGAATCCTCGGTGGGCGGCGGCATGGTAACCGTGCACATGGACGGCCAGAAGCATGTGCTGAGCGTGACGATCGACCCTGAAGCGGGCGGCGATGTGGAAATGCTCCAGGATATGGTGATGGCGGCGTTCAATGAGGCCGTCAAGAAGGTGGACGACGAGGCTCAGCAGAAGATGAGCGGCATGCTGGGCGGCCTGGGCCTGCCTCCGGGCATGTTCTAGAGGACGCGCTCCGATTCGCACACTATGCCAGACTTTGCCGAACCGTTGGACCGGCTGATCCAGGAGCTCAAGCGGCTGCCCGGCGTGGGCCAAAAATCAGCCCAGCGCATTGCGTTTCACTTGCTGCGCACGGACGCGGAGAACGTCCGGCGTCTGGTGGACGCGCTTGCGGAGGTGAAGACCGGCTTGCAGCTTTGCGAGACGTGCAACAACATCACGAACGCCGCGCGCTGCCATTTCTGCGAAGACCCCCATCGCGACCAATCCATCGTTTGCGTGGTGGAAGAGCCCCACAACATCCTGCCCATTGAGACCACGCGGCAGTATCACGGGCTGTATCACGTGCTGCACGGGGCCATTTCCCCGCTGCGCGGGATGGGTCCGGAGCAACTGAAACTCAAGAATCTGATTGAGCGAATCGGACGGGGCGAGGCCCGCGAGATCATCCTGGCCACGAACCCCACCGTGGAGGGCGAGGCCACCGCCGCCTATATCGCGCGTCTCCTCAAGCCGTTAGGGATGAAGGTGTCCCGCATCGCAATGGGGATTCCCGTCGGGAGCGATATCGAATTCGCGGATGAAGTGACGATGTCGAAGAGCATGGAGAATCGGCGCGAGATGTGAAGCCGCCCGCGCGGGGCGGAGAAGGCCGAATCCCACTTCAGAATTCTCGCCTGAAGTTGCGCCTCCCCAGGAGGCATTTGCGCTTCTCCCTATAGAAGGGCTTTCTCCGCCGGGGCAAGGGCGGAATGAGTTCACTTCCTCACTAGAACGTCTCCTGAATCGCGGGCCGACGGAAGGGCTTTCCGGCGGCCCGCTCTTTTGTTCCCCCGGCCGGAAATCCCGCGCGACCGTCTTTTTGCGGCCCCGGTCCCAAGCGAGGCTTCCGCTCAAGTTACACTGAAAGTTTCATCGTCGGTTTCGCTTCGCAAGCGGCACGCAAGAGGGAACTCCAGCATCGTGGACATTCAGCGGCATCAGAAGGCGGTAGCGCTCTATCCGGGTTCGTTTGATCCATTAACCCTGGGGCACATTGATTTGATCACGCGGGCTGCCCGGCTGTTCGACAATCTGGTGGTGGCCGTGGTGGAGAACCCGTCCAAGCACGCGCTCTTCAGCGTGGAGGAGCGGATGGCGATGCTGAGGGAGAATTGCTCGAAATTCGACAACGTCGAAGTGGATTCGTTCAAGGGGCTGCTGGTGAATTATGCCCAGAGCCGCAATGCCTCGGTGCTCATTCGCGGCATCCGCGCCATTTCCGACTACGAGTATGAGCTGCAGATGGCGCTGATGAACCGACGGCTGCAGCCGGAACTGGAGACGGTGTTTCTGCTGGCCGGAGAGGCGTACAGTTTTATCAGTTCGCGGATGGTGAAAGAAGTCTTCGCTTTGGGCGGGGACGTTTCGGGCTTGGTGCCTCCAACCACGCTCGATCGTCTGCGGCTGCGTATCGCGAAGGCTTGAGTGCCCCATCGAACGAAACCCGGTTCATTTGAGAAAGGACAGGCAGATAGACATGCCAGTGACGATTTCCCTTGCGGAGAGAATGTCGTGGATCAGCGAAAGCTCCACGATGAAGGTGTCCGCGGCCGCCGACAAACTGAAGGCCGAGGGTGTGGATGTGATCGTGTTCGGAGCTGGAGAACCGGACTTTCCCACGCCGGACAACATCAAGAAGGCGGCCGAAGCCGCGATCGAAAACAACTTCACCCGCTATACGGCCGCGTCGGGCACATTGGAACTGAAGAAGGCCGTTTGCGAACGGCATCGCCTCGATTTCGGAACCGGCTATGCCCCTGGGGAATGCTGCATCAGCGTGGGCGGGAAGCACTCCATCTTCAACCTGATGCAGATTCTGGTGAACCCCGGCGACGAGGTCGTCATCCCGTCGCCGTATTGGGTGACGTACGCCGATGTGGTCTCGTATTCCCAGGGCAAAAGCGTGTTCGTCGAAACCCGCGAGGCGGACGGCTTCGAGGTGACGGCCGCGATGATTGAGAAGGCCATTACGCCGAAGACGAAGCTGATCATCGTGAACTCGCCGAACAACCCCACCGGGGCGGTGCTCGCCCAGGAAGAGTTCGCCCGCATCGTGGATCTGGCGCACCGCAAGGGCATCTACGTGCTCACGGACGAATGCTACAGCCAGTTGGTTTATGACGGCAAGCCCTATTCGGCGGCCGCCTTCCCGGAAGCCAAGAACACGGTGATCGTATCCGGTTCGCTCTCGAAGAACTACGCGATGACTGGGTGGCGCATCGGCTTTACTCTGTCGCCCGCTCCGATTGCGAAGGCGATGGGAACGCTGCAAAGCCAGTCCACCTCAAACCCCACTTCGGTGGCGCAGAAGGCGGCGGTGGAAGCGCTCACGGGCCCGCAGGAATCCATCCAGGTGATGCTGGCGGAGTACAAGCGGCGGAGGGACTTCGTGGTTGCCCGTCTCAACACGATTCCGGGGGTCACTTGCGCGATGCCGAAGGGCGCGTTCTATGCCTATCCGAACATTTCGTCCGCGTTCGGCAAGGCCGGCATTCAGAATTCGCTCGACTTCGCCGAGCAGTTGCTGGAGAAGGTATCCGTGGCGGCCGTCCCTGGCGCGGCCTTCGGCACCGACGAATACCTCCGTATTTCTTACGCGACGTCGATGGGCGAGCTGGAGCGCGGTCTCGACCGGATTGACCAGTTCATGCGCGGGTTGGCGTAGCGCCGGGATATCGTGCGGACAGGTTGCCCGCGTTCCGCGATCAGAATGCGCCCCATGGCCCCACAGCCATGGGGCGCTTCCGTTCCGCTCTCGGATGTAGCCGCTGAGTGCCTCCAAGAGACGGCCTGGTGATGCCGGCCGATGCTTTCATGCTAGCTTCGGGAATGTATGTCTGTTCCTTCACAATGCTCCCCTCCTTCCGATGATCCGTTGGCCCCGAAGCGCGGGCCCGCTGTGCGCGTGAAACGCGTGGATGAGGTATCTACTTTCGACGAGCTTTTCCGGCACTGCCTTCCGGCGTTCGGAGGCGCGTACTTGCGGCGGATTTATACCATTCTGGACCGGGCAATTGGCGCGGGCTGTCCGTTTACCATGTCCATCGCCGGACCGGTGACCGTTTCCGGCCAGCACCAGACCTGGCTGATTCCGTTGCTCGAAACCGGCTGGATCGCCTATCTTTCCACGACCGACGCCGTTTGCTATCACGACGGCCATCGCAGCCTGGAGCGGCACCTCGAAGACCCTATCTTCGAAGTGCCCATCTTCGGGGATGACGGGGCTCTGCGCGACGACCGCACCATCCGCGTCACCGACATGGCCTTTGACGAGGATGTGCTGCTCGATCAGGACCGCTTCCTCACCGCGGTCCTCGCGCTCGATGAGTTTCAGCACAAGATGACCGGGACGGAACTGCGCCACCGGTTGGGTGCCTGGTTCGGCCGCCAGGAGCGGCGCAACGGCGTGCCGCCGGGCTTGCTCTCCACCTGCCACCGGCTGGCCATCCCCGTCTTCGTCGGCGCGCCCGGCGACGGCAGCGTCTTCCTGAATTCGATGAAGTTGTGGGCGATGCGCGAGGCGGGCCTCATTCCCCGGCATGGGTTTGATCTTGACCTGCACGCGGAGGTGTTCGAAGCCTGCGCCTACCATCGCTGGGGGCTCTTCGATAACGAGCCCTACGCGCTGGGCGCATGGGTGCTGGGCGGCGGCGTGCCCAAGAACTACAATCTGCAGCCGGAACCGGCTCTCGGGCAGGTGCTTGGCATTCCGGACGTGCGGGGCTATGCGTTCGACGTGCAGATCGTCACCGCGCCCATCACCGACGGCAGCCTTTCTTCCTGCCCGCCGGCGGAGGCGGTCACCTGGGGGAAGGTGGACAAGGATACGTTTGTCCAGTCCACGGAAAGCATGCAGGCCGATTACTCGATGCTGATGCCGTTCCTGGTGAAGGCGCTGCTTGAGAACCGGTCGCGCCACGCCGCGCGAGCGGAAGAGATCGGCTTTGAGGCGGCTGTGGCCGAAGACCCCAGGGTGAAGGGTTACCTGCGCGATCGGGGCGGCTACCGTCTGTTTGAGAAGAGGGAAGCCCTCACCGGCACTCTGCTCGAAGCGGTCAAAGCGAATGAAGAGTGGCTGATGGAAACACTCGAATACCCGCTGGGGCAGTAGGGAACGATCCCCCTCTTCATGGAAAAGCCCGGCCAGCGCGGCCGGGCTTTTCCATGTTCACTTTGCAATCGAAGCTTAATCTCCCGAAGCCGGCGAGGTCTGCGGTTCGAGCTTCTTCTGGCGCGCCTCCGCCCGCTCTTTCGCGCGTTCAGAATATTGTTCGAACATCATGTAGAGCACGGGGATCAGCACCAGGGTAATCATCGTCGAAGCCGTCAGCCCGCCGATGATGACGCGGGCGAGCGGTGCCTGCAATTCCGCGCCTTCGCCGATGCCGATCGCCATCGGCACTAGGCCAAGGACGGTGGTCGCAGTCGTCATGATGATGGGCCGCAAGCGGTCTTCTCCGGCATGGATGATGGATTCGTATAGCTTCATGCCATGGTCCCGCCGCAACTGGTTGGCATAGTCCACCAGCACAATCGCGTTGTTCACCACGATTCCAACCAGCACCACCATGCCAAGCAAAGCCTGGATGGTAACCGACGTGTTGGTAAGCAGCAAAATCAGTACGACGCCGATGGCCGCCACCGGGATCGAAAACAGGATGATGAACGGATCGCGGAGCGACTCAAATTGGGCTGCCATCACCATGTATACGAGTGTCGTTCCAAGGATGATGGCGATGAGCATCTGCTGGAAGGCTTCTTCCTGCTCTTCATATTCCGCGCCGAAGTTGAAGGAGTAGCCGTCGGGCAGGTCGATCTTCCGAAGTTCAGCGTCGAGATCCCGGACGGTGCTGCCAAGGTCCCGCTTCTGGAGCGCGGCGGAAACCGTGAGGATGCGCTGCTGGTTCTTGCGCTGAATCTGGGAGGGCCCCTCGCGCCGCTGGAGGTTCACCACCGAACCGGCTGGGATCACCATTCCGGAGGGGGTGGTAAGCGGGATCTGCCGCAACTGGGCGAGGTCCAGGCGGTCGGTTTCCTGCAGGCGCACCAGGATGTTGAATTCATCACCGTCCTGCCGGAACATGGATGCCTGCCTGCCGCCGATCGCGGTCTCCATGGTTTGCGCGACATCCGCGACATTCAGGCCAAGGCTCGAAGCTTTCGCGCGGTCCACGCGGATCACCATCTCCGGATTCCCTGGCGGCACCGCGATGCGAGGCCCCGCCGCCCCGCGCACGCGGCCCATTGCTTCGAGCACCTTGGTGCCGAGGTCGTTGAGCACATCGAGGTCGTATCCGCGGATCTCCACCGCCAGCCGGTCCCCCTCGCCGAAGCCGCGCGAGAGCCGGTTTACGAAGCTGCCGCGTAATCGGGATTGCACACGCATCCCCGGCTCCACCTGCATCAAGGGACGGATGGTTTCCAGAATCTCCGGGGCGCTCCTGCTGCGCTCGCTCCGGGGAACCAGCGTGATCCGCATTTCGCCGCGGTTTTGCCCGCCGCTGCGAAAGCCGCCGCCGTCGGAACCGCTTTCGATGAGGATGTTCTTCAGCTCCGGAACATTGGCAACCACGATCTTGCGCAACCGCTGCATGATGGCATCGGTCTCCGCGACGCGCGTGCCCGGCTCCAGTTCAACGTCCACGCCCAATTCGCCCTCATCGAGTTCGGGCTGCAGTTCAAAGCCAAGCTTGCTGCCCAGATAGGCACTCGCGCCGAGGCAGAACACGGCGGAGAGCACAATCACGGCCTTGTGCGAGAGGGACCAGCGAAGCACGCCGCCATAGGTGCGGGCCATCCATTCCGGGATAAAACCGGCGGAACGGTAAAGCCAGCCCATAAGCCCGGGCCGATTTTGCAGATGATTCGACGACGTGAGAAACTTGGACGACAACATCGGCACGATCGTCAGCGCCACCACCAGCGAAGCGGCGAGAGAGAAACTCACCACCACCGCCAACTGCTTGAAGGTCTGCGTGGACATGCCCTGGCTAAACAGCACGGGCACGAACACGGCCACCGTGGTGAGGGTGGAAGACGTAATGGCGCCCGCCACCTCGCGGCTGCCTTCGAGCGCTGCCTGCAGCCGGGTCTTGCCCATCTCCATGTGGCGATAGATATTCTCCAGCACCACGATGGAGTTATCCACCAGCATGCCGATGCCGAGGGCCAGGCCGCCGAACGATACGATGTTGAGTGTGAATCCGTAGAAGTACATCAGCGCGAAGGTGGAGACCACGGCAATCGGAATCGCCACGCCAATCACCATCGTGCTGAGCACGTTTCGCAGGAAGAGCAGCAAAACCAGCACCGCCAAGCCGCCGCCCTGGATGGCGGAATCCTTCACGTTGTCGATGGAGGCCTGGATGAACTCCGCGCTGTCGAGCGTCGTCGACATCTTGAAGTCCGGGTAATCCTTCTCAATCCGTGCCATCTCCGCCTTGACCGCTTTCGAAACCGCGATGGTATTGGCGCCGGACTGCTTGTTGATGAAGATACGGACGGCGGGCGAGCCGTCCTGGCTGATCATGCCCCGGATGTCTTCGTTCCCGTCCTCGACCGATGCGACTTCCTTGAGGTAAATGGGCACACCACCACGGCTGGCCACCACCACGTTGCGGATCTGTTCCAGGCTCTTGAACTCACCCTGCGTGCGCACCAGCAATTCGTACTTGCCTTCCATCACCGGGCCCACGGGCAGGTTGAGGTTTTCCGAACGAAGCGTGTTGACGATCTGGTTCAGAGAGAGATTCAGCGCGCGGATCTTTTTGAGGTCGAGATTCACCTGGATCTGCCGGCGCAACCCGCCGCGCACGCGGATCTCGGCCACGCCCGGCACGCGCTCCAGGCGGTACTGGATGTTCTTCTCGACGAAGAAGCGAAGTTCCTTGCCGGTCATCTTGTCGGACGCGGCGGTGAGGAACATGATGGGGAACTGGGAAACGTCGAACTTGTAGAGGACGGGCGGCTGGGCGTCTTCTGGAAGGCTGCCGCGCCGCCGGTCAATGCGGGAGCGCACTTCGTTGGCGGCCTCGTCGAGGTTGGTGCCGTAAGTGAACGACACCCGCACGCTCGCGCTGCCCTCGCTCGCCGATGCGGTGATTTCTTCGACGCCCGGGGTGGAACTCAGGGCCTGCTCCAGGGGGCGCGCGATCAGGTTCTCCATTTCCTGCGGGCCGACGCCGGGATAGCTGACGGAAACGGTCAGCGTCGGGTATTCGGTTTCCGGCATCAGGTCGACCGGGATGTTGATGAACGCCACGGCGCCAAGCAGCATCGCGATCAGCGTGATCATGGTGACGGTCACCGGCCGTCGAATGGAAAAAGCAGGTAGATTCATACGTTCGCCCGAAAACTGTGCTCCACAAAACTCGCAATGCGCGCCTGGACGTGCGTTCCGTCCACGCGCACCAAGTACGTTGGGTTACTGGCCGGAGCCCGCGCCCTCGCCGGACAGG
>JBDIBK010000056.1:0-26319 GCA_039812845.1 Bryobacterales bacterium
CAAACGGGACGTCCCGCGTTTGAGGATAGCAAACGCATACGATGAGGTTGTCCGACCGCATTCAAATGGAATCCGGAAAAATGGAAGCGCCGCCGAAACTTATCCTGAAGACGCGCCGGTTCATGGCTCGTCACGGGATGCTCGACGGCGTGCGGCGGCTGGGCGTCGCAGTCTCTGGGGGCGCGGATTCCATGGCGCTTCTGCACGTGCTGCACGCACTGCGCGACGAACTGGCGATCGAGCTCGCGGTGACGCACGTGAACCATGGGCTTCGCGGGGTGGAATCGGACGAAGACGAAGTCTTCGTCCGCGAAGCGGCGGCGCGGCTGGGAGTGAAATCCTATGTGCTCCGAATTGCGCCCGATGCGGCCCCCTCCTCCGGAGTGGAACTGTGGGCTCGCGAGCAGAGGCTCGCGTTTTTCTCCAGTCTGATTTCGGACGGAACCGTGGACCGGGTCGCCACCGGGCACACACAGCGGGATCAGGCGGAAACCATCCTGTTCCGCTTCCTGCGGGGAGCGGGACCGCGCGGGCTGAGCGGCATTTCCGCCGTCTCTTCGCTGGGCCTCATCCGCCCGCTGCTCTCCGCCAGCCGGGAGGAAGTGATTTGTTTTCTTGATGAAGCGGAGATTTGCTGGCGAGAGGACGCCTCGAATGCGGACCCCCGCTATGCGAGAAACCGGCTGCGCCATGAGTGGCTCCCCGCCCTTCGCAAGGCCTGGAACCCCCAGTTGGACAAGGCGTTAGCCCAATCGGCTGAGATTCTCGCGCAGGAATCCGAGTACCTGGATCGAATTGCCGATGAGGAAACAAGCCGGCTCTTCACGCACGGTGCTTTCGGTTGGGAGGCACCCGCGGAAGCGCTGCGCGCCTTGCATCCGGCGCTGCTGCGGAGGGCATTGCGGAGGCTGTCGGCGGACGTTGCGGGCAGCGTGCCCGATTTCCGGCATTTAGAGCGAATCCAGGAACTGGCCACCGGCCCCGTTGGCCACGGCCGCTTCACCTGCCAGGGAGTGCTGGCGGAGCGAAGCGGAGGTGCGTTCCGCCTTGCACCGGCGGTACCTGAAGCATGGCCTGACATGGAGCCGGATGCGGGGCTCAGCCCGGAACCGGGAGCGGTGCTGGTCAGGGGCCCGGGGCGCTACTCCTTGCCAGGCATCGGCGGAGCGCTTGAGCTCACGGAGCCGCATGCGGAAGGGGAAACAAGCTGTGGATGGAATGGATTGAATTCCGGTTATACTGAGGGCTGGGGTGTTCTGCGTCCATTGAGCCCAGGGTGCGCCCTGCTGCTGCGCAGGTGGCGTCCGGGCGACGTTTTTCAGCCGTTAACTTCCAACTCAACCCGAAAACTCAAGGACTTGTTCCAGCGGGCGAAAACGCCGCGATGGCGGAGAGTGGAAGCCGCCGTTCTCGAAATGGACGGGGAGATCGTCTGGTGCCGTTACCTGGGGGTCTCGGCATCGCACGGGGCGCTCGACACGGATGGAACGGAAACACGCGGGTTGCTTGTGAGCTGGCGGGAGGCCTCCTTCAGCGGCCGTCGGGCGCGGGATGCCTTTGTGAGCCAGGAAAACGGATGAATGGGAATCCACTTCGAGGCCAGCGGCGTCATAGAAGTGTACGGTTGTTCCGATGGGGATGCCGTGTATGTATCGGAGATTGAATGTCTAGCCTGAAAACCGCAATTATCTGGATGGTCATCATCTGCATGGTGATCTTCCTGATCGCCTCGCTGCGCCAGCAATCGCAGAATCCGGAACGCAACCTCTCCCTCACCGAGTTCGTGCAGGAAGTGCAATCGAAGAAGGTGAAGAGCGTGGTGATCTCCGGCACCGATGTGAAGGGCGAGTACAAGGACGAGAAGGCGACCCTGAAGACCGTCATCCCGGAAAACTACCCGGACCTCTTCAAGACGCTCGAAGAGAATGGCGTTCTGGTGACCATCGATAACCGGGACAACAACTTCATCTTCGCGCTGATCGTGAACATGCTTCCGATCCTCCTGATTATTCTGGTGTTCCTTTTCGTGATGCGCCAGATGCAGAGCGGCGGCAACAAGGCGCTCAGCTTCGGCAAGAGCAAGGCACGGCTGCACTCCGCCCAGCAGAAGAAGGTGACGTTCAAGGACGTCGCGGGCGTGGAAGAGGCGAAAGAAGAACTGGAAGAGATTATCGACTTCCTGCGCGAGCCGCAGAAGTTCCAAAAGCTGGGCGGGCGCATCCCGAAGGGCGTGCTCCTGGTGGGGCCTCCGGGCACCGGAAAGACGCTGCTTGCCCGGGCCATCGCGGGGGAAGCCAATGTGCCGTTCTTCTCGATTTCCGGTTCGGATTTCGTCGAGATGTTCGTGGGCGTGGGCGCCAGCCGCGTGCGCGATCTGTTCGAGCAGGGCAAGAAGAATGCGCCCTGCATTATTTTCATCGATGAAATTGACGCCGTCGGCCGCCACAGAGGCGCCGGCCTTGGTGGAGGCCACGACGAGCGGGAGCAGACGCTGAACCAGTTGCTGGTGGAAATGGACGGCTTCGAATCGAACGAAGGCGTCATTCTGGTGGCCGCCACCAACCGCCCCGATGTGCTCGACCCCGCACTGCTGCGGCCAGGCCGCTTTGACCGCCGCGTGGTGGTGGGCGTGCCGGACGTGAAAGGCCGGGAGAAGATCCTGAAAGTGCATGTGCGCAAGACGCCCATCTCCGACAATGTCGACTTGAGCGTGATTGCCCGCGGCACCCCCGGATTCGCGGGCGCGGACCTCGCCAATCTGGTGAATGAAGCGGCCCTGCTTGCCGCGCGCCAGAACCGCAAACTGGTGACGATGGTGGATTTCGAACACGCCAAGGACAAAGTCCTGATGGGCGTGGAGCGCAAGTCCATGGTGATGACGCCCGAAGAGAAGCGCAGCACGGCCTATCACGAGGCCGGGCATGCCGTGATCGCCATGGTGGTTCCGAACGCGGATCCGCTGCACAAGGTGACCATCATTCCCCGCGGGATGGCGCTGGGGCTCACGATGCAGTTGCCGATCGACGACAAGCACACGCAGAGCAAGAGCTACCTCGAAGACCGTCTGGCCATCCTGATGGGCGGGCGCGTGGCCGAGGAGATCTTCCTCAACCAGATCACCACGGGCGCGGGCAACGATATCGAACGTGCCACGGACACCGCGCGCCGCATGGTGTGCGAGTTCGGCATGAGCGACCTCGGCCCGATGAGCTTCGGCAAGAAGGAAGAGCAGATCTTCCTTGGACGGGAAATCAACCAGCATCGCGATTACAGCGAGCAGACCGCGCTGAAGATCGACGAAGCGGTTCGCGCCCTGGTGAAAAGCTCCTACGACCGCGCGCACAAGATCATCGCGGACCACAAGGAAGGGATGATTCGCGTCGCGGAAGAACTGCTGGAGCGCGAGGTGCTGGACGGCGACGAAGTGAAGCGCCTGATGGCCGGTGAGACCTTGCCCGCATTCAACACTCCATCCGATGGGGATGATGAATCCGACACGCAGCATGTGATTCGCCCGGACGGCGACTCCAAGCAGAAACCCGGACTGATGGAAGGGGGCTCGCCTCAGCCCGCGTGATTCCTCCGTTCCCAGTGTATTTGTTCGACGTGGACGGCACCTTGCTGGATTCCGCACCCGATATCGTGGGGGCGACCCGGCAGGTGCTGGACGCGCATGGCGCGCCGCCCCTCAGCTTCAGTTATCTCTCTTCGTTCATCGGCAAGCAGTTGCGAGAGTTGTTCGTGGAGGTCTTTCCAGACGCCTCCGATGAGTTTGTGGAACAGTTAACCCAGGAATATCGCGAGACGTATTGGGCCCGCGAGCACGCCTCCACGAAGCCCTATCCCGGAGTGCTTGAGGGCATTCGCGCGTTGGGCGGGCGCAAGGCCACGGCCACCACCAAGAGCACCGCGACGACGCGCGTCGTTCTCACCAAGTTCGGCTTGATCGACTATTTTGAGCACGTGCAGGGCACGGACGGTTTCCCGGCCAAGCCAAAGCCGGATGTGCTGTGGCGAGCCCTCGAGGCGCTGGGCGCGCATCCCGAAGATTGCCTTTTTGTCGGGGATTCGACTTCGGATATGGCTGCCGGCCGCGCGGCCGGAGTGCGCATCTGCGCCGTGGACTACGGCTATGGCAACCACGAGGAGATGCGGCGCTGCGAACCGGACTACTGGATTGGCGACCTGCGCGAACTGAACCTTCACGCGCAGGCCGCTTCCCCTTGTTCGCTTCAGGCGCGGCGGCGCTAATAGGCGATCTTGGGATCCGCTTCGACCGGCTTGTTCGGGTAAAGCTGATCGAGCAGAGAGTACTTCAAGTCGCCCGGATACCAGATCGTCGAGCCGATGTAGCGCTCCGGGCCCTTTGCATCCGTATAGTAGTAGATCGCCTGCAGGTTCCCGTCGGTCCTGAGCAGGGTGCGAACGTAGCCGAGATCCCAGGAAGCCCCGTCGGTGCGGATGCGCAGTTCGGGTCCCCAGGTCTTGCCGAAGTCCTCGCTGATCTTCGCCCGGATGCCATAGGGTTTCACCCGGCAGCCATACGTCAGCACCAGCCGCCCGTCTGGAATGCGCACGAGGCTGGGCGGATTGCCGCCCATCGCGGTCACCACATTGCCCAGGGATTCCCAGTTCATCCCCATATCCTGCGATTCGTACAGTTCCAGGTTCACGCGGTGCCGAACCGCCGTCAGCAAGCGCGTGCCGTACGTGCGGACCGTGGATGGCATGATCGAATACTCGCCCGGTTGCGGTTCCATGCCAATGGTTCCGTGAACCGCCCATGTCTTGCCGCCATCCTTGGTGCGCAGCACCACCGGCATCCCTTCCTTGCGGTCCGTCTTGGGCACGGAGACAAAAAGAAGCAGGTCGTGTTTCCCAAGCACGATGTAGTCCGTGCGCGCCGACATGCCACCAAAGCGATTGTCGGGAATAGAGAACGGGCCTTCCCACGTGTGGCCCTTGTCGTAGGTGTAGTAAAAGCGCGAGGGGCCGACATTCACGTCCAGCATGCGGGCGGTGAGGGCGAAGCCGGGGTGGGTAAAATCGATTCCGCCGGGGCACGCCGTAACCGCTTTTCCGCCTGGGGCGACGGGCACGTCCGCCACCTTCGTGCCGGGCGGCGGCTGGAGCGATGCGGGGGCTTCAATAGCCCAGGTATCGCCGTCGTCGAGGCTGCGGGCAAGCACGTGTTTGGCCGGCTTCGTGTAATCGATCGCATGGCCTTGATCGGTCTGTTTGAAATGGCCAACCTCGAACCCGACAAGAAACTCCTTGCCCCATTGCCAAGCGCCATGATTCGCCGGCCAGCCCGCAAACATGCCCGGTTCGCGGTAAATCTCCAGATTTCTCACCACATCGGGCGGACGCTGCGCCTGCGCGAGAGTGGGGTGAGCACCCAGGAGCAGGCCCGCCCCGCCGAGCAGCGTCTGTCCGAACTGTTTTCTGCTGATCATCTCTTCTTTCATCGTACCCATGCGGGCGAGGTTTCGCCTGAAAGAATAGACGCAAGCGGGCTCCAAAAGGTTGACCGAGGGTTCCGCCGGCGGGTTGGCGAGAGATCCGGGGAGCGCAGCGCGGAAGTCTCGCGTTCGAACGCAATCGTCGTTGGCGGAGCGCATGCCCTCGCTGAGCAATCCCCACGATCTCCCGATCCGGCTGCGCATCTTGAATTCGCCGTGCGCGGCTGAATCCTTCGCTTCCAGCTAATCGGATTTTCCGCCCATTTGTCCACGCAGTGATTCCCTCTCGGCGCATGGCGTGTGATAGTTCTGCTGCATGGGCCTAAACCGACTCACGCGCCTCCTGGCACTGGTGTTATGCTGCGGCTGCTTCTTCGCGCTGCGGAGTCAGCCCCAGGGGCGCGCTCAGATCGGCCTCAACGGCAAGTGGGAATTCCGCTTGGATCCCGATTCAACGGGAGAAGCCGGCGGCTGGGCCTCCGGCCGTGAGCGGTTCCCGGATACCATCCTCATTCCCGGCGCCTGGCAGGCCCAGGGCTTTGGCAAGCCATCCGGCGTGCTTCGCCACGACTATTCGGGCAGGGCCTGGTATCGGCGTGAGATTGCGGTCCCGGCCAGTTGGAATGGGCGCGCCATTTCGTTGCGCGTCGGCGGGGTGCTGCGGCGGGCCACGATTTTCGTTAATGGCGAAACCGCGGGAGAGCACGACGGTTTCAGCACGCCCTTCTCCATCGACGTCACGAAACACATCCATCCCGGTTCCTCGAACACGCTCGTGTTCCTGGTGGAGAACCCCGCCAACCCGATTGGGGAATCTCCCGACAAGCAGAAGGCCACGGAACCGACGGGCATGCTCAACTACATCGGAAACTGGGGAGGCATTTACGGGAACGTGGAGCTTGAAGCAACATCCCCCGGGTGGATCGATGCCGTTACGATTGTCCCGGATGTTCGAAACCAGCAGGCTCGCTTCAAAGCGTCAATCAGAAGCGTCGAATCTGGCACGCCCTACGCGGCCCGCATTGAAGCGGAAGTGGACGGTTTTCGGGGGTCGGCGGCAGTAACCGTCCAGCCCGGCCGCGAGACGGAGGCGGAGTTCGTGGTCGAAATGCCGGGTGCCCGCCTTTGGTCGCCAGACACGCCGCATCTGTACACAGCGAAACTCCGGCTGGTGGCCGGGGGAGAAGAACGGGACCTCATCACCGAGCGATTCGGAATGCGCGAAATCACGACGAGCGGGAGCCAACTCCTGCTGAATGGAAAGCCCTTCTACCTGCGCGGCTTCGGCGATGACAATGTCGAAGTGCTCACCGGTGTGCCGCCCGCCGCCAAGGAGACATATCTGGAGCGATTGCGCCTCGCCAGAAGCTACGGTTTCAACGGCGTCCGCTTCCATTCCATGACGCCGGTGCGGGAGTATTTCGAAGCCGCCGACGAAGCGGGAATTCTGGTGATGGCCGAACTCCCCGCGGCCTACACGATGTACGTCCTGCCGCACAAACAGTTCCTGCGGAAGGAACTGGAACGAATCCTTCGCATCCACCGCAATCATCCCTCCTTTCTCTCGCTGGCGTTCGGCAACGAGTTCAATCTCGGATGGCTGCCGGATGACGAGCGCCGGAAAGAGTTCCTCGCGACGGTCGCGGATTTCTACCAGCTTGCGAAGGAGATCGACCCCAACCGGATCATCCTTTCGAACGACGGATACCTGATGCGCCCAACCGATATGGTGAGCCTGTTTGAGAATCCGCCCGGCGACGTCCCCGCCGTCCGGCACGAGTTCGGCAGCTATTATTGCTCGCTTCCCGACATTGCGCTGATCGGCAAATTCACCGGCGTGATGAACCCGGAATGGCTCATCGAAAAGAAGAAGTGGGTGGAACAAAGCGGGCTGATGCCGGAATATCCTTCCCTCTTGCGGCACTCGCAGCGCCTCCAGCAGATTGGCCGCAAATATCAGATCGAGCGCGCCCGCAGGCTCCAGGAGTTCACGGGTTATCACTACTGGCTGATTACGGACTACCCCGGCGGCACTGGCGAAGGCGATTCCTGGGAGGAGGGCTGGTTTGACTACTTCTGGCGGCCAAAGGGCGTTCTGCCGGAAGAGGGGCGAGAACTCAACAGCGCGGTTCTGCTGATGATCGACCCCGGCATCGACGACCGCACGTTGTGGAACGATTCCCAGAAGCGGATCCAGGTGCATGTCTCAAACTACAGCAGCGGCGACATCGCGAACGGCGTTGTGGATTGGAAGCTGCTTGCCGGCGGAAAGCAGTTGTCGGGCGGCACACTGGCGGGAGTTCAGGCTCCCCTGGGCGTGGTGCGGGAAATCGGTGAAATCGTCCTGGGTCCCTTGGAGATGAACCGCGCCACCCGACTCGAACTCGTGCTCGAGCTGAAGACGCCCGATGGCGCCTACACCAACCGCTGGAACTTCTGGGTGTTTCCCCGCAAGGACCGCCTCAAGCAATCGGCGGCCCCGGTCTTCTCGAATGTGAGGTCGGCGGAAATCGGCCGCGCATACCCGTTCGTCCAGCCTTGGTCAGGAGAAGCCGCGCCTTCATCGCTGCTGATTACCTCCCGATTAGATTCGGCGGCGAATGCATTCCTGCGGGCGGGCGGCAGGGTTTGGCTGATGGCAGGCCGCGAGCAGTTCGACCGCGGCGGAGATGCCACCTTCCTGCCGGCTTCGGGAGGGGCGCAGGGCACCTTTCTCCGTAACCACCCCGCGCTGGCGGGGTTCCCTCACGACGGCTTTTTCGATCTTCAGTTTTTCAATTTGCTGGAGGGCGCCTGGAACTTCCCTCTCGATCGCTGGCCAACAACGCTTCGCCCCATCGCGGGCGCGGTTCGAACCACATCCTCATTCCTGAGCAAGCACAAGGCCCTCTCAAAGACCGGTTACATCTTCGAGGTGAAAGCCGGAAAAGGGCGGCTGCTCGTGACCACCCTGCGCCTCCGTGAGCATCTCGACGATGCGTATCCCGAAGCGTTGTATCTGTTCGACCGATTGCTGCGCTATGCCTCCGGGCCGGACTTCCAGCCTGCAACGGAAGCCAACGGGGACTTGCTTCGGCATTTGGTAGTGAGGTAGAAAAGCCGGATTCCGCTCGGCTGGATTTCTCTCGAATCGCCAGGGCAATGCCATTGACACCGACCGGCACGACGGCGAACAATGGGCATCATCCATGCATCGGCTCGCGAACAAAGCGGCAATCGTTTCCGGAGCGGCTCACGGGATTGGCCGCGCCGTCGCGGAAGCCTTCGCCGCGGAAGGCGCTCACGTCGTCCTATCCGATATCGATGCGCTGGAGGGAGAACGCGCGGCGGCCTCGATCAGGGAGGGAGGGCACTCCGCCATCTTCTTTCGATGCGATGTCACCGTCGCGGCGGAGGTTGCGGAATGCGTGCGCCTCTGCGCCGAATGGAAAGGGCCCGCCGAGATCCTTTGCAACAACGCCGCCTATCTCGGCGGTTTTCATGGCGCGCTCGATGCCACGGATGAGGAATGGGAGCGCTGCATCCAGGTGGCGCTGATGGGAACCCAGCGGTTTACGCAGGCGGTGCTTCCCTCGATGATCGAGAAGCAGCGGGGCTCCATCGTCAATATCGCGTCCGTGCAGGCGCTGGCCGGGTGCCCCACTTCGGTGGCTTACACCGCAACGAAAAGCGCCATCCTCGGTTTCACGCTCAGCGTCGCGTACGATTACGGACCAAAGAATATTCGCGTGAATGCAATCTGCCCCGGCCCAATTCAAACCCGAATCTCACCGAAACCGGGCGACCCCGCCTATGTGTGGCAGTGCGATCAAACGATGCTGCGCCGCGTGGGCTACCCCAGAGAGGTCGCCGCCGCCGCGGTCTTTCTTGCCTCCGCCGAATCTTCCTACATCACCGGGGCCACGCTCCCCGTCGATGGCGGCTGGGCGGCCAAATAGCGCTGGCGGCTGAAGAATCCAGTTGGCTGGATTTCATTCCGCGCCCCACACGGGCACCTCTGATTCCCAGTGAAAGTTGAGCGATAGAATTGGGTCGATGCTGCTGAGCCTCTCCTACGCGCTTTCCACTTCCACCCCGTTCTACGACGGCCTGCAAAAGCCGCGGATTGACCCGCTCTATCAGCTCTCCAAAGGCGACGTTTGCAATTCGGCCTACTTCACGACAAGCAACCATTGCGGCACCCATGTCGATGCGCCGAACCACTTCAATCCGTCGGGACGCAAGATCGCCGAGTTCGGCCCGGAGGAGCTCGTCTTCGAGGCCGTGCGGGAGTATCGGCTCCCTCTCCAGCCGTCGGAACTCATTGAGGCCCGCCACTTCGACGCGCTCGATTCTTCCTACGAAGCTTGCACGGCGCTTATCCTCTATTCCGGTTTTGGGGCCTTCCGAACGAAGAGCCCTCACGCTTATGTCCACGACAATCCCGGTTTCAGCAGGAGCGGCGCGGAGCGGCTGATGGAGCGGCTTCCCAACCTGAGAGCGCTCCTGGTGGACTTCGCTTCCATTTCCGCCACCCAGCACGAAGCGGAAGGCGCGGAAGCCCACCGCGTCTTTCTCGGCTGCCAAGGCTATGGGAAACGGACCATCCTGCTGGCCGAAGATTGCGCCATTCCCGACGCATTGCCTGAGATTGCGCGCTTGTTCCTCGTTCCGTGGATGATCGAGGGGCTGGACAGCGCCCCCTGCACAATTTGGGCGGAGACAGTGCGATGAACGCGGCGGAACCCCGTGTGCTTGTTCGCGCGCCCGCGGAGATCGATCTTGACTCCCCTGGAAAGCGGCACTACCAGATTGCGTTTCCGCTGGATTCCAGTTGGGGATATTCTCTGGTGCCGCTCACGGTAATTCAGGGAGCCCGCACCATCGGACGCGCCGCTGCCACGGACGGTATCGCTGTGTTCGGAGGCACTCACGGCAATGAGTACGAGGGGCAGGTTGCCGTGAAGCAGCTCTGCCAGGAACTCGACGCGGACGCGATACGCGGGGCGGTGTTCCTGTTCCCGCAATTGAGCGAAAGCGCCTGCCGGGCGCACACGCGCCGCTCCCCGCTGGACGGGGTGAACATGAACCGCGCATTTCCCGGCAAGGAAAAGGGCAGCGTCAGCGAGCGCATCGCCAGTTTTGTAAAGCGCGAGATCTTTCCACGGGTTGGCGTGGTGATCGATTTGCACGCCGGCGGCAATGAGGCGGTGTTCCCCGTCTGCGCGTCAATTCATCGCGTCGCCGACCCCAAGCAGCAAGAAGAGATGCTGCGCGCCGCCGCTCTCTTCGATACGCCATTCGTCTTCTTGTACTCGCGACAGATGGCGTCCGGCCTGCTCACCGATGAAGCGGAGGACGACGGCAAGATCGCCATCGGCGGCGAGTTCGGCGCGGGGGAAACCGTGGATGCCACGGGCTTGCGGCATGCTCGCGAAGGCGCACGCAATGTGCTGCGCTCTTTTGGAATGCTCGACGAAGCGCCGCGCCGCATTCGGCCGGAATCCGCGCGGAAAGCCGTTCTGATCGAAGCGCCCGATCTTCGAGACTATATTGCGACCCCAATGGACGGCATCTGGGAGCCCGCCGTCATACCCGGCGACACGGTGGAGGAAGGCCAGGCGATCGGCCGGATTCACAGCTTCACGAATCACCCCGATCCTCCGCTGCAGGTGCTTTCTCATCGCGCGGGAACGGTGATCGCTCTCTACCGGAGCGCCGTCTGCAGGAAGGGCCTCACGCTCTATGTGGTGGGCGACGCGCGCGCACTCAAACAAGAATGGGAACAGGCATGAAAATCACCAAGGTCGAAGCGATGGTCTTGAAGAGCCCCGGCCTCTACCAGAACCCGGAGGGTGCCGCGGAATCCCCAGGGCCTGCCTTCATGGGCCTGGTGAAGGTGACCACCGATTCCGGCATTGTCGGCTACTCCGATATGGAGACCGCGGCGCCGGTGGCGAAGGCCGCCATCGAAGCGCCGCAATGGAGCGAAGAAGGGCTCGATCTTTTTGAGGGCCTGGCCCGGCTGGTGGAAGGCGAGAACCCGCTTGAAACGGAGCGGCTCTGGTACAAGATGTACCGTGGCAGCATCTACTATGGCCGCCGGGGCGTGGCGATTCAGGCAATTTCCGCAATTGACATTGCACTTTGGGATATCGCCGGCAAAGTCTACGGGCAGCCGGTCCACATTCTGCTTGGCGCCAAATGGAGAGAGCGGGTCCGGGCCTACGCCAGCACGCTGTTCCGCAAGACGCCGCACGATATGCGGGAAGCCACGCGGCATTACCTGGACCTTGGATTCACCGCCGTCAAGTTTGGCTGGGGCGGGTTTGGTGAGGACCTGGATAAGGACCTATCGTTGCTCGAAGCCGCGCGTAAAGAGCTTGGGGATCGGCGCAACCTGCTGGTGGATACCGGATGGCTGGTGGAGCGAACGGCAAAGGAGGCCATTCAACTCGTCAAATCCATGGAACCCTATCGGCCCTACCTGGTGGAGGAACCGCTGCATCCGGAACACTACGATAGCTACCGGCAGTTGGCTGAGAATGTCGACACCCTGATTGCCTGCGGGGAGCAGGAGGCGACCGAGTGGGGGTTTCGCGAGCTGATCGAGCGTGGCAAAGTGGATGTGCTTCAGCCCGATCTGACGCGCTGCGGCGGGCTCACCGCGGCCCGAAGAATTGTCCACATGGCCGAGCGCGCCAACATCCTGGTGATCCCGCACTCCTGGTGCTCTGACCTGCTTACGGCGGCTTCCCTGCACCTCACCGCGTACATGCGCCGCGCGCCCTTCGTCGAATTCAACACGTCGTCCGGGCCCTTGAGCAGGGACTTGGCGCTGAATCCCATTCAACTGCGGGATGGCTTTCTCGATATCCCCACGGGGCCGGGCCTGGGCGTCGAAGTGAACGAGGAAACCATCGCCCGTTACCGCATTGCGTGAGGTTCCGCATGCGTTTCCGCCGCGCGGCGGAGCGCTACTTTGGCGAAGACGGAATCACTTCCCAATACTCGATTCCGAACGGACCCAGTTCCATTTCGCGGTGGCTCTCCCCGGCCGGGAAACGCAACTCTTGCAGCATGGGGAGCCGAAAGTTCTCGTCGCCGTTTGCCGTCCTCCCGTCGAGCGAGCGCCGCACCACGCGCGCATCCGACGGCAGATTCCGCAAGGTCATGTCCAGCCTTACCGGCCCCTCCGAGAAATTCCAAAGAACCATGTAGTAGTTCTTGTATCCCTCGTCATAGGTGAGAAACCCATGCACCTTCGGGTCGCTGGAACTCAGGGGAAGCCGCGGCCCGCGCAGCCTGGAAAGCAGCTTGAACGCGAAATAGGAGGGCCGAACGGTGTTCTGAAAATCGAAGAGCCCGTCGTATTGCGGCATGCGGTTCCACCAATTGGCCATGAACGCGGCACCCTTCGCCGAGAAGAACTTCGCGAAGCGATCCTGATCCACGTGGTATTCCCGGATTTGGTAGTAGCAGGAGTAATCCAGCCCTGCGTCCTTCATCTGCCAGATCGTCTCCATGATGTAGGCCGGCTGAAATTGCGGATCTGGAATTGGATTGTCGAAGGCGATATTCCATTCATTCAGAATCAGCTCGGGCGAGAGATTTGGATACTGCTTCACTAGCGCCCGCACGCTATCGATGGTTTGCCTCACTGCGTTCGGGTCGCTCGTATAGATGTGCCAGGAAACGAAGTTCAGGGGGAGGTTCGCCTCGGAGGCCCGCTTCAGCAGCGCGGACAGGATGGGCGACTTCCAGTAGGCCAGTGCCGGCCCCCCCACGGTAGCCTCTGGGTCCGCGCTTCGGATGGCCTTCACGGTGTGCTCGTAATAGCGCGCGTAACTCTCCGGCTTGAAGCGATAAGGCGACCCGCCGTCTTCGCCGATGTCGGGCTCGTTGCCTACCTCCCAATAGATCTTGCCCGTGCCGCGGCCCTGGTAATGCCGCACCATCGCCGATATCAGTGCCTCCCAGGCGGCATAGTCGGCGGGTTCCACAATGTCCTGATCGACAACGGGAAACAGCGCCGCCGGTTTGAAGGTGATGGCAAGAAGAGGAATTGCGCCTGCAGCGCGAATCAGGTCCACCGAGCGGTCCAGCGAAGCGAAGTTCGGCTTTCCCTTCTCCGGCAGAACGTCAAAGTATTCCTGAACGAAAAGCCGGATCATCCTGGGATGCAGAGCGCGCACCTCTGCCAGCCGCTGCTCCCACATGGGCTCTTCCGAGAGGCCGCCCTGGCCGAGCGCCATCTTGTCGATCTCCAGCGGAGCGCCCCGCTTTCCAAAATCCAGCGTCACCCTTGCGGAGCGAGGCTGGCCCCAGGCCACCGACAGGCAAACGAACAGGAGCAACGGGAGCGTCTTCATCGGATTCACAACCCCAGCAGGTCCAAAGAGTCGCGATGAATCAATGCTTCCAGCGCGTCCTCGGGGATGCGGGGCAGGTTCGTCCCCGCGGCCATTTCGTTCACCTTCCGCAATGCATCCATCGAGCTTTGCGGTGTGGTAAACGGATAGTCCGAACCGAAGAGCAGCCGGTCCAGGACTCCATATTCTTTCGCTGAAATCAGCGCGTTATAAAACTGCCACGGCCGATAGTAGAGCGCGGATATGTCGGCGAAAAAATTGCGATTCTTGCGGATGAGCACCATCGTTTCGTCAATCCACGGATGGCCCATGTGCGCGATCACCATCCGGAGCTTTGGAAATTCGAGAGCCAGCGGCTGCAGCAGAATCGGCTGCGAAATCTCCAATGAAACGTTGGCGCAGAAAGTGGTGCCCTGGTGGATCAGGACGGGAACGCGCAGTTCCTCGCAGCGCTTCATGATCCTTCGAAAGCGGCTGTCGGTGGGCGCGACGTTCTGGTAGATGGGGCCCATCTTCAAGCCGCGAAGTTTGAGCCGCTGAATGGCGTCGTCGAGCTGCTCCACCGCGTCGGGATCCTGCGGATCCACGGAAGCGAATCCGATCAGCTTCTCGGGATGTTTCCCCACGTACTCCGCCACATACTCGTTCGGCACCAGAACGCCCACGTGTCGGGCGCGAAACCCAAGCACGATCGCGCGGTCAACCGGCTGCATCGCTTCCCAATGACGGCCGAGATCCACATGGATATCCTTGTATCCCGCGCCCGCGGTGACCCTGGCATCGTGGATGAACGTTTCACCGATATGACAGGGGCACTCCCACACGTGAGTATGGACGTCAACGATCATTACAATACCCCGTACTTGTCATAGACCTGGCGCAGCAGCATGCCGTTCATCAGCTCCTCCCGGCTGTGGTTCTCGCGCGAAACGCGGTCCGTGGCCAGCTTCACCGCTTCCGTTACCGCTTCGGACGGCACCACCACCACGCCGTCGTAATCCGCCACCACCAGATCTCCGGGTGTGACCAATACGCCCTGGCATTCCACCGGAATATTGTAATTAACGACGAGCCCTCGCCCCCTGGAATCGACCGGCTTGATGCCGGTGGCAAAGACAGGGAAGCCCAGGGCCTGGATCTTTCGAACGTCGCGCACCAGACCGTCAATCACCGCGCCGCGCGCTCCCCGGCTTTGGGCGGCGGTTGAAAGCAGCTCACCCCACGGCGCATTGCGCTTCGAATCGCCCGTGGCCACCACGGCAACTTCGCCCGCGAGCAGGCTGTCCACCGCCTCAATCTCCATCACGTAAGGGTTGTCGCTGACGTGGTAGACATCCATGCACACGATGGTTCGCGCCCAGCCCGCAAAGACGAGATCCGGCGAGAGCGGACGGATCGTTTCTCGCATCGCCTGCTGCCGGAAACCCAGTTCATCCAGGGCGTCCGACAGCACAGCCGTGTACAGGTTCCGCTCTATATGATCGAAAAGCTCCAGATCCGCCGTCTGCAGAGTCTTGCCTTCCGCTCTTCCGTCTTTTCTAGATTCCGTAGACACCTTGCACCTTCTTTCGACGCTAGACGACGCTCAGCATCACCAGCGACAGAATTCCCAAAATCACTCCACAAAGTCCGTATGGGCCGACCCGCTCCTTGAAAAGCAGCAGACCGGCCGTGGCAACCAGAAAGAGAGATCCGCCCGTGGTCAGCGGGAACGCGATGTGGCCCGGCAGGCCATTCGCGAGCGCCATTACCGTGAAGGTCTGGCCGGCCAGACTGCTGCCTCCCATCGCGGCGCCCAACGCCACTTCCCGCCAATTCACACCGGTGCGACTCATCAGAAGCGCGGCCAGGGCGAACACGAACCCGGCGAGATACCAGAACATGAGGTATTGCGATTGATACCCCGCCAGCCCCCATTCCGTCAGGATCTTCAGGCCAAACGGACCCAATCCATTGGCGACAAACGACACCAGCATGAGCCGAAACCAGATGCCGGATTCACTCATGACGCCGCATCTCCGCATCCCGCTTGTCTTTCCACAGCAGCGCCATCGATACCGGGATCAGGCACAGCGCAACCGACCGCTGCAATCCCACGGGCTCGTGATAGAGGAGGATGGAAGCGATGGTCGGCAGTCCGGAAGACAGGTTGATGGCAAGCCAGCTCGTGGCGATGTCTCCGTGCCGGATGCCCGCCTGGAAGGCAAGAATCGCGATGGAAGCGCTGATGCCGAACGGCAGCGCCAGTGTCGCGACGCCCGCCGGTGTGTGCAGTTCCTCTCCACGCAGCACGATCAGCGCGGCGGCGAACGCAAGCGACCACCCATAGAGCAGGGCATTCACGGGCGCGGGCCGGCAATGCAGGGTGTCGGCCAGCTTGTGAAACACGCCGAGCGAGCCGAAGCCAAGCAGCCCAAGCAGCGCGTATATGAATCCTTCGGTCATGTCGGACTCGGTCGTTCGCGGGTTACCCTTCCCGAACCAATCGGAACGCTGCGCCGGCCGCGCCCCGTCTCGCCCCGTCGCACCGCGGCGCGGCCGTCGCAAAAACGTTGAACTAGTAACTCACAATGATGGAGTAGCTCCTTTCGGCTGGCGCGGAGATTTGCACCCATTCCTTCGCCGCGTCGAAGTCGGTCCAGTTCC
Organism: Bryobacterales bacterium; assembly: GCA_039812845.1. Classification (GTDB taxonomy): domain Bacteria; phylum Acidobacteriota; class Terriglobia; order Bryobacterales; family Bryobacteraceae; genus JACTMJ01. Next base: position 16,460 of record JBDIBK010000056.1, read on the forward strand.
GTCCATTCACCGTCACGCTGCGAATCTGCTTCTCTTGCGGGTGGCGGAACCGCACCAGAAGGCTCGAAGGCTGCGCCCGCCCCGCAAGTTCCACCTTCGCTTCCAGCTGCTTGCCCGCGGCCGCATTCCGAAGCGTCATGGACAATGGCCCAAACCGGGTGGGAGCGTCCCGCACCTCAATCCGCTTTCCGTCCTCCAGCCAGCGCCGCGGCGCGAATCCGGCCAGCAGGAGCGAGTCGTCATCCCGTTCGAGAATCAGCATATTGCGATACAGTTCGAACCACGCCCCATCTGTTGATGGTGGGCCAAAATACTGGCCATGCGTGAACCGGTGCTCCACCGGTTCCAGCGCCGAATGGCTGAACGCGCTTGCCATGTAACTGTAGAACGTGCGGATGACGGCTTTCACATCGTCGCGAAGCAGGTAAGCGGTGGCGTGCTGGTTGTACACGGGCTCGTTCGCGATGCCCCAGCCGCGATAGAAGAGATTGTCTTCATGGTCGTTCAGCAGCCAGTCCGCGAGATCGCTGGTGGGGCTCACCGCCTTCAGCCGCAGCAAGTGGACCGCCCCCGTATCGACGTCGGTGGGATACCAATCGTCCATCAGCCGTTGGAACGTGTTCGCCTCGCTGGGGACGTACGGAATCCAGGTGTGGTCTCTCAGTTGAACCACGGGCGACTTTGCGCTGGCAATCCGGAATCCCCGGTCCACGGCCTCCGCCAACCGCTTCGCCGCCGCACGGGCTTCATCGCCGCGCGGATCGCCAAACTGCTGCAAGGCTTTTCCAAACACTTCGAGCCCCGCATACATATACGCCTGATTGAAAGCCCAATCGCCGTCGCCGGTCAAGTCGTTCAGCGGGGCGAAAACGAGGCCCTTCGTCGGCTCATCGAGGCGCTCCGCCGCTCGGACTTGCGCCATGCACCAATCGAGCGCCTTGATCGATTGCGGCAGCGCCCGATCGAATTCGGCCCGGTCGTCCGACATTAGAAAGTTCCGCCCGGTCGTATAGAGCATCGCCGGCGTGTACACGCCCCAATTGGCGTATCCGCTGACATGTCCATCCAGCTCCTGATTGTTGCTGTACTGCGCCCGCAGTTCCTCCCCGGCAACATCCTCATAGCCGCGTAACCCGTAAAGCATGTAATCGACATACACGGCCTGGTTGACCGGCCACGGGGTTCCCGTCTGGCTGTAGGCGAAGTTGGAATAGGGCAGGTCAATGCTCGCGCCTCCGGGTTTATCGTGCCTGCGCGGCAGCCGGATAGCGTGCCATAGGCTGGCCCGGAACAGGTCGTTCACCACCTTCTCCGGCACTTCGAACTGCGCGCCCTTCTCAACCCAATTCGACCAGAACTTCAGCGTCTCCGCTCGGGCGGTGTCAAAGTTCAAGCGCGCCAGCGCCGCGGCTCCTGTGTCTTCGAGCATTGGAGACGGCAGTTTCACCACCAGTTCCCGGTAGCCCGAGGCAGGCACGTCCAAGGGTAGGGTCAGGTTCACGCGCTTGAGGTTCGGCCTCCCGTAATCGCTCACGCCGTACCAAACGGGATCCGCATCGGCGCCATCCACTTCGAGAAGAGTCTGGCCAAAACTGCGGTTCTTCACGAGGATTCTGGAGCCCGACCGCGACACATCGAAGGCCGAGGTCAGCAGTGCCGGCAGCGCCCGGCGGTGGCTCATGGTTACGGGAACCGTTCTCGCCTTTCCGTCAAGCGACGACACCCGCAGCCGCTGCATCAGGGTCATCCGAATGTCGCCGCGCCGCTCCTGGGGCGGGCCTTCCAGCGGATAAGCGAACTGCTCCACTTCATAGCGGATTCCTTCGCGCTCAAACACCGTGGTCACCACGGGCAAGCCGTCGTGCAGGCTTTGCCGTTTCCACGTCTCCACGATGCCCTTGGTGATGTCTCCGAACTCGAACCAGAATTGAAACTGGTCCGGGTTCCCCAGATCGTTCCGAACTCCCGCTCCGCGGTCAATTCCGAACTTGTGAATGGAACTGTCCCATGCCAGCGTAATGATGTGCCCCGGTTCGATCTGCTGCGGATTCCTGTATGCTGGATTCCCCATATCCTCCCAGAGCGCCGCATACTCTTCGTAGCTCGCATCCGGCGACCTGCCGATGCGGTCAAGCACGCGCTTCCCTTGGAACGGCTCCAGCGCTTTCATGTGCGCCGCGAATGCGACGAACGGCTCGCCGGCCGCGATGTAGATATCCAGGGAAGGCACCCAGATCGCCCGCTCTCTCTTGAGCTGGTCAACCGTCACCGCGAAGCCGCCCGTGCCGTCGGCGCGCGTGCGCACATACAGCCGCGGCGAATGCGGCTCCATCGAAGCGTCGTCTCCCAGGCGCCGTGCCGTATCGGCGTCCGCGCCGGCGATCACGTCGGCCCAGATCACCTGGACGCGCTGCTGCTTGGGCTCATTCGGCGGAAGATAGTCCAGAACGAACTGCAATCCCTGCCTGGCGCCGTCCACCGCGCCGGTATCCCGGAGATCCGCGATTGCCGCCCCTTTCCCGGCGCTGACCGTCACGGGCCGTGAATCCGAGGTGCCGGATTTGTGGCCCCAGGTCACGCGAACCGGCAACTTGTTGGCTTCCGCGGCCCAGCAGTGCGCAACCAGCGACATCAACAGGAAGAAGGCGCATTGCTTCATAGGCAGGATTATGACTGAGGCGTTCAACGGAACCAAGCCTTCCGTCCATGAATGGAACGATGTTTTCCAGCTATTGGGAATGTCCTCCGTGGCGTGCCCCGCTCAGCGCACTCCCGTGTGCGACGAAGCGGCCAAGCGCTGCGACATGTCGTGAGCCGCGCCCTGCAGCAGGGTTCCCAGCCGGGGCATATCCTCGGGCCGGATCTGCTGGACGGTGCCGGAAACGCTGATCGCCGCCGCCACTTCGCCGGAACTCCCAATTACCGGCACACCAACGCACCGCACGCCGACCTCTTCCTCTTCGTCGTCCACGGCATAGCCAACCTTCCGCGTGCGCTGCAACTCCGCCTTGAGCCGCTCGAGTGTGCAGATTGTATTTTCGTTGTGCCGCAGCATCCGGCGCTCCTTTACCAGTTGCCGAACCTCCTCTTCCGCCAGCCACGCGATGAGCGCCTTTCCCATGCTGGTGCAGTGATAGTCGATCCGCTTGCCCAGCCAGGTCGCCACCGGGATGGTGCCCGACGGTTCCACTTTCGCGACGAGAATTGCTTCGTTGTGTTCGAGAATCGCCATGTGGGCGGTCAAGCCCGTCCGTTGGGTCAAATCGCATAGGACGGGACCGGCCTTCTGCCTCAGCGTGATTCCGTGGGACGCCGCGGTGGCGATGCGAACAAGGTTCAATCCCGTCACGTACCGTCCGGTCGACTCCATCTGCTGCAGGTATCCCAGGCGCTCCAGGGTGATCAGCAGGGCATGCACCGAACTCTTCGGGAAATCGAGCCGCTCCGCCAATTGAGAGAAGGTATAGCCGTTCCTGGACTTGGCGACGATCTCCAAAATCGCCAATCCGCGCTCCAGTGCCGGCACCGACGGTGTTTTCAGAGAGCTCATGGTTGCTCCTCAATCCCTCCAGCCAGTTGGATTCTAACAGACGTGGAATCGGACGCAATCGGAAATTTCCAGCCCGCTGGAAAAACGGAATTCCAACCCGTTGACTGTGCGCATGGCCGCACTCATGATTGACCAGTAAGGAGAAACCTATGCGATCTCTAGGTCTCGCAATTTTGTGTTTGTTGCTCACCGTCTTCGCGGTGCGCGCTCAAGTGGGGACGGAAGGCTCTTTCTTCGGAACGGTCACCGACAGTTCCGGCGCCTCGGTCCCTAACGCGGAAGTGTCCGTAACCCATCTGGCGACTGGGCTCGTGAAGAACGCAACCACTAGCACGGATGGAAACTTCAACATTGCACCGCTGCCGATCGGCAAGTATTCGATCGTCGTCAAGGCAAATGGCTTCAAGACATGGGAGTTGTCCGGAAGCGAGCTCACCGTGGGCGACCGTCACCGCATCACCCCGGTACTTTCCGTGGGAGAAGTCACGGAGTCTGTCTCCGTGGAAGCGAACGCCGGTCTGCTGCAAACGGAAAAGAGCAGCGCCGAAACCGTGGTTCAGGTGCGACAGATTCGGGATTTGCCGTTGGCAACCCGCAACCCGCTGGCCCTGGTCTCGCTTGTTCCCGGCATGCAGTATTCGTACACGCAGTCCGGCGGGGAACGAGGCACCTATGTGCAGGGGCAGGGACAGCGCAACAATAAGACCGCGTTCCAGCTCGACGGTCTCATCACAAACGCTCCCATGGATGAGGGCGGCACAGCCATTCCCAACGTGGACACCGTCGCGGAGTTCAGCGTTGAGACCCTCAACTTCAGTGCCGAGAACGGCCGCGATCCCATTCAGGTCAAAGTTGCCACGAGAAGTGGCACCAACGCCTTGCACGGCACACTCTGGGAATACGTCCAGAACGACGCCTTCAACGCCCGCAACACGTTCGCCGCAAAGACGCCGCGGGTGCGCCGCAACCAGTTCGGCGCGGCTATCGGCGGACCGGTAATCAAGAACAAAGTCTTCTTCTTCGGGAGCTTCGAAGGCACCGTCATCCGGAATCAGCAGACCTGGAATACGCAGGCTGTCACTTCCGCGATGAAACAGGGCGACTTCTCCGCTCTCTCGAAGAGCATCAAGGATCCGCTCGCGCAGGCGCCGTTCGCGAACAATCTCATTCCTTCCAACCGGATCACCGGCGCCTCCAAGTATTACGCGCCGATGCTTCTGGAAGCGAACTCGCCGGACGGCCAGTTCCGCACAAACGCGGGCACCACGAACAACACCTGGGAAGGAATGGGCCGCGTGGACTATCAGCTTACCGATGCGCAGCGCATCTACGGCCGTTATGTCCGCGTCCGCCAGCCCAGCACGCAGCTTGGCTACAAGCCCGAAGCGGTAACCAACGACACAGTAAATCAGCATAACTTTGGCCTCAACTACACCTGGGCCATGTCCGGCAACACCGTTCTGACCCTCACGAGCGGGCTGATGAAAACCAGGGAGACCTACACCAACGACGCGCTGGGGAAAGTAAACGACGCGGAGAAGGCCGGGATTCAGGGCTTCGCTTCCGCGGGCCGTGAGAAGTGGATCGGCCCATCGAACCTCGGCTTTGCCAACGGCTATCAGGGGATCTACTTTGCCGGCTGGGGTGCGCCCGGCGCGTTGTGGGGTGACGTCTACAACACGAAGGCCGATCTGCGTCATTTCCGCGGCGCTCACACGATGGCCGTCGGCTTCGAGTACGGCAACTCGAAGGTTTATGGGGACCATGGAAGCTGTTGCTCACGCGGCAACTTCAACTTCTACAACCAGTACACGAACGATGGTTTCGCTGACTTCCTGCTGGGGTACACCTCTGGAAGCTCCCGGAACGCGCCGCTGGCCGAGTTCGGCACCAACAGCGCGCCCTACACCGGCATGTATTTCAACGATACCTATCGGGTCCGCGACAACATCACTCTCGACCTTGGCCTGCGCTATGAGCGCTGGTATGCCCGCCACAATATGCGCGACGCCACCAGCACCTGGGATCCGAACCTCCAGAAGGTGGTCGCTGCCGTGGGGAGCGATGGCAAGATCAACATGAAGGCCTTCCTGACCACACCCAACGTAGCCGCGGCTACCGCCGGACAGTGGGTCACCTCGCGGGATGCGGGATACAACGACGGTCTTACGGAGGGGAACGGAAACTGGGCACCGCGCTTCGGCGTCGTGTACCGGCCCTTCAAGGATAAACAGATCGTGCTGCGCGGTGGCTACGGCCTTTTCTACAACAGCTTCACTGGCAACCGCTCGGCGTCTTCAGCCGCCAACCTCCCGTTCTGGGGAGTGGAGTCTCTGGGCTTTAGCCTAACGCAGCTTCAACCCTGGCAGACCGTGTGGAGTTCGGATCCAAACGCGTTCGGCATTTTCGGCATGGGAGAGGCGGTCGATCCTCGCATCAAGGCGGCGCGCACGCACAACTGGAACGCAACGCTGCAAACGGCGCTGCCCTGGAAGTCGGCTCTCACTCTCAGCTACGTCGGCACAAAGGTCGCCAATGATGTAATCATGATGCCGTACAACGCGGCGGCTATCGGTCCTCACTCGAACCTCCAGGCCGACCGGCCCAACCCCGGCATCAGCAGCGTGACGCGCATGGAGAACTACAGCCGCTACTGGTATCATGCCCTCCAGACGAAGGCGGAACGCCGCTTCGCGGACGGCTTTTTGTTCACCTTCTCTTATTCGTTCTCCCGGTCGATGGGCGGGCCCTTCGGCGGCAGCGACGAGTACGGTTCCCTCATCCCCTTCTCGCCCGATTGGTACAACCGCGGCCGGACGGACTTCGACATTCGTCACATCGAATACGCCACGGTCGTTTGGGAGATGCCCGTGGGCAAGGGCCGCCGCTACCTTTCCGATACGAATCGGGCGGTGGATGCCATCCTGGGCGGATGGGAAGTTGGGTTCACGCAGCAGGCCCGCTCCGGCGCGCCGCTCTCGGTCGGCGGCGGTTACTCGAATCTCGGCAACGGCTACGGAACGCGCGCCGACATCATTGGCTCGCCATCCATCTCCGATCGGACAACCCGAAAGTGGTTCAACACCGCGGCGTTTGCCCGTCCCGCCCTGTACACCTTCGGCAACTCCTCAATGGGGATCGTCGAAGGCCCAGGCTTGCTCCAATTCAACACGGTCCTCTCGAAGCGATTCAGAGTCACGGAAGGCAAGGACTTCCAGTTCCGCTGGGAGGCGTTCAACGCCTTCAACAACGTGAACTACAACAACCCCAGCACGAACATCGCGAGCAGCAACTTCGGCCGGATCACCGGCGCCGGCACGGCCCGCTACATGCAATTCGCGCTGAAGTTTAACTTCTAGACCTCACCTGCCGCGTCAGGCTCTCGCCCACGCGCAAGGCTCGGAACATGCCCGGCTCGCCCCGCAAGGGGCGAGCCGGTTTTCTTGCACAGTGCAGCGGTGCGTCCCAACTTCGATCAGAACAGGAGCTTCAAGCCAAACTGCAAGATCCGCGGATCCAGGGAAGACGTGATCCTGCCGAACTGCTGCGACGATACGTTGGTATTCGGCGCATTGAAGTTCACATTGTTGAAGACGTTGAAAAACTCTGCCCGGAACTGCAACGAGATCCGGTCCGTGACGCCGGTTACTTTGAGAACGCCGAGATCCGTATTGAAGTACCCAGGGCCGCGCAGGTTGTTCTTGCCCGAGCTGCCGAAGGTTCCAATCGCGTTCACCGTAAACAGGGAAGTATCGAAGTAACGGTTGATCAACTCACCATGGGGCCGGCCGGAATCCAGCGTCGCCTTTCCGCCCAGGAAATCGGCTCGGTCGCGGCCAATCCCCGTAAAGGAATTGTCGCGTCCGCTGGTGACGGTGAACGGGAAACCGCTTTGCCACGTGACGATGGAATTCAGCATCCAGCCGTTCACGATCTTCCCGAGCACGCCGCGATCCGCAATTTGCGGAGCCTGCCACACATTGGAGAATTTGAAGTTGTGCGGAACGTCCTCCCCCGAGAGGCCATAGTCGAAGCGACGGTCGTTCGGCGTGGTCCATCGGTAATCGTCCATCTTCTTTGACCAAGTGTAGTTCGCGAGCACGGAGAGTCCCATCGAGAACCGTTTCTCCGCGCTGATCTGCAGAGAGTTGTAGTTCGTGTTGTTGCTCGACTCATAGAGCCCGATTCGGCTGAAATTCTGGTAGAAGCGCCGGGCCTGCGTGTTGGCATTCGTGGACTGCCCTGGTATGTAAATCGCCGGATTGATTTCGCGCGAACTCTCGGCGGCGCCGAAGAAATAGGTGCCCTTGTTCCCGATGTAGGCGCCACGGAAGACCCAATCGTTGCCTACCTGCCGTTCCACGGTCAGGTTCCAGCTTGTGAGCAGAGGCGTCCGAAAGTCCTTGGCGAACGTGGCGCGAATTTCCGTCGGCACCGTGAACTTTACTTCCGGCCCAGGGACGCGGGGCCCGTATTGATCCGGGAACGGATTCGCGACGGCCACGCTGCCGAACGGGTCCTGAAAGTCGACGGCGTCGAAGGAGAAGCCCGGTGCAAACGGAGCGATATTCGTGAACGGGTTAAACGCGCTCGCTTGAATCGGCGTGTAGAAATACCCGAATCCGCCGCGTACGCTGGTCTTGCCGTCGGCGGTGAGCCGGTAGGCAAATCCAATCCGCGGGGATAGGTTCCAGACATTCGCGTCGGAGCCGCCCACCGGGCATGTCGGATCGTGATTCTCTCCGCCGTAGATCATACCCGCCGGGGCATTGGGATAACGCTGCGACGTCACGCCCGGCTGAAAGCAGACAACGCGCCCGGAGCGGTCGTAATAAGGGAAGTACGGATCCCACCGCAGACCCAGGTTCAGCGTCAGCCTTTGGGTTGCGCGCCAGTTATCTTGTGCGAACAGGCTCCAGCGTGTCCCTTTCAAGTTCTTGAACTCGCCGCCCCCCTGGATGAACGTGGACGAGCGGCCCGTCATGAAATCGGCCAATCCATCGCCCGAGAGTTGGCCGTTAAAGCTGAAGTTGCCGTCCATGCGGAACGTGTTGGTGATGTGGTTCGTCAGACGCACCGCCTCACCGCCAAAGTGAAGTTCATGCGAACCGTGAATCTTGGTGACATTCTCGCGGATCGTGAAGTCGCCCCTGTCGAAATCGCCCAGGTGGTTGGTGCTGATGGAGAACGCGCCGGTTACGGAGAGCACGAGTTCCGGCGGCGCTTTGAGTTCCGACATCGCCGCGGAGGCGATCTTGACGCCGGCATCCGGGAAGCTGAACGGCGCGCTGGACAAGGAACCTCCCCGCTGGCGGTTCAAACCGAAGGTCGTGTTGATCAGCACCGTCGGGGTTACCGTATAGTTGTGATTCAGGGCAATATTCTGCACCCGCACGGCGTTTCCCGCGCTGCTCGCGGCCAGCACATTCCCCTGCGGAATGACGGCCGGCCGGTCGAAATCCGTGAAGAAATACCGCCCGCTGAACTGGTGCTTGGTGAGGTTGTAGTCCATCTTCACCATGAACTGGTTTTCGGTTTCAATCGATTGCGTTCCCACAAAATTCAGTTCCCGCCCGTCCCGGTTCGGAAGCGGGATCTGCTGCAGGAAGTAGTTTGAGACCGGGCTGATGCGGCTTTGCGGAATCTGATTGTTCGCGAAGGGCTGCCTCGAGACCGGATCGACAAGCTGCTTGGCGGTCGAGGAAAAGTCGCCCCGCCGCTCCGCTTGCGTCGGCACAAACGCCACCCTCCCGGCGGGTGCGGTTCGCACGCGTGTGCCCTGATAGGTTCCAAAGTAGAACAGGCGGTCCTTGACAATGGGCCCGCCAACGCTGCCGCCGAACTGGTTGCGCTTCAAGGTGTCCTGCTTCGGCGCAAAGAAATTGCGCGCGTTCAGCTTGCCGTTTCGCAAGAATTCGAAGAGCGTCCCATGGATTTCGTTGGTTCCGGAGCGCGTAACGATATTGACAATTCCCCCGGCGGCGTTGCCATACTCGGCGGTGAAATTGCTCGCCTGAAGATTGAACTCCTGCACGGCATCCGGATTCGGAAACGGCACGTTGACATTCAGGTAAGTGTCGTTGTGACCGGCACCATCCAACTGGTAGTTCACCTGTGCCATGCCGGCGCCGTTCACTCCCGCGGTCTGCTCGCCCGGATACACGCCGCCGTGCCCGCAGATGCGGCAGCCGTTGCGGCCGAGGTCCACCGTGCCGGCAGAGACGAATACCAGAGTCTGCGCCATGCGCCCGTTCAGAGGCAGCTCGACGATGCGCTTCTGGTCAACCAGTTGGCTCACCGTGCCCGTCTG
>JBDIBK010000057.1:0-25267 GCA_039812845.1 Bryobacterales bacterium
GGTGGCCGCCAACTGTCGCGGCTCCGGACATCGCTGCCGGGGGCGGGGAAGCGCTTCACGCCTGGCGCGGGCGCAAACTCGGGGTTCGGTTGCGTGGGCATGGTGGCACCGGTCTTCTTCATCCAGGCGAGCATCTCTTTCAGCAGGGCGTCTCGTTGCGCGGGCCGTTTCGATGCCAGATCGACGCGCTCGCCGATATCGTCACGCAGGTTGTACAGCTCCACCGCCGCGTTCGAATCGCGCTTGTCCCATCCGCCGTCGAGCTGCCATTCCTCGTGATAAAGCAGCAGCTTCCAATCGCCCTTGCGCATGGCGGTGACGGGCCGAGTTCGAAAGACAGGATCTCGCCCGCGCACCACGGGATCGTTGAGATAGCCGGGGAAATGCCAGCAGATCGCCCGATCGCGCAGCGCGCGCTTGCCGCGGAAAAGCGGCGTCAGGCTTGCGCCATCGAGCGGATATCCCACAGGAAGCCTTGCGCCCGCAACTTCGAGAAACGTGGGGTAGAAATCCAGATTGACCACCGGAGTGTCGCAGAGGCTTCCGGCACGAACCACGCCGGGCCAGCGTACGAGCATCGGCTCCCGGATGCCACCCTCGTAGTAGGCCCCCTTGCTGCCGCGCAATGGCTCCTGCGACGATTGCTGCGTGCCGCCGTTGTCGGAAGTGAACAGCACCAGCGTGTTCTTTTCGAGCCCCAGTTCCTTGAGTTTGTCGAGCAGGATTCCGACCGAGGCATCAAGGTCGTAAGTGCAGGCGGCGTACATCGCGGCGCCATGCTGCTTGCCCTTCGGTTTCGCCTGGAATTTTCTGAGGGATTCCGGGCGCGCTTCGAGCGTCGTGTGGATCGCGTGCTGGGCAACATAGCAGAGAAACGGGCGTTCCCGGTTGGTCTCCATGAAGTTGCAGGCCGCGGCCGCGATCGAAAACAGCCCCTTCGGATCGTCTTCCATATCTCGCTTCCGGTTGGGGTCGGGGAAGCGCGAGTCAAAGTAGGTGCCGAAGCCCTGGGCCATTGGTTCACTGCCGCCCTTGTTGCCCAGATGCCATTTGCCGAACAAGCCGGTCGCATAGCCCGCGTCTTGCATCGCCTCGGCGAACGTGATCTTCGCTGGATCCAGGCTCACCTCATTTGGAACCGGCTCCAGCCGCATCTCGTTCACCGGGCCGCGCTTTGTGCTGTTCACCGCATACACCGCGTGGCGCGGCGTGCATTGGCCGGAGAGCAGGCAGGCGCGGCTGGGCGCGCAATTCGCGGCACTGGCATACGCATTGGTGAAGGCCATTCCCTCGCGGCGCAATGAGTCCAGGCGCGGAGTTTCCATGAAGTCGGACCCATTGAACGGCACATCGCGCCAGCCCAGGTCGTCGGCGAGAATGAGCAGGATATTCGGTGGCCGCCGCGGCTGCGCGGAAAGGCGGGAGACCGCCATGCCTGCCGCGATTCCGCCCAATAACAGATCACGCCGCGAGGGAAGCGCCCGAGGTAGCCGTTGCATCTGCCGAGACCCTCCGTTCGGTGAGAAAAACTTTACGATACACCAACCCAGGGCCGTTCCGATTCCGCCCAGCGTGGCGCGGCGCTTACGCGAGAGAATAGGCCCGTGGCCTCACTCGACGACCTCAAGCTCGCCTACCGCCTGTTCATGCGCGCGTATCCATACCGAAGCGTGGATTGGAGACCCGGCGGTCCGCTCAAGAAGCCGCTGTCCGAGGCCGTTCTGGCGGCAGTGACAACAGCCGGATTCTATCTCCCCACACAGCCGCCATTCGGTGCTTCCATCCGCGGCGGAGACTGGGGCTATCGAGAGATTCCCTTGGAAGCGGATCTCAACTCACTGCTCATCGGCCACAAGAGCGATTCGTTCGACCATGCGGGGATTGAAGCCGACAAGAACCTCGCTCTGCCGCTCGACCGGCTCCGTGAAATGGAGGCCGACGGGGAGATCGGCGGGCTCGCGCCGATGCACTACAGCTTCATGGGGTCCTTGACCGCGCCCCGGCGGCTGATCGCGGAGAGCGCGCCAGCGGTTGCGGAGCGGTTGCGAGGAAGCGGCGTCGATGCCGTGCTGCTAACCCCGGTGTGACCCATGTGCCATCAGTCCGTCGGACTGATCCAGAGCGTCATTGAAGCGGCCGGAATCCCCACGGTGTCGATTTCTCTCCTGCCCGAGGTGACGGCCAGGGTGAAGCCGCCCCGTGTGCTTTTCGTCGACCGGCCGCTCGGCTTCCCGCTCGGTTATCCAGGGAACAAGAACGTGCAGCGCGAGATCCTGCGACAGGCCCTCGCGCTGCTTTCCGTGTCTCAATTGCCAGTGTCGGGAGAAGCGCGGTTTCCACGCATTCCGTGACTCACTTTCCGCCCGTGGCCCTATTGCGTAAGCGCGCTCCAGAGCACGCCGGCCGCGATCGCCGAGCCGATCACGCCCGCCACGTTCGGCCCCATGGCGTGCATCAGCAGGTAGTTCGTCTTGTCATACTCCTGGCCAACGACGTGCGCGACACGGGCCGAATCCGGTACCGCGGAAACACCGGCGGCACCGATGAGCGGATTCACCCTGTTCTCCTTCGACAGGAACAGATTCATGATTTTCGCGAACATCACGCCGCCCGCCGTGGCTACCGCGAAGGAGGCCGCGCCGAGAGCGAAGATTTTGATCGATTGTGGCGTCAGAAAGCTCCGGGCCTCGGTGGAGACCCCTACGATAAAGCCGAGGATGATGGTCACAGTGTCGATGAGCCCATTTCGCGCCGTGTTTGCCAATCGTTCCGTTACACCGGATTCCTTCAGAAGATTGCCAAAGAAGAGCATTCCCAGCAGGTTCAGCGCGCTCGGCACGATAAAGGCCGTGGCGAGAAAGCCGACCACGGGGAACAGAATCTTCTCCCGCTTGGTCACCTGCCGCGGAGGCTTCATCCGAATCAGACGCTCGTTTTTTGTTGTGAGCAGCTTCATGATCGGCGGTTGAATCACCGGGACTAGCGCCATGTAAGAATAGGCGGAAACGGCAATTGCGCCCAGGAGTTCGGGAGCAAGTTTGGATGAGAGGAAAATCGCCGTGGGCCCGTCCGCGCCGCCGATAATGCCGATGGCACCGGACTCCGCGGGCGTGAACCCTAGAAAGATTGCGCCAAACAGCGTCGTGAAGATGCCGAGTTGTGCCGCCGCCCCCAAAAAGAGAAGTTTTGGATTCGACAGCAACGTGGAGAAGTCGGTCATCGCGCCGATGCCCAAGAAGACGAGCGGCGGAAACCAACCATAACGCACTCCGTGATAGAGGATATTCAGAACCGAAAGGTCTTCGCGGTACCCTATGCCCATTCCTTCCATGAAGGGAATATTGCCCACGAGCATGCCAAAGCCAATCGGGACCAGGAGCAGCGGTTCATACTCCTTCGTGATCGCCAGATAAATGAAGGTGCAGCCGACCACCATCATGATGACGTTGCCGAGAGCAACTTGGGCGAAACCGCTGGTGGTGTAGAAAGTATGAAGGAATTCCAGCATGGCTCAACCCCTAATGGTGACGAGAATGTCACCTTCCAGCACGCTTTGTCCTTGTGAGATGCACACCTTTTCGACGGTGCCGTCGATGATGGCCGCGATCTCGTTCTCCATCTTCATCGCCTCAAGGATCGCCAAGCATTGGCCGGCTTTCACGGTGTCGCCCTCCTTGACATGCACGGCCTGAATCACGCCTGGCAGCGGCGACTTCACATCACCCGCTTTCCCTTCCGGTTTCACGCGCGCTGGCTGCGGGCCGCTCCCCGCCACCACCTTCGGCCGCTCGATCCGCGTGCTCTGTTTCTGCTCGCGATGAACATCTACGTCGAGCGTTACTCCGTTCACGGTGACGCGCGCGGAGTTTCCCTCAAAGCTCTCAATGGAGACCTCGTAGGTGTTCCCGCCAATCGTGTACTTGAATGTGTTCATGTCTTGCTACTTTCTGCGGAACATCTCCACATTTTCGAAAATGATCTGAGTCTTGGCCGCGTTCCACCAGGGCGAGAAGGGACGGGTGATTTTTCGGATTGTGATCTCCTCGGCCGTGCCTTCGTCGAAGGTTCGCAAATCCATGTACAGGGCCAGCGCAATCGCACTGGCCATTTCGGATGTGACCTCCACCGGAACGCGCTCCGCCGCGCTGCCGGACCCTTCCACCGGAACCATCACCGTCCGCCTGTCGGAGAGTTTTCGGAGAAACACAAGAAAGAGATAGATCGCGAAGAGACCGGCGAAAACAGCGATCATTCCAATCACCAGCAGCATGGCTGCCAGTTGCACCGGTCCGCCCACCTCCAACTCTGCCCGCGGGTGAAGGGGGACAGGCGCATCAGCCTGTGCCATCGCCGCCGCCGCCAAGCAGGGGAGCAGCGCAAGAAGTGTTTGTATTCTCGTTCGCATCGCTGTCTCCTAGAGGGGGATGTTCCCGTGTTTTTTCGGCGGATTCATGTCTCGCTTGGTGCTTAGCATCTCCAAAGACCGAATCAGCCGGAATCGCGTCTTGGCGGGTTCGATGACATCGTCCAGGTACCCGAGTTCGGCCGCGAGATACGGGTTCATGAACTGGTCTTCGTATTCCTTGGTGAGTTCGGCCAGTTTGGCCGCCGGATCCGCCGCTTCCTTGATTTGCTTGCCGTAGATAATTTCCGCCGCGCCGCCGGCACCCATAACAGCGATCTCGGCCTGAGGCCACGCGTAGTTCACATCCGCCCGCAGGTGTTTGGAGGCCATCACGCAGTAGGCGCCGCCGTAGGCCTTGCGCGTAATCACGGTCACCTTGGGCACCGTGGCTTCGGCGTATGCGTAAAGCAATTTAGCGCCATGCGGAATGATACCGCCATGCTCTTGCGCCGAACCGGGCAAGAAGCCGGGAACGTCGACGAATGTGACAAGGGGGATGTTGAATGCGTCGCAGAAACGCACGAAACGTGCGGCCTTCCGCGAGGCGTTGATATCGAGAACTCCGGCCAGGTATTTGGGCTGGTTGGCGACAATGCCCACGGAGCGGCCGTTCAACCTCGCGAACGCCGTCACGATATTGGGGGCGTAGTGGCGCTGAATCTCCAGAACGTTCTTGTCGTCCACCACCATGGCGACCAAGTCCCTCATGTCGTAAGGCTTGTTCGCGTCGTTGGGGATGATCGTGTTCAGATCCTCCTCGGAGCGGTTGATCGGGTCGTTGGTCGGGTAAAAAGGCGCCTCGCCGAGGTTGTTCTGTGGCAGGTAGCTTAGAAGCACCTTGATCAGTTCAATGGTTTCCTCTTCCGTGTCGGTCACCAAGTGGCATGCGCCGCTCTTGGCCGCGTGGATCATCGCGCCGCCCAGGTTCTCCGTGTCAATCTCCTCGCCCGTGACGGACTTCACCACTTTGGGGCCGGTGATGAACATGTAGGAGCCCTTATTCATGATGGTGAAATCGGTGATCGCGGGCGAGTAAACCGCGCCGCCGGCGCAGGGGCCGAGGATGGCGGAGATCTGAGGGATCACGCCGGAGGCAAGGGTGTTGCGCAGGAAGATGTCGGCGTATCCGGCCAGGGAGAGAACGCCTTCCTGGATGCGCGCGCCACCGGAGTCGTTGAGACCGACGATGGGAGCGCCCACCTTTGTGGCGGCATCCATCACCTTGCAGATCTTCTTGGCGAAGGTCTCCGAGAGCGAACCCCCAAAGACCGTGAAGTCCTGGGAGAAGACGAATACCTGCCGGCTGTTCACGGTGCCAAAGCCGCAGACGACGCCGTCGCCGGCGATCCGGGTTTCTTCGAGCCCGAAGTCGTGGCTCCGGTGCTTCACGAACATGTCGAACTCTTCGAAGCTGCCTTCGTCGAGCAGCATGTCCACGCGTTCACGAGCCGTGTACTTGCCTTTGGAATGCTGGGCGTCGATCCGCGCCTGGCCGCCGCCAAGCTTGGCATTCTCGCGGTTCTCACGCAATTTCAAAATCTTCTGTTCGATCATGCTGTTCCTCGCTCCTCCCGCGTTCGGGCGAACATCGCGCGCCCTCCCGCGGACTTACCGATCCTGTGATGTCAAACATCGGACAAAACGCAGTGGCCCGCGCCGGATGGACGCACCGCTCCCCTCCGGGCCAGCCGGAGTGTTCCACTCGCCATCGAACCCTTCACTCAGTACGAAAGAGTGCCGGTTCGCGGGTCATCCGGATGGGGCAGATAGAGAGTGTGGCACCGCTCGCAGCGGTAGATCTCCGCGTTCGCGCCAAACCGCTCCACCACCTCCGGGCCAAAGCGAAACCAGCGCTTGAGGTGTCCCGCGCAGATCTTGTCCTTCTCGTCTCTTTGGTTGCACGCCCGCATGCGCGGCAGCCGGCGCTTCACCAGCGTGCCGCCGCTAAGCGCGCAAATCAGGCTGGGGTCGGGGGCTCGCGGGGCCGAGGGAGCCGGTTCCGCGGGGATGGGGGCGGTTGGATCTGAACTCATCTCGGACATATATGTCTTTTATAATAGCGCAAGTGTACGCGCCGAGGTTAGATTGATACCGGAAAGTCCTAAATTTCATCAAATTTTCATCTTTGGCCGCGGAATCGGGGGTCCAGCGAGGCCGCGCCCTCTACCGGAACCCCGTCAGCACGCGGGCGGGCAGGGTCACCACCGCCCAAACCAGTTGCAGTGCGCCGCCCACCGCGATTCCGACAATCCGGAATGGCAGCAGCAGGAGCCACACGAGGGGATAGGCGACAAGCGCAAGCAGCGCCAGCGGCCAGGAAATCACGAACAGCAAGCACCAGAGCAGGAAAGTGAACATGAGGCCTCCTCAAATATCACTACGGTTCCGGCGGGAATCTGTTCCTTCTGGGATGCGTCCACTCTTTCTGCTGCCGGGACCACCATGCAAGGGGCGGAAGCAATTGGCGTGATACAACAGGGGTAGGTTCCGGGTTCGTCGCGGAATCGGGAACGCACCGTCTTCCCGTTGGCCGCTCCACGCACGGCGGCTCTTTCCGAGGCGGCCCGTATCAATCTGTCTTGACGGGAGGGAATCATCCTCATGGCTGACTTGTACGAAAAATCGATCTCGCGCTGGGAAGGCGAGGGCGGCTTCACGGTGCCGACCGATGGCGACTATCTTGAAGAATCGAATCATGCCGCCGCATGTTCCTGGTGCGACCGCGGAATCTGGCTGAAAGCGCTCGCGGTAACCGGCGCGGTGGCATTGCTGATCTACGCCCTCTCTTCCAGAAGTTCAACGGCGCGGTAGCGCCAGCCGCGCCCCGCCCGGCTAGCTCTTCCCCTCGGCCAGCATCGCCTGAACCCGGCGATCCATTTCGCCGACGAGTTTCCGGTGACGCTCTCCGGTGGCTTTGCTCTCAAAGCCGGCATGAATGTAGCTCACCTTTCCGTCCCGGCCCACATAGATGGTGGTGGGGTACGCGCCGAAGTTTTCCAGTTGGGGCAGCGCGCGATCGGTTTCGCCCGGTGCGGTGGTTCCGGCCAGCAGCAGCGGAAACTCGATGCCATAGCGTTTGCTGTACAGGCGAAGAAGCTCCAGGTCGCGCGCCTGATCTCCCGAATACTCAAACGCCAGCGCAACCACCTCCAGGCCCTGGCTCTTGTACTTGTTGTACAGATCCACCAAAACCGGGGCTTCATCGTGGCAATTCGGGCACCAGGTTCCAGTGACGGTCACCAGCAGCACTTTGCCCTGAAAGCGGGGATCGCTCGACTTCACGGGCTTGCCGTCGAGATCCACGCCGGCGAAGTGAAACGGTTCGGCGGGGTTCTTCATCTTCGTGTAGGTGCCAGGGTCTGGGGGCTGCGGACCCTGCGCGCCGGCCTGGCCCACGCGGCGTCCGATCACCTTGCGGTCCCCGACGCTGCCTTCGATGACGCCGTCCGCGTTCACCTTGCCCGTCAGCAGCAGCGCGCGGATGCCGTCGAAGCGGCTCAGGTAGAACTCGCCGTTGCGGGAGTAGCCGGTGATCGCGCCCCAATCGCCGCTCACCGGGATCACCGTGCCGGTCAGCTTCTCGCCCTCCTGCTTGAAGGACGCACTCCAGACGCGGTGTCCGGCGCCCTCGCCGACTTCAAGAATCCAATCACCCGTGAGATCGGGGCCGGATGCTTTCGAAGCGTACACCGGCAGATCCCGCGTGGCGGAGAATCTTCTGGCCGATTGCGTATTGCCGCGCTGCCGGACGAAGGCGCCGGTCAGTTTGCCGTCGGCCAGATCGGCCTTCAACTCCGCGTTATAGACGTCGAACTTCAGAGTCAGTGTCTTGCCGTCAAAGCTGCCCGAGGATGCCTCTTCCCGGTCCGGCCCATTCACCAGAGCGCCCGTCACATGGTCTCCCTCTCGCTTCACCTCCAATTGAAAGGCGATATTGGGCGAGGTTTCCGTCAGGATCATCGCCTGCCAGAGACCCGCGATGGGGTCACGCGCTTTCTGGCATCCGGTGAAGGCCAGAAGCAGGATGCCCGCCATCAGAATCGCGAATGCGGTCATCCGGGGTCGAAACCCGTACGGAACTGTCCGAATCGACGCACCTTGAGATCTGTTGGACATGGGCGGCCTTTTTCTCCCCTTCTCTTTCGGATGCGGCGGCGGCCGCAGAGTGCCGGAAAATTCCTATGGTTCGCTGATCTTGCGGATCCAGACGTTGCGAAAGCGGACGGCGTCGTGATGATCCTGAAGCGTTAGGGGCAGCTCCGCGGGATGCGGCGAGTAGACGCCGACTTTGCGCCAGACGGTGGTTCCCAGATAGGCCTTGTGATTCTGCACCAGGACGCCGTTGAAGAGCACCGTGATCGTGGCCGGCTGGCTCAATTTTGCGCCGTCAAAGCGCGGGGCGGTGAAAAAGATGTCATAGGAATTCCATTCGCCCTGCGGACGCGAGGGGTTCACCATCGGAGGCCAGACGCCGTAAATCGCGCCCGCTCCGCCGTCGGCGTAGGTGAGATGGCTGTTCGATTCGAGCACCTGGATCTCGTAGCGGCCCATGAGTTCCACGCCGCTGTTGCCGATGCTTTGGCCGTTGCCCTTGGCCTCCGGTGGAATCTGCCATTCGATGTGCAACTGGCAATCGCCGAAGCTCTGTTTTGTTCGCAAGCGGCCGGTATTCGGAACGATTTCGAAGTAGCCGTTTTCCACTTTCCACTTGGGTTCGGTCACCGCGCTGCCGCGCCGGGCGACCTGCTCCCACTGGCTGAGGTCTTTCCCATCAAACAGCACGATGGCGTCGGAGGGCGGCGGGGCGGAGACGGGAGGGCCGGGCGTAATTTTCGGCGGGCGCGGCCGTTCCAGGTCATGCACTTTCCATTTCTGACCGGGGATTTGCGGGGTATCGCTATAGCCGCGCACATCGTCGCCCGCATACTCGTGCGCCTGCTGCCCGCAGGCGTGAAAGACCAGGACGGTGACCGCCAAAACAGAAACAACCAAAAATCTCATGCCGCTAGTGTATCCGTTTCTAGCGGATGTAGGGAAGAAGGCTTCTCCGTTGTCGAAGCGAGGAGAGTTCCAAACAGGATGGTCACTGAATGCGTGCCGACCGGCGAAGGCAAGCCTGCTTCGGGTGCATCGCCGCAATCGGGCGAGGACCGACAATCCCGGCGGGGGCTGCTTCGGGCTTGTGGCCGAGAGCGCACCCCCGCGGGGATTCTTGCCTTTCGCGATGCGGGCCTCAGAAGCTCAGGCGCAAGCCGA
Source organism: Bryobacterales bacterium (assembly GCA_039812845.1). Classification (GTDB taxonomy): domain Bacteria; phylum Acidobacteriota; class Terriglobia; order Bryobacterales; family Bryobacteraceae; genus JACTMJ01. The sequence continues at coordinate 9,662 of JBDIBK010000057.1, forward strand.
ACCGGAACTTGCGCTCCGAGGGTGAGGTCAGGGCCGTCATGGTGCCGGTGATCGAGGAGAAGTTGTTCAGGGTCTGAATGGAGCCGTCCGTGTTCAGCCTCATGTTGGCCACGTTGGCGCCGGGATTCGCGAACTTCGGCGTATTCGTGATGTTGAACCCCTCGGCCTTGAACTCCAGCTTGAACCTCTCGTTGAGGGCAAAGGTGCGGAACAGGCTGAGGTCCATGTTCCACATGCCGGGTCCGCGCATTGTGTTTCTCCCGGTGGTCCCGAAGCGCACGCCCTTGGGCTGGGCGAATGCCAGCGGATCGAACCAGGGCCGGTTGGCTCCGATCTCTCCGATCACTTTCACCTTGCCCGGCTTCACCTGGTCCGCCGTCTGCGAACTTCCGGGCGCGTTCAAGGAGGCGCCGTCCGCGGAAATCGTGAACGGCGTTCCGGTATAGATGTTGTACATCCCGTTGGTCTGCCAGCCCCGCAGCAGCCACGATCCCACGCCGGAATGCGCCCACTTCTTGCCGGGTCCGAAGGGCAGGTCATAAAGGAATCCCATGGTGAACATGTGCGTTCGGTCGTAGCCCGCCGTGGCGCGGTTGCGCCGCAGCGTGGGCGTCCAGTTGGTGAGCGGCATGCCCGCCCAGCCGTCTTCATCGGCCCAGTTGATCGTCTTTGACCAGGTATACGCGCCCTTCAGGAACAGCCCCTTGGAGAATTCGCGGTTGATCGCGGTTTGCAGAGAATGGTAGTTGCCGTTCACCCATCCGTCCCACATATTCGCCGCGATGCGGCGGTTCTGCGTGGCGGCCAATGGGCGGCCCGCCGGACCCGTCCCCGGAGCCGCCGCGTTGATGTCGCGGTCCGCCATCTGGCGCACGGTCTGGGTCCCCACGTAGGCCACGCTCGTTACGAGATCGAGAGGCAGCTTGCGTTCCACCGTGAAGTTCCACGATTGCACGTAGCCCCGGTGCAATTCCCCCGGCCACGGGCTGCGCGGCCCCATATCCACCGTCGATGGCAGCGTCAGCACACCCGTGCCGATATCGGGCAGCGGCACCGCCGGAATCCCCTTCTCCAGCGTGTCGATCCAGGCGTAGGGTCCGGACGAGACCCACGAGGAGGCGATGGTGGCCGGATACAGCCCGCGGAGAGGCCGGGAGAAGGGAAGCGGATCGAACGTGATGCCGTAGCCGCTGCGGATGACCGTGCTGTCGTTGAGCCGGAAAGCAAAGCCGATCCGCGGCGCGATCAGTTTCTTGCTGGTGGTCATGCCCACGTTGTTCGGGTTGCCCCCAATCCCGCCCAGGTACACCAGATTGGTGTCCGGGTCCCAGCGCTCGATGCCCCGGTCCCGCCTCGAAATCAGCGGGTAATACTCATGACGGAAGCCGAGGTTCAGCGTGAGGCGGCGGCTCACCTGCCAGCGGTCCCGGAAGTAGTAACCGAACTGCCACTCCCGGTTCGTCATTTCAAAGAACTGCACGGTCTTCGCGAGCGAGGTCGTGAGCCCGAGCAGGAACGTCGCGTACGAGTTCAGATGGCTCGACGCAGTGTAGCCGGGCGCGCCCGTCACGTTCGCGCTGAAGCTGAGGCTGCCTCGCGGACCCGCGCCCGTTTCCGGCTGCCAATGGTCCATTTTGTACCGCACCATGTCAAAGCCCCACCGCAGTTCGTGCGCGCCGTGGACCTTGGTGATGTTGGTGGTGAAGGTCTTCGAGCCTTCATCGCGCCACATCGGCAGGTAGCCGAACGTGTTGCCCCAGCTCGTGAACCCATGAACGATGGCCGGCATGCCCGTATAGCAATTCCCATTCGCCGACGGCGGGCACGCTTTCTTCACCTGTTCGGTCCCCTGCGCGAATCCGCTGACCACCGGGTAGTTGGTATTTGGAATCCCCCAGGTCTCCGAACCGACATTGGTTCCAATATCGGATGTGTAGCGGGTCTGCTTGAACGGAGTCATCGCGAAGGTTGCGTCAATCACCGCTGTCGGCGAGAGTGTCCAGGTACCGCCGAAGGTGTAGATCCGGACGTCCATCTCGTTGATGCCCGGGCTCCCCGCCTTGCTCAGGCCGGGGCCGCCCACCTCGCCCAGCGCGAACGGTGCCGCCCAATAGCCGTCCATGCGGCTGTACTTTCCCCATACCACCAGCGTCTGCATGGGGTTCCAGTTGATCTTCAGGTCGTAGTTCTCGCGGTCCAGCCGCTCCGTGGCGGAGTTGTAGTAGTTATTCAGGGTGCCCTGGGAGCCGCCCGGCAGATTGGGCAGCGGGGCCTTGTCCTGGATCCGCAGACTGATCGGGTTCATTCGCCCGGCCGGGATGATGTTGCCCGCGAAGGGCACCCTTCCCACGCCATTCGGCGGCGCGGAGGCGGGATCGAAAATAGTGGCGGCCAGCCCGGAGAAATTGCCCGCGCGGATTGCCTGGGTCGGCACGCTGAAGGGTGTCGGAGAGCTTCCGGCCCGTTCCCGCGTGGCCTCCACGCTGCCGAAGAAGAACAGCTTCTCCTTGATGATCGGCCCGCCGATCGTCCCGCCAAAAATATTGAATATCGATTTCGCGATGCGCGAACTCGAAGGCAGGAAGAAATTGCGCGCATACAGATGCTGGTTGTCGTGATATTCGTACGCCACCCCATGCAGTTCGTTCGTGCCGCTCTTGGTGGCCAACGTCATGGCGGATCCCCCCGCCATGCCCTGTTCGGCGTCGAACGAACTCGTGGTGACGTTTACCGTTTCGATGGATTCCACCGGCGGCACGTATACCAGGTGCTGCGGAAGCCACACGAATACGTTCGTCGCCCCGTCCACCCGCGTCCGGTTGTTGTTCATCGCGGTGCCATTCACGTTCGTGCCCAGCGCGCGGCCGATGGCGTCTCCCAGGTGCTGGAAGTTCGTCGGCGTCGCGCCCGGAACCAGGTTCAGCAGGCTCTGGAAGTTCCGATAATTCGAAAGCGGCAGCCGCGTAATCTCCTGGCTGTTCAGCTCCGTGCGCACATCGGACTTGTCGGTCTGCAGGAGCGCGCTGGCGGAGATTACCGTCACCTGCTCCGTCATTGAGCCCACTTCCAGGGCCACGTCCACGCGGCTGACCACGTTGATGGTCACCGTCACGTTCTCGCTGGTGGTGGTGCGGAATCCTTCCGCGGTCACTTTCAGATCGTAGGTGCCCGGCAGGACGTTCACGAGGGAATAGCGGCCGCCGGTATCGGTCTTGGTCTCGCGCGTCGCCCCGGTTGTCTTGCTCGTGATCGAGATTGCCGCGCCCGGCACAACCGAATTGCTTGGGTCCACGACGGTACCCACAATCGAGCCGTAAAGCACCTGCGCATTTAGGCTCGGCGTCCATATCCCTAATAGCACGAAAGCGATAAATGAAGCGGCCTTCATGGTTGTAACTTCGACCTCCTTCGCAACAAGCTGCCCGCAATAAGGAAAATGGATTCCGATTGCGGCATCAATTGGTGGGAGTATATAGTCGATTCGCTATTCCTGCAATAGAGAATTGCGGTTGTGAATTACACGTGCCGCCTGGGGTGCTGGCGGTTCGGCGAACGCGGCCGGCCGCGCCCGGCCAGGCTCACGGAATGAGGCTTACGGAATCGGGTTCAAGGGCGGCGTTCGCGATTTACTGTCGGGATCCGGCCGCGCGCCTCTCGACGACGAACGAATGCACGAGCGAGCCGTCCTTCGCCACGACGGAGACCTTGATCTGGCTCGCCGTCGCCTCCACTTTCGCCAGTTGGTCCTGCCCGATCACCAGAATCGGGAAGCGGTTTCCGCGCCGCCCCGCTTCGATGAACGAGAAGCGGTGCATGTGCCCCGCCAGCGCCAGATCGATCCCGGAGCGGTTTGCCCAATCGGTCCAGCGGTCGTTCTCGCCGTTCACGTAGCCCCAGAATGGCTGGTGCATCGCCAGGATCCGGAACGGCGCGTCGGCCATGCGCTTGCTCTCGCGGCTGTGCGCCTCAAGCCATGCAAGTTCTTCTTCGCGGTACGGCGCGAAGGCGTTCAGACCGGCATATACGTTCGTGTTATCCGGCTTGTCCTCACCGGTATCCACCACCACGAAGTGGACCGGTCCCTGGTCTCGGGTGTAGTAGAACCGGCCCTCTTCGATGGGCACATACCGGTGAAACTCCCGCGCGAAGGGGCCACGAGTCTCGTGGTTGCCGCGCGCATAGACAAGCGGCGTCGAGGGGCCGATGCCTCGGGTCAGCGGGTCAAGCCACCGGGCGAATACCTGGTCTTCGTTCTCCACCGTGTTGAACGCATCGCCCAGATGGAGCAGGAAATCGGCGTTCGCCCAATCCGCCAGTTTCATCAGCGCGGTGATGCGTCCGGCGTCTTCGTGCGTATCGGTAACCGCGTAGAAGACCGTCGAGGCCCTGGACGAATCGAAGGTCTGGAACGTCGCCGGCGGACTCATCACCGTGAGTCCCTTATCCGGCCAGTAGCCTTTCATCTTCACCACCCGTGTCGAAACCGCCTGGAAGCGGTACGTCTGCCCCGGCCTCAAGCCCCGAATGTGGACGGTGTGATGGGTACCGACATTCAGCAGGCCGTCCCGCGCGCCGATGGCTTCCGAATCCGGCCGATCCACGCCGTAGAGGACTTTCGAGTGGCATGGCGTATCGGTCTCCCAACTGATGGTCATGCTGGTCTCGGTGGGGGCGACGAGATAGGGGCCGTGCAGAATCACCGGCCGCGTATCGAACACGGCATAGGGTTCGGCGGCTTGGCCCACATTCGGCGGCTGCCCTTCCCGCGTCGGCCGCACATCCTGGCCGGGCATCGCCAGACAGAGGGAGCATAGAACCGCCCCAACCAGCCCGCACGTACGGAAGACTCGTTGCATCTCCGGAATCCTTTCACGGAAAACCCCGCGCGCCCCGCGTCATAGCGCCGACGCGCATTCCATTCTCCCCAGATACTATCCTCGCGACGCCATTCTGGCAATCGGGATTGATGACATTCCACATCCTCTAGCTTTCCCCAGTGGCCGTTCGACCGGACAACTCACTTGCTAATTCAACCGGACGGCTCACATGCTACCGGCAAAAGAGTTGCCAGATGCTTTCGTGACCAATCTCTCTGTGATACGATCTGCCCATCTCTACGAGGCCCCTCTTCCTGGGTGTTGTCCGCGGTGCCTTAAACCTCTTCAGTTTCGGTTTGGTTTGTCGTCTTCCCAGGGGATTGGTCTCATTGGCAGGAGGTGCTTACCATGTTGTGCGTCCAACGGTTTTCCCGTTTTGTTTCATGGATAATGGCCGTCTGTGTGCTGGCAGCGCTGGCGCGGGCACAGGCTCCGGACATTGATGCGACTACTCCCGAAGGCGCTCTGCTGCAGCGCATCGGCATGGCGCAGAATGAGGACGAAAAGATCCGGGAGATGGATGAGTTCCTCGGCAAGTATCCGAACCATGCCGGCGTGCCGTGGGTACTCGCGCAGCAGATTGCCGTCTTCGAATCGCGCAAGGATCATGCCAAGGTGATGGCGGCAGCGGAAAAGCTGCTGACGGCGGACCCCGCGACAGTGCGCGGGGCGTTCGCCGGATTGCGCGCGGCGGAGAGCGCGGGTGACGACGCCAAGGTGATGTTTTTCGCGGAGGCGACGCACACGGCGTGCCGGAAGGCGCTCTCCGCCGCGATGCCGGAAGGGGCGGACGAGGACCAATGGAAGGCATCGCAAGATTACGCGAAACAGATATTGCCGCTCAGCGAGTATGCACTCGTCAAGCTGGCGGGGAAAACGTCCGACGCCGCCGCGATCGATGGCTTTGCCGAGCGCCTGGCAAAGCTCAATGCGAAGAGCGAATACCTCCCGGCGATCCGAGAGCGGCAGTTTCTGGCGGCCCGGGCGGCGAACAACCAGGCGCTGGGTCTGAAGGCCGCGGAATCGCTCGCCGGCGAAGGAAAGGCGAGCGAAGATGCCCTGCTGTATCTGGCCGGAATCTACCTGGAGACGAAGCGCCATCCGGAAAAGGTGATCGAGTATACGGACGCCGCGCTGAAGTCTCTGGCGGAGTCGAGAAAGCCGGATGCGGTCACCGCGGAGGACTGGGGGAAGGCGGTGAAGTTCAACACGGGTCTCGCGCATTGGATTCAGGGCTTGCAGCACGCGAATGAGAAGCGATGGGCGCCCGCGAACCACTCGCTTCGGCTGGCCTTGCCCCAGATTCAGGGCAATTCTTCGATGCTCGCCGCGGCATATTTCTATCTGGGGATTGCGAACTTCGAGATCGGGAAGCGGTCAAAGGATCACAAGGAAGTCGTGGATGCGGTGAAATTCTCCGAGCAATGCGCGGCGATTGCCGGGCCGTACCAGGCACAGGCGAGACAGAATGTGAAGGCCATGCGGGCGCAATATCGCTTCTAATCCCAAGAATGCATTGGCAAGACCGTTTCCCGCGCAGTGAAACCCGAATACCGGCGCTCCGATTCCCGCTGCATGGGAATAATGGCGGTGACCGGTAAGATTGGCGGTGTTTTTGAAACAAATGCAACTGAATTCCCTGTAATTTCGCGGATATATTGATGATTCTTCTAGGAATTGGAAAATGGCAATTCGAATGCAATGAATTTCGGTAAGCCCGGTGATGCGCCGGGAAAATCCGTGGTGTGTATCTAGGAAAAGGAAAATAGAATGAAACTGACGAAATCGATTCATGCGCTATTGGTTCTTGCGTTCGCGTTCGGTATGACGGCCACCGTATTCCCGGTCTCCGCGCTCGCGGCGCCGCCGGAAACTCAGCAGGTTCAGGCCCAGGAGAAGAGCTGGACCGGGACGGTCGAACAGAAGGATGTTCAGGGAGTGAAGACCTACGTGCTGAGCACCGGTGGCCAATCTATTCCCCTCGAACCGCAGGACAAAGCGGCGGAATTCGTGGGGAAGAACGTAACCGTAACCGGGACAATGGAGGACGGCAAGGTGATGATCAGCACCATTAAGGAGGCCTAGCGAAAAGCTCCAGCCTGCTTAGCTCCATTGGTCCAGACATCCCCGGCGAGCGGCGGCCCCTATCCGAGCGCGGGATTTTGCGGAAGCAGATTCTCCGCACTGGAATGCGGGCGGCGCTTCGGCCGGGGATCTCCGTTGTGATCCCCGCTGGAATTCGATAGGCTCATTTCTGCCCGAGACCCGCATCCATCCCTCGAAAGGGCGGAGATTCCACGATGAGCCAGACTTCCATTTCCCGGCGCAACTTTCTTGAGCGAGTGGCGACCCCGATCGCCGCCTCGGGGGCGGTGCCCGCGCTCGCCGGTTTGCCCTCGCTTGCTGGCCTTGCGGCGGGCCAGACCCCGACCTCGGGAGGCGCGCCCGACCATATTGTTCTCTGCATTGCGGACGATTTGGGTTGGCACGAAACCGGATATCAGGGCCACGCGCTGCTGCGTACGCCGGTGCTTGACGGGATGGCGGCAAGGGGGCTGCGCTTCGACCGCTTCTATTCCGGGGCGGCGCTGTGCGCGCCCACCCGTGGGAGCGTGATGACGGGGCGGAACGCCAACCGCTTCGGGGACTTTGCGCCGAACTGGTCTATCCGGCCGGAGGAGATCACAATCGCGGCCTTGCTGCGCGAGCGCGGCTTTGTGAACGGCTACTTCGGCAAGTGGCATCTGGGGCCGGTGAGGGCGGGGTCCTCCACGAATCCGGGGGCGATGGGTTTTGACGAATGGCTGGCGCACGACAACTTCTATGGGCACAGCCCGCTGCTTTCGAGGAACGGCGCGGAGCCCCAGCGGGTGAACGGCGAGAGCAGCGAGGGCGTGGCGCGGGAAGCGGTGCGCTTCCTGACGGAGCGGTCGAAAGCGGGGAAACGCACGTTTACGGTGCTGGCCTTCGGTTCTCCGCACGAACCGTACACGCCCACCGACGACGATATCGTTCCCTACCACGGCAAGGTCTCCGAGCGGCTGGCGGAACGCTTCGCGGAGATCGGCGCGATGGACCGGGCGATGGGCTATCTGCGGGAAGGAATCCGGGACGCGGGCATCGCGGAAAATACCCTCGTGTGGTTCATCAGCGACAACGGTACCCCGGTGCCGGACCGGGACAAGTCCCCCTTGCGCGGCGCGAAGGGGAGCTACTACGAGGGCGGGATCCGGGTACCTGCGATTCTGGAATGGCCGGCGAGGATTCGCGAGCCGCGCCGCACGCGCATGCGGGCCGTCACCAGCGACATCCTGCCCACGCTGTGCGAACTGACGGGCGCGCCACTGCCCTTACGCCCGCTCGACGGGATCAGCCTGACGCCGCTCATCGAGGGGCGGATGGACGAGCGGCCGGGCCCGATCTGCTTTTGGGGCTACGACGTGGCGCGCGAGGTTCGGGAGAACCCGGAGCCGTATCTGCCGGAGGAGGCGCAGACGGGCAACATCCCAACGGCGAAGGTGCCGTATATCCGGTTCCGCAACCTCAAGCACCCGCGCCCAAGGACCTCCGATTTCGGCGGGGTGGCGGCAATCACGGAGGCCCGCTTCAAGCTTTACGTGCCAGCCCAGGGGGCGGCGGAACTCTACGATCTTGAGGCGGATGACGGGGAAACGAACGACCTGGCGTCGAGCCAACCGGCGCGGGTGAAGGCCATGCGTGCGGCTCTGGAGGGCTGGCAGCGGTCCGTGGAGCGCAGCCTGAGCGGGGCGGATTACCGGGGCGAGCAAGGCGAGAAATGAGGATAAAGTGCGAAATCGGCAGCGCCGTTCAGCGCGGGTTTTGAGCCGTTCAACCAAGAAAATCACCGATTTGCGGGGAATTCGCTCTTTCTTCCCAGATTGACAACCGATTCCTGTCTTGGTAACTTCAGATGTTTGCAGTGAGACATGTGGGTGCCCGGAATCGGGTCGAAACGCCACACTCCACGAGCAAAGGTTCACGAGGCTCAACTCCAGCCCACCGGTTGGAGCATTCACTTGGGCTGGTATCGCATACAGAGCGAACCGGACCCAAGGAAAACGCCACCCAGAGGTTCATTCGTGAAGCAACGGTATTTTATTCTCGTCCTGGCGCACAGCGTCCACGGGCGAATTCAGCGCATCCACCTTCCCCACACGGTCATCTACGCCATCCTCGCGCTGGCTGTGCTTGGCTCGTTCTCGGTTTTCGGCTTTGTCGGCAGTTACGGCCGCATGGTTTGGAAAGTGGCGCAGTACAACAGCCTCCGGGAAGAGGTGGAAACGCTGCGCGACCGCTATACCAACCTGCAGAAAACGGCGGAAGAGCAGAATGAGCAGCTTGCCACGCTGCAGATCTTCGCGAGCGAAGTGTCGGTGGCCTACGGCCTGAAGCAGAACCTGAACAACGACAACGATCTTGCGTCCGAAGCGCGTCTGGTTCCGACGATGAATGAGACGCTGGAGCAATACAACTTTCTCAAGAACGCCGATTACTCCCGGATCTTCCGGGAGTTTGTGCGCAAGCGGCATTCAAACGCCATGCCGAGCATCTGGCCCGTCAATGGCCGTCTGATGGACAACTTCGGCAAGCGAATCGATCCGTTCAGCGGCCTGGGCGCGTTCCATTCCGGTGTGGACATCAAGGGCAATTACGGGGATGCGATCAAGGCCAGCGCCGACGGAATCGTGACGATGGCGGGCTGGTTTGGCGGCTACGGGCGGATCGTCGTGATCGACCACGGCCAGTATCAAACCCGGTATGCCCACCTCTCCAGCATGAAGGTGATTCCGGGCATGGAAGTGCGCCGCGGAGAAGTGATCGGCGGGATGGGGGCCACGGGCCGCGCGACGGGCACGCACCTGCACTACGAAGTGCGCGTGAACGGAGTGGCGGTGAATCCGTACCCGTTCCTGAAGCGCCCGATTACCGCGGATTCCCGCTCCACGCAATCGCCATTTTAGCTTTCGAACCTCCAATCTAAGTACCTCCTTCATTGAGCGTCGCGGCAACCACCGCGACGCTCTATTTGCTTGAGGGGTGATTTTGGCTCCCCGATTCCTTTTCGATCCCGGTTTCGTTAGAATTTCAGCACACTGGATTCCAGGTTTAGAGCGCCGGATGGATTCCACGGACGGGGCGAGCCGGTTGCCTGGGGTGCCCCGGCATGCTTCGGTTTGGACAGAAGAAGGGGATTGCGATGTGTTCACCGCGAAGAGACTTTTTATGGAACGCGATTGCCGTTGTGGGAGGAATGCAGATCGGCAGGCTGCATTTGCTGGGCAGTTCGCTGCTGACGCATACGGCGCTGACGTTTCTGGATTCACTTGACGATAGCCAGCGCGCGAGCGCCCGCTTCGAATTCATGGATGCGGAGCGTTACGTCTATTACTACACGCCGACGCCCCGGAAAGGCCTTGCGCTCCGCGAGATGCGCCCCGCGCAGCAGCATCTGGCCCATGCGCTGCTGGCCGCCGGGCTGAGCCAGAAGGGTTACATCAAAGCCTCCACCATCATGAGCCTGGAAGAGGTGCTCAAGGATTTGGAGAACGATTCGGGCGAACGGCGCAATCCCGGCAAGTATTACTTCAGCGTCTTTGGCTCTCCGTCGGATACCGGCATCTGGGGCTTCCGCGTGGAGGGCCACCATCTGAGCCTGCATTACACCGTGCGCGACGGCAAGCTTTTCGCGGCTCCCACGTTCTTCGGATCCAATCCTCGTGAGGTGCGGCACGGGGCGAGGAAGGGCCTGCGGGTGCTTTCGGCCGAAGAAGACCTGGCACGGGACCTGCTGCACGCGCTCAAGCCGGTGCAGCGCAAAGAGGCAATCGTCGATGCGGCGGCGTACAAGGATATTCTTTCGAGCAACCACCGCAAGGCGGCGCTGGCCGGACAGCCGTCCGGCCTTTCCGCGGCGAAGATGACTTCGGCCCAGCATGAGAAGCTCATGGCCGTGATCGGCGAATATACCGGCAGCATCGCCGACGGCGCGCGGCGATGGCGCGAAGCGCAGGTGAAGCAGGCGGCGGGCAAGCTGCTGTTTGCGTGGGCGGGCGGCCCGAACCTGGGGGACCCGCACTATTACCGCATCCAGGCTCCCACGTTCCTGATCGAGTATGACTGTACGCAGAATGAGGCCAACCATATCCACTGCGTCTGGCGGGACTTCACCGGGGATTGGGGCGCGGACCTGCTGGCCCATCATTACCGGCACGGCCACGACGGCAAGCCGCACGGTACGATGGCTTGATGGGCCATTTCGCGGAGAGCGTGCGCGAGGCGGGGCGGGCTTCCGCAGGGGGCCGCTTTGACCGGCGAACCCCGGTACACTTTTCAGGGCCATCGCGCGTCCATCCTGTTGGGCCGCCGATTTGGTGCGCGGCCCCGCCAGCAGCCAACCTGTAATGCTACCCATCCTTTCATCCGAACCGACCGAGCGCTCGAACTTCAAGGAACCAAGCCGCCGCCAGACGCTGGCATCGGCATTTCGCGCGGCGGGGATGATGGCCGCCTGCGGCGTTGCCGGATTTGAGGCATCCCTGGCGAATGCTGCCGCTCTGGCGCATGTCGAATCCCAGAAAAAGGTGTTCCTTGATCCCGCAACCGAATACCAGGTGACCCGATGGACGGAGGATACCGCGGATTCCCACTTGCCCATCGACCCCAACCGCGCCCTTTCTTCCGACGACAGCCAACTGCTCTATGCGAGCAACCGGGGCGGAACCTGGCAGCCGTACCTCCTCGATCTGAAACGAGGAACAAGCCAGCAGACGGCCGCGCCGCGGGATCTGCGTCCGCATTCGCTGGCGATGCTGCGCGACGGCAGAGACATCGTATTCCTCGACGGGAGCGCTTTCGTCCGTAATGAGATCCGGCGGGGGCGGATGCGGGAGCTGTACCGTTCGCCTGAGGGGTGGCAGAGCACCGGCCACCTGCTGCTTGCGCAGGACGATCGCATGGCGGCGGTGATGGAGCGGCGAGGAGGCGTCACGCGGATCGTATTCGTGGACCCGGCTTCCGGGAAGTCCCGGGAAGTGATGCGAACGGAGGGCGGGGAACTTCTGCCGCTCGGGTTTCACCAGCGTTTTGGATTGCTGCTGCTGAACACGCAGCATATTCCGTCGCTGGTGGGCGTGCCGAACGCACCGGCACTTCCGAACTTCCCCAAGGGTGAGGTGCTGCAGGCACGATGGGACCGCTCCGGCCGCATCCTGATGTATCTAATCCGCACGCAGGATAAGGGAGTGGAGCGCTGCCAGTTGATGGAGTACGACCTGGACGGGGGCAGCCACCGGTTGATCGCAAACACCACCAAGTTCGCGACGTTCTCGGCAAATGCCGATGCCTCCGTATTCGTCGGAGCCAGTTCGTCCAAGGCGCAGCCGCTGCTGCTTCTGCTGCTCCGGGTGACCCGCCGGGAGTTTTCCCTGATGGAACACCAATCGTCCGCGCCGGCGTCGGTGAACCCGTTCTTTTCGAACGACAGCCAGACGCTGTTCTTCGAATCGGACCGGCTGGGAAAGAGCAGCGTCTACAGTGTCAATATCGGGGGTCTGGTGGAGAAGACCTGAACGGGGCGGAGCGTTTCGATTCCACGCGTTAATGAGATGAGAGGCGCAATAACGCAAATATGATCGAAAGCCTGATTGGAACCCACGTGATTCGGTACGGGTCGGTGGATGCAGTTTACAAGGCTTTGGAATCAGAAAGATGCGGGAGAAGCTCACTCGGTCGATAGCCGAAGTCTTCTCTCCGCATGCCGAAGAAAAGTAGAAGTTCCGCTAAAAAGCAATCCAGTTGTACCTTCATCCATAGTCCTAATGGGACTTCCACGCAGGCTCAAGTTGCCATAAGATCACAGCGTAGGAGTGTTCCCGGATTGGGCGGTGGAATTCTCTCCTCTTGCACGCTTTCCAGACCATGATGCGTCTGGCATCGAGCGCGCTGCCGGGACGGATTTCCCCGTCCGATCCAGGAATGTCTGCCCGGCCGGAAGTCCGGCTGGAGCCCAGCAAGCAACACACATTTTGCCAGTTCATTCGGCAGGGCAGAGGGGCCCCTCGGGCTTGTATTCCTCTGCCCTTTTTTTTCGGGGTGTCGCTTACCGCGGGTGCGTGTGTCGGGTGCGTGAGCATGCAACCGGGAAATCGCGCTACACTGTCAAATGGCGGTGCCGGGCATGCGCATCGCTACCATTTCCATGCGGGGAGGGGGTGAGTTACTTGGCGGAAGTTTTTATTTCCGACGGCGAAAGCCTGGAAAGCGCACTGCGCCGCTTTAAGCGGAAGGTGCAGCAGGAAGACATCATTAAGGAAATCAAGAAGCACTCCTTCTACCTGAAGCCCGGCGAAAAGAAGCGGGTGAAGCAGGCACTGGCGCGCAAGCGCAGCCGGAAGAAGGCGAGCCGCGGTTCCGAGTAGGACCGTGCCGGAAGCCTTCCGACCGGGGAACTGCCTCCGATCGGGAATCATGGAAAGCGCCCCGCCTTGCGCGGGGCGTTTTCGCGTGAAGACGCAGCGCCCATTCGCAGCGGCCGATGCGGGACGCTTTCCCGATCTCCCGTCTCCAGTGCCTTTAGGGCCTCGCTTTGGATTCGGAGGCCACGGGCGGCTTCGCGCCGGGATAGTAAGCGAAATCCCACGCGCGGATATTGCTCTCCCCTGGAGAGTACGTAATCAGTGCATACTCGCCCGGTTCGAGCGCCGCGCGCGGCCATATCTGGTAGAGCATTGGTCCCGCCTCGCGCCGAAAATCTTCCACGTTCTCCTGGCTCTCCACTACTTCCTTGGAGATGGGAATGATTTCCCAGATCTGCACCGTCCGGTTTCCTTTGTGCTCGGTGAGCCTGACGAAACCAAACATCTGCTGACGGTGCAAACGAAAGTAGAACTCCGGCCGGTCGGCGGAAATGACGTTGGCGGAGCGAACGCCTTTCACTTCCACATAGTTCTTGCCCGCCGTCAAGGGGAGCGGGTTGATTGCCTTCAGGATGGCGCGCTTGCGGTCCGTCAGCACGTCCAGTTCCGCGATGGGAAAGGTGCGCAGCTTCCCCTCTTCATAGAGATACACTCCCGGCTCGGTGGGGATGCCCTGCGCTTCCTTGCGCAGGCGCCGCTCGACGGCGTCTTCCGCGTCGATCATCTTCCGCTCTTGCTTCCGCTCCTCTTCGGCGGACTGGTTCACGGAGCGCGTCTTCTTCAGATCGATGAGATCGAGCGGGATCTCTTCCCATGCACCGCGTTCGACGCTGTAGAAGCGCACGCGGTCCGGGAGCACCCGATACTCGCGCACAAGATGGTAACTGCCGTCCGTCAGATAGAGCCTCTGGTTGGCGGCGAAGGCGATACCGGCGGCGAATGCCAGCAGAAACAGGAGGCATGCCACGGGGCGCATTGGGAACGATCTCGTCATGGTGCGTTACTGCTTCGATGCCCCGGCGCGGAACCCCGTTTCCTTACGGAACATGCCGCATTTGGTGCGGAATGCGCCTTGCGGGGATTCTTTACCCGCAGTTTATCTTTCTTTGCGTTTCCGGGCTAACGATCCCGCGCTGCCGAACGTATACCTCATTGAGGGAAGAAAGATGGCAACCGCGACGATCCAACTGATTTTCGGAGTACTGAACGTGTGGCTTCCGCTGATGTGCCTGACGCTGGCGGTGGTGGCTCTCTTCCTTCTCTACCTGCACCGCTACTCTGCAAGACTGGCGAAGGCGGCGTGCGAGCGGCCAACTGCGCGGACGCTGCCGCCCCAGGTCCTTCGCGCGCACCCTTCAGCCGATCTCCGGTCGCCGCCCGTTTCGCACCGGCCGGGTCGAGTTTCTAAGCCCAATTGATGATGCTGTGGCGGCGTCACTTATTGCTCGTGGCGGTGTGTTAGAGAGCGGGTGCACAATGCGTTTGCGGCCGAATGAGGCGGGCTGGTATCGGTGATCGAATCCGATGGGCGGGGGTGAGGGTGAGGCTCCGTGTGAATGCCGGTGGTGCCCGCGATGTCCATTGTGTCCAAAGTGTCTATGTTGTCTACGTTGTTCATCCTGTCCAGGGTGTCCACGGTATCTACGGTGTCCGTAACGTCCTTGGTGTTTTCGGACGCTGAAGCCGTGTTGGCGGGTTCGGAAGGGTGCCGGCCTTGCGGGGTGGCGTGGAAGGCGGAGCCCATTGCTTCGATCTCGGCGAGGAACTGGCGGTAGACGATCTCCGCGGGATTGTTCACGGTGTCCGCATTGTCCACGCCGTCCACAGTGTCCACGGTGTCCACGCCGTCCACAGTGTCCGTGATGTCCGCGTTGTCTGCGGCGGTGCCCGCGATGTCCACGCTGTCCATCGTGTCCATAAGGTTCGTGATGTCTGGGGTGTCCATCGTGTCCACCGTGTCCACAGTCTCTTCGAGGAAGGGAATGGACATGGGGAGCCAGTGATCGCCTTTGCGGTTGAGGATGGCGAGGGCGGCGCGGAGGCGGAGGCTGGCGGGGAGTTGTTCGTCGCGCATGACGGAATCCACCAGCGAGCGGGCATAGGCTTCCGCATCGTGGAATTCTTCGGCGACCTGGGCGCGGTAGGCATTGCGGGCGCGGTCAGCCGCGACGCGGAATTCGGGATGGCGGGTGCAGGTTTTGTAGAACGCGGCTGCGGAATAGCCTACGTGGCGCATCGCAGCTGCGACGGACGCGCCGTGCGCGAGGAGATCGAGGACGGTTTCCTGCCAGGAC
>JBDIBK010000058.1:0-24845 GCA_039812845.1 Bryobacterales bacterium
AGGCCGGGGAGATACTCATCGAGGAAGGGAACCTCGCCGGGAAGAAGATCGTGCGAGTGCTTGACGATGCCCTCACGCATCTCAAAGGTGAGGTTCAGGCCGGGGAACATGGCATAACGCCGCTCAATCAGTTCAACGACGCGGAGCGCCTGAAAGTTGTGGTCGAAGCGGTCGCCGAAGGTTTGCATGACGCGGTCGAGTTCGCACTCGCCGGCGTGCGCGTAGGGCGGATGGCCGAGGTCGTGAGCGAGGGCAAGCGCCTCGGTGAACTCCTCATCGAGTTGCAGGGTGGAGGCGACGGTGCGGGCGATCTGCGCCACTTCGAGGGTGTGGGTGAGGCGGGTGCGGAAGTGGTCCGACTGCGGATCCGAGAAGACCTGCGTCTTGTCTTCCATGCGGCGGAAGGCGCGGCAGTGAACGATGCGGTCGCGGTCCCGCTGAAACTCGCTGCGATAGCGATGGCTGAGTTCGGGATAGCGGCGGCCGCGGCAGGAGGCGAGCGGGAAACGCAGGTTCAGGAGGGAAACGTTTCCCTGGTCTTTCCCCTCGCCGGAAGAGGACATCGCGCGCCGCCCTAATTCTTGCCGGAGGAACGAATTTCCTCAATGGTCTGGCTGGCGATGCGCTGCGTGGAGCCTTCCGCGAGACGCAGCGGTTCAAGCAGCTTGATTGCCTCATCGGGGCTCTTCTTGCCGATGAGTTTGGCCAAAGCGACGGTCACTTCGCCTTTCGTCATGAAGCCGGACGAGGCGTTGAGCAATTCGCGATAGATCTTCTCCGCTTCGTCGCTTTTGCCCTGGGACGCCAGGATGTTCCCTTTCAGGAAGCGGGCAACCGCCGCGGTGTCGGAGTTGCCGTTCTTGATGGCGATATCCGCTTCGCTGAGCGCCTTCTCGAGGTTCCCGTCTTCCACGGCGTTCGAAGCGATGAAGTAGTGCGCGAGGGCATCTTCATTGGTGCCGGCATGCTCTTTCGAAAACTCTTCGAGCGCGGCGGTGACGGCTTTCTCTTTATCGGCCTCCGTGGCATAGGTGACGCCGGCGCTCTGACCGGGCTGGGCGATGGGCGCTTCCATGGTCCGCAGGAGAACGTCGAAATCCGCGCGGCGCTGCTTGGCCTGGGAGCGATACCAGGTGACGCCACCGACGATGAGCACCACGACCACCGCGGCAATGATGCCATATCGGGTGACTTCTTTCTTGTGACCCAGCACGCCTCCGAGGGCCGCGCCGACGCCTTCCGCGAAACGGTCTGTTTTCAGTTCTTTACGAGTAAGTCTAGCCACGAAAACCTCTTGGATGCCAATCTTCGATGATAGCATCCGCGGCGGGGGCGCATCAGGGCCGTGCCGAGGGGAGGAGCGAGAGGGCTTGATTGGCGGAAATTCGAGGGCTTGGCGGCGCGCGGTCGGGCTTCGATATCCGGCTTCCTCTTGTGGCGGCTTTGCGGGTTCAGCCGCTAGAATGGGCTTAGCCGGCCCAGGGAGTGCGTTTCCCGGTTTGGTCCAGTGCGCGAGGATCCGGCGAGTGCCGGAACGCATCCCGAGAGCGGCTCCACGGTTGTTGCGAAGTCCGGAGCTATCATGCAGAAAATTTTGGCGGGTTTGCACCGTTTTCAGCGAGACGTATTCCCGGCCCAGAAGGCGCTCTTTGAATCGCTGAGCGGCGGCCAGGACCCTTATGCGCTGTTCATCACGTGCGGGGACTCGCGCATCGTCCCCTCGCTGCTGACGCAGACGCAGCCGGGAGAGCTTTTCCTCAGCCGCCAGGTGGGCAATATCGTGCCGCCGCATGGGACTCTCTACGGTGGGGTTTCCTCAACGATTGAATACGCCGTGGGAGTGCTCCGCGTGAAGCACGCGATTATCTGCGGGCATTCCAACTGCGGCGCGATGGCCGCGATCCTGCACCCGGAAAGCGTCGAAGATTTCCCCAACACACGCCGCTGGCTGGCGAACGCGGAAGTGGCGCGACAGTTAGTGAACGCGCGCTGCCCCGATGGCAGCGAGGAAGAGCGCGTTGCCATGCTGACCAGGGAGAATGTGCGCATCCAACTGAAGCACCTGGAGACGCATCCGGTGGTGGCGGTGGCGGTGGCGCAAGGATCGCTGCAACTCCACGGCTGGGTGTATCACCTGGAGACCGGACAGGTGGATGCCTACGACCCCGCCACGAAAGAGTTTGCGACGATCACCTTCGACGAACCGGCAACGGCGCAGGGGGAACACGCGGTCACCGCGGTTCCAGTGGGCGCGTGCCTATTCGAAGGATCGTCTCAATAGGCCGCGTTTGGTTTGGGCGCGATTCAGAGCTTGAAGAAGATCCGCCGCTGATAGAGCCACCGGCACACGTAGACCTGGAGGGCGATCGCCAGCCACGCCGCGGTGAAGGGCGCCCACGCGCCGACAAACGGTTCCGCCCAGTTGGTGAACGTGGGCGCGGTGTGCCGCATCCAGCGGCCCAGGATCTCATGGAAGAGATAGATGAAGATGGAGTTCGCCCCGATCATCACGAATAAACCGGCCCAGGCGCGCCGCTTCCAGACGTCGCAAACCCAATAGAAAAGCAGCAGCGCCAGCACGGTGATTCCGCCGCTCAGAATGGCGAAGGAGGCCGTCCAGATCTTCTTGTTGATCGGGATGAACGGGTGAAGGGCGAGACCGAAGACGACGAGCCCCAGCCCGGAATAGGCCAGAATCTGGGTCTTGCGGGCAAGCGATTCCTTGGAGAAGAGGAGCCTTCCGGTCAAGACGCCGAGAATGGTATTGAAGGCGGAGCTGACGCAGTTGACGGTAGCGTAGGAGCCTCCCCAGGTCTTGCCAAGAATCATCAGGTCCAGGGCCTGGCCGATGTTGGCGTTCCGCACCCAGGGGCCTTCCACGCCGTCCACGCGCACGAAGAGATAGAGGAGCGTGTGGGCCACGAGCAGCAGCAAGGCGACGCCCGCCTGAAACTTCCAGCTTTTTTGCAGGATGAGAAAAGCGACGGTGTAGGTGAAGGCGATCTGCGCGAGCACGTTGATGAGGTCCAGATTCGGACGGCCCGCGCCGATGCTGCGCGCGACTAATCCCCAGCCGATGAGGAGCGCGGCGCGCCGAAGCACGTGCATCAGACTCTCGTTCCAGGTTTCTCCTCTGGCCCAGCGGCGGGCGAAGGAATACGGCATCACGACGCCGACGATGAACATGAAGAAGGGCTGGATGAGATCCCAGAAATGCATCCCGGTCCACTCTGCGTGGTCCAGTTGCCAGACGATGTGGCCGAGGAACCAATGGTGTTCGAACAAGTCGAGGCCAAACGGCCCCGCGAACATGCAGAACATGGTGAAGCCGCGGAAAGCGTCGACGGAATAGAGCCGGTCCTGGGTTGCGGATGGGGTGGAAACGGGGGGATTCTCTGATTTCAAGGTGGGCACCGCCTCTGAATGCGAAACGAGTATATCGCTTTGCGGCGGAGCGAGAAAGCGGTGCGCGGCGGATTAGCGGTGTCCGAAATACATCAGCCAGCCGGCTGCGACCAGGGTGACGAAAAACCAGGCGAAACACTTCACGCCGTAGAAAATGCGCTCCCGATCGGTCTTTTTGGAGACGATGCCCAGGACAACGGAGGTGAGCAGCGCAAACAGCAGCGCGGCTTCGAAGTGGGTGAGGGCAAGCTTAGGCATGGCGGCGTTCCATCGCGCTATTCTTTCCTGCCGATGGAGATCTCATAGGCATCGACCATCGCGAGCACGTTCAATAAACCGGCGGCCGCGAGGAAGACGGTGCCGTAATCAAACTCCAGACCGGGCGCATCGGACCCCACGTAGCCGAAGGCCACCGAAAGGACGTAGGGCAGGCCGGAGAGCAGGTCGCAGATGAAGCCCCCGGAATGCACGAGGGTGAGCATCATATCGCCGGTGCGGGGCGTGTAGACCGTCCCGCCCATCATCAGGCCGAACAGGTACATCGTGGTGACGGCGAAAAACAGAAGCGCGCCGCGACCGTGCCGCTTCAGCATGAAGTGTCCGCCACCGGGAACAAGCCATCCTACGACCACATGCGAAAGCCAGGATTTCATGGGAAATGAGGGCCCTGGCGAAGCGCCCGAGGCCGAAACCTTAGCTTATCACGCAGCCAGGAGCGCCCCTGGCGTTCGCCTCGCGGTGAGGCGCGGCGGGAGCGATTCGCGCGGGAACACTGGAAAGGCGGGTTGGAATGCGCTCGATTCCTGCGGAGGTTCGCTAAACTAAGAGGAGTCGTAGCGCATCTCATCCAGGAGTGGCGCTTTATCGCGCGGCTTGTAGTCTAAACAAATCCGCTCCAAACTGTAAGAAGGTCGCATGCGTACTTTGTTCCTGAACCCCCCTTCGTTTGAAGGCTTTGACGGCGGGGCCAGTTCCCGCTGGCCGGCCACCCGCGAGATCGAATCGTATTGGTATCCGGTATGGCTCTGCTATCCGGCGGGGATGCTGCCGGACAGCAAGGTGGTGGACGCCCCTCCGCACAAGATCTCCATCGAAGACACGGTGAAGATGGCGAACGACTTCGAGTTGCTGGTGCTATTCACCTCCACGCCGGGCTTTGAGGTGGACGTCCGCATCGCGGAAATGATGAAGGACACGAACGCGAAGCTGAAGGTGGCGTTCGTGGGGCCGCCGGTGACGGTGGAGCCGCTGAAATGCCTGAAGGCTTCCCGCGCCATCGATTTCGTCTGCTCCAAGGAATTTGACCATTCGATTGTGGATTTCGCCAACGGCAAGCCGCTGGCCGAGATCCCGGGAGTGAGCTGGCTCGAGAACGGCGCGTTCCGCAGCAACCCGGAGCGGCCGCCGATTGAGAATCTAGACGAGCTTCCCTGGGTGAGCAAGGTGTACAAGCGCGATCTGGATTTCACGCGCTACAACGTCCCCTTCTTGAAGCATCCGTTCATTTCGCTTTACACGTCGCGGGGCTGCCCGGCGATGTGCACGTTCTGCCTGTGGCCGCAAACCCACTCCGGGCACCGCTGGCGGCTGCGCTCGAACGACGACGTGGTGAACGAGGTGATCTGGGCGAAGGAGAATTTCCCCGGCTTGCAGGAAATCTTTTTCGACGACGATACCTTCAACTATCAAAAGAAGCGGACCATCGAGCTCTGCAAAAAACTCGAGAAGGCGAACATCACGTGGAGCTGCACGTCGCGCGTGACGACGGATTACGACACACTTTCCGCCATGAAAGACGCCGGCGCGCGGCTGATGATTGTTGGCTACGAGAGCGGCGACCAGCAGATCCTCAAGAACATCAAGAAGGGCGCGACGCTCGACATGGCACGGCGCTTCACGAAGAACGCGCACAAGCTGGGCCTGACGATCCACGGCGACTTCATTGTGGGCCTGCCGGGGGAGACGCGGGAATCGATCCGGCGCACGGTGGATTTCGCGAAGGAACTCGATACGGAAACGATCCAGGTCTCCATCGCGCACCCGTACCCCGGCACCGAGTTCTACGATTACGTGAAGGACAACGGGCTGATCACGATTGGCGCAATGACCGATGAGGAAGGCCACCAGCTTCCCAACATCTCCTACGAGAACCTGGACCCGGCCGAACTGGTGGATTGGGTGGAGCGCTTCTACGGCGAATACTACTTCCGGCCGCGGGCGATCTGGCGGGTGGTGCGGAAGGCGATCTTCTCCAACTCCGAGCGGCGGCGGCTGGCCAAGGAGGCGCGGGAATATCTGGCGCTGCGCCGGAAGCGGCAGGCCTTCGTTCGAGACCACCGTGCCGCATCCGAGCGGGCCGCGGCGACGGGCGACTAGGCGGCCGGAATGGGCAAGCCCCCCGGCGGGACGGCATCCCCAGACTCCGGCCGAACACACATGGGGCGTGTGTGGAAGACGGGCCTGTTCACGGCACTCGTGATTTTCGCCAACGTGGCGGGCAACGCCTTTCTGAGCTGGGGAATGAAGCGAGTGGCGGTGGACGGGGCCTCGCTCATTCCGGCTTTCTTTGCGCCCTTTCTTAGTCCGATCGTGTGGCTGGGAATCGCGCTGCTCATTCTGTGGATGCTTTCCCGGATGACGCTGCTGAGCTGGGCGGACCTTAGCTTCGTGGTGCCTGTCACCTCGCTTGGCTACGTGCTGAATGTCGCCGCGGGCGCATTCCTGCTGGGCGAGGCGGTGGATGGCAAGCGCTGGCTGGGCGCGGCGCTGATCGTCGCCGGGAGCGTGGTTACCGGGCTCACCATCGACGAGCAGACGCACGTCCATCCGGCTGGAACGGGCGACAGCCCCTTGGAGCCACAGCCATGACGTGGGTTTACCTGACGACGATGGTGCTAGCAACCACCGCGAGCGAAGTGCTGCAAAGCTGGGACATGAAGCGCCACGGCGAAGTGGACGATTTTCGCCCTGGCGCGCTGGCCGGAGCGATCGTGCGCTTTCTTCGGCGGCTGCCGATCATTGCATCGATCGCGTTTCTTGCCATCTCGTTCTTTGCCTTCCTCAAACTGCTGGAGATGGCGGACCTTAGTTTCGCGGTGCCGGCGAGCGCCGCTTCGATCGTGCTCGAAACGATCCTGGCAAAGCTGATCCTGAAGGAAGCCGTTCACTGGCAGCGCTGGTGCGGAACGGCATTGGTGGCGGCCGGGGTGGCGCTGATCCTGACGTGAACGCGATGGCAACCGATTCGTTAAGCGCCCTCTATTATGCGCTGCTGGCGATCGGCGGCATCGCGGGCGTTTACCAGATGCTCACGGTGGCGGCGGGCGTGCGGCATCTGCGGCGAAAGCCAGCGGCACCCCCCGCAACGCTGCCGGGGATTTCGGTTCTGAAACCGCTGCGGGGCCTGGACCATGGGTTGCGCGAGGCGCTCGAATCTTTTGCATCCCAGGACTACCCGGAGTTCGAGATGCTCTTCGCCGTGGCCGATGCGGACGATCCCGCGATTCCGGTGATCCGCGATGTGATGGCCGCTCACCCAGGCGTCCCGTCGCGGCTGATGGTGGCCGACGCCGATCTTCCCAACCGCAAGGTGGCCAAGATGGCCGCGATGGAGGAGGCGTCGCGGCATCCGATCGTGCTGATCAGCGATGGCGACATTCGGGTTCCGCAAGGCTATTTGAAGGCGGTTGCGGCGGAGATCGAACGGCCGGGCGTGGGGCTGGTGACGGCGCTTTACCGCGCCCGTTCGGACACCTTCGCGGGCCGTTGGGAGGCGCTGGGCATCTCCACCGATTTTTCTCCCAGCGCGCTGGTGGGAAGGCTGATCGGCGTCTCCGAATTTGCCTTCGGTTCCACGATGGCGCTGCGGCGGGATCTGCTGCAAGCGGTGGGCGGCTGCCGTGCGCTGGGCAATTACATTGCGGACGACTATCACCTAGGCCGCCTGGTGCGAGAGAGAGGGCTGCGCATCGGAGTGCTGCAAGAGCCGGTGGAGACGTCGCTGACGGCGGAGACGTGGGGGGAGATCTGGCGGCATCAGTTGCGATGGGCGCGAACGATTCGCGCTTCCCGCCCGGACGGCTACGCCGGATTGCCGGTGACGAACGCTTCCTTGTGGGCAGTGCTGCTGTTGGCGACGCCATACTGGGTGTGCGGCGCGGCGCTTCTGGGGCTGCGAATCGCCGCGGGGGCGTGGCTTGCCAAAGCGGTGCTCAAGGACCCAAGCCCACCCGCGCTGTTTCTTTTTCAGCCGTTCCGCGACCTCTGGGCGTTCGCCATCTGGATCCGCGGGATCTCGGGGAGCACGGTCGAGTGGCGGGGGCAGCGCATTGTGCTGAACCGCCGCGGCGTGATTCTCACTTCGACGAACTCGAATGGGGGAGCGAATCCGTGAGCGAGAAACGAAGTGCGGCGGACGCGTGAGGATCATCCATGTAATGGTGGCACACCGGCCGGAGGGAGGTTGTTCCGCCGCGCAGGCGGCCCGCATAGGATGGAAGCGGGCGGTGAGAGCGCTGCACGCGGCGATGGAACTGCCGGCTTATTGAGTGCCGCTCCCTCTCGGCGGGGAATCCCGCCGCCGCTCTCCGTTCGCTGCCGACCACTCTAACCACAGGAAAGGAATTGCACGTTGGTCCCATTTTTCCTCATTCAGGTTCTCGACATTCTCACGGCCCAATTCTGGGAACAGGCGCTCTCGCCCCAGCGGGTGCTGATGTACTCCGCATCCGCGATTCGCGTGCTGATTGTGATTCTGCTGGCGTGGGTTGCCACCGCTTTCGTCAATCGCCTGGTTCCGAAGATTCGCTCGCACATGGTGAATGCGATGGACCAGTCGCATCGCAATGCGGGGGAGTTCGCCAAGCGCGCCAATACCGTGGCGGCCCTGTTCCGGCGCACGCTAGTCTCTCTCATCTGGGTGGTGGCGGTGATCACCTCTCTGCAGCAGGCGGGCTTCAATATTGCACCGATTCTTGCAACGGCGGGCGTGGCCGGCCTGGCGGTGAGCTTCGGTGCGCAGAATCTGGTGCGGGATGTGGTTAGCGGCGTGTTCCTGCTGCTAGAGGATCAGATCCGCGTGGGCGATGTGGCCGAGATCAACGGGACCGGCGGGCTGGTGGAGGAGATCAATCTTCGCACGACGAAGCTGCGGAGCATGGAAGGGACGGTTCATATCTTCCCGAACGGTGCGATTACGAAGCTTTCCAATTTGACGCAGGAGTATTCATACTACGTCTGGGATCTGGGCGTGGCGTACAAGGAAGATACCGACAAGGTGGCCGATACCGTGCGGGAACTCGCCGGGCAACTGCAAACGGAGCCCGGGTTCAAGGAGATGATTCTGGAACCGCTCGAAGTCATCGGCGTCGATCAGTTTGGCGAGAGCGCGGTGATCCTGAAGATGCGAATCAAGACGAGGCCGATCCAGCAGTGGGCCGTGGGGCGCGAACTGAACCGCCGGATCAAGAAGCGCTTCGATGAGCTTGGAATTGAAATGCCGTATCCGCACCGCACGCTGTATCTGGGAGAAGGCGTGGCACGGGAACTGGCGGGAGCCGGCGGCTTCCAGATGGACCGCGCGGTGCTGAAAGAGGTGGTGCGCGAGGTGATGGAGGAGTTGCGCAACGGAGAGGGAAGCGCGAAGCGAATCGAGGGGTCCGCACCGGCCGCTTCGGCTCCCGATCCGCGACAGAGGCGGGACCGGGGGGAATTTGACGCGCCCCCGGGCGAATGACGCGCCGAAGCACTACACTAGGGAGTAGCTCCGCTCGCCGCTGGCACGGACGGCTTCCGCCATGCCACGCGGGAGCTGCGTCTCCCGTATGTCCAGAGAAACCGTATACCGGCTGACGGCGAATGCGAAAGCGGCCGGTTGAGCGTCCAAATTGAATCCAAAGTTTTTGGATAACGTCCTTCCGCGCCTGACGGTGTGGAAGAATCCGCGGGTGCTGGCGGGGTTTGAGACGGCCGACGATGCCGGCGTCTACAAGCTGACGGAGGATTGCGCCCTTATCCAGACAGTGGATTTTTTCACGCCGATTGTCGAAGACCCATACACATACGGGGCGATCGCGGCCGCGAACGCGCTGAGCGACGTCTATGCCATGGGCGGGAAGCCGATCTCCGCGGTTTCGATCGTCGCGTTTCCGGGGGGCGGGGACCCGGATCTGCTGCTCGAAGTGCTGCAAGGCGGCGCGGAGAAGATGAGAGAGGCCGCCTGTTCGGTGATCGGCGGGCACAGCGTGAGCGACGAGGAAGTGAAGTTCGGCTACGCGGTGACCGGCGTTGCGCACCCGAAGCGCTTCTGGCGGAATGTGGGCGCGCGGCCGGGCGATACGCTGCTTCTCTCCAAGCCAATCGGAACGGGCGTGATCGCCACTGCAGCCAAGCGGGGCGGTGCCGCATCGCACGATATCACGGCCTCCATTGCTTCGATGCTTGAGCTCAACCGGGCGGCCGCGGAAGCGCTGGATGGATTGAACGTGCATGCCTGCACCGACGTGACGGGCTTCGGGCTTCTGGGCCACCTGAAGGAGCTGAGCGCCGGGAGCGAAATTACCGCCGTGGTGAATGTGTCCGCGGTGCCGCTGCTTTCGGGCGCGCTCGCGTACTCGCATGAGAAGGCCCATGCCAGCGGGCTCAAGAATAACCGGGAATTCGCCAGTTGCGCGGTGGAATACGGCGCGAAGATTGACCCGGACCTCGATGCGCTGCTCTACGACCCGCAGACCTCCGGCGGGCTGCTGGTGGCGATCGACAGCGACGATTCGCCGGAAGCGATGATCCGTCACCGGGGATTCCATCGCATCGGCAAAGTGGTTGCCCGCGAAGAGAAGGCAATCCGGCTGGTGAGTGCCTAGCCCGCGCGGGGCGACCTGCAGGCTGCAAAAAACCCTCCATTCGGAACGTTCGCCCGTGTTCGGATATAATCCACACGGGCCACGCAGGGGAGATCCCGGCGATCTTTCCCGTGTGGCGATCAACCCGCTCCATGGAGAACGCCATGCACGCAGATTCGGTGGATACGCGCCCTGTTGCCAACGGCCGGGAGAAATCCGGCCCAGCAATCCGGTTCAGCCGGCGAGGGTTCCTGGCTGCCGGTGCGGGCGCTGCCGCGGCTTCGCTGGCGGGCTGCCAGAAGACGTCCCGCCGCCCGAATGTGCTGCTGGTGATGACCGACGACCAGGGATGGGGCGACCTTTCGGCCGGCGGCAACACGATCCTCCAAACCCCCCAGATGGACCGCGTTGCCGAAGAGGGCATGCGCTTCGACAATTTTCACGTTTCTCCGGTCTGCGCCCCGACGCGCGCGAGCCTGATGACGGGGCGCTACAACTACCGCACAGGCGTGGTGGACACATACAAGGGCCGCGCGATGATGTACCCGGATGAGACGACCGTCGCGGAGCTGCTGCGGGCGGGCGGCTATCGCACGGGGATCTTCGGCAAGTGGCATCTTGGGGACAACTTCCCCATGCGGGCGATGGACCAGGGTTTTGAGACGTCACTGGTACACAACGGCGGCGGCATCGGCCAGCCGTCGGACCCTCCAAATAACGGATATTTCAATCCGATGCTGAGCCAGAACGGCGTCGAGAAACGCTTCGACGGCTACTGCACGGATATTTTCGCCAACGCCGCGATGCGCTTTATGGAACAGCACCGCAATGAGCCCTTCTTCTGCTACGTTGCCACGAACGCGCCGCACATCCCGCTTGAGGTGCCGGAGGAGTGGGTGACGCCCTTCCGCGGCACGGGGCTGAGCGACGACGAAGCGAAGCTCTACGCGATGGTGAAGAACATCGACGACAACCTGGGGAGGCTGCTCGCGAAGCTGGACCAGTTGCATTTGGCCGAAGACACGGTCGTGTTCTTCCTCACGGACAACGGCGCGGGCGGGCCGAAGCGCTTTAACGCGGGGCTGCGAGGATTCAAGGGCAGCGTCTATGAGGGCGGCATTCGCGTGCCGCTGTTCGTGCGCTGGCCGGGGCGGGTCGCCGCCGGGAGCCATTGCGAGCGCCTGGCCGCGCACATCGACTTGCTTCCCACGATCTGCGAATGCGCGGGCGTGAAGCCCCACAGCGGCGCGCGGATCGACGGAAAGAGTCTGGTGCCGCTGCTTGAGGGGCGCACCGGCGGCTGGGCGGACCGCACGTTCTTTACGCAGTGGCATCGGGGAGACCAGCCCATCCCGAGGGAATCCGCCGCCGTGGTCACGGAGCGCTACAAACTGGTGCTGCAGCGTGAGCTGCCGAACGGGTGCGAGCTCTTCGACTTGGTGAACGATCCCGGCGAGACCCGGGATCTGGCGGCGAATATGCCCCAGCTTGTTATCGACCTCAAGAGACGCTACGACGAGTGGCTGGCCGCGGTCTCCGATACGCGGGGCTTTGCGCCTCCGCGGATCTATGTGGGCGCGGCGCAAGCAAACCCGGTGACGCTGACGCGGCAGGATTGGCGCGGCCCGAGGGCGGGCTGGCGAGAGGAGAGTGGCGTTCAGGGCCACTGGGAAGTGGATGTGCGCCGGGGCGGGACCTACCGCGTGCGGTTGGAGGGATCGCCAGCCGAAACCATCCGCACGGCCCGGTTCCGGCTGAACGGCGCGGATGCCAGCATGCCGATGGCCGCGGGGGCGCGGGATTGCGAGTTTGCCGAGGTCGCGATTCCGGCCGGCCCTGGCGATGCGGAGGCCTGGTTCGAGAGCGTGAGCGCGGAAGGAGAAAAGGCATCCGTGGGAGTGTGGTACCTGCAGTTGGAGCTGCTCAGCTAGCCCGGTGACGTCCGGCCTACTTGCGCCAGTAAGCGGGCGCGAAGACGAGGAGGAGCGTGAAGAACTCCACACGGCCGGCAAGCATGCAGATGGAGAGGATGAGCTTCGCAAGACCGGGAAGGTGCGCGTAGTTTTCCGCGGGGCCGACGGTGCCAAACGCGGGCCCCACGCTGAACATGCAAGAGGCCGCCGTGGTGACGGAAGTGAGCATGTCGACGCCCAGGGCGGCCAGCAGGCAGGAGGCCACGGCGAGGAACACCACGACCATCAGAACGAAGCTGAGCGCACTGTGCACCTGAGCCTCGCTCAATACCTGGCCGCCGATGCGGATCGCGAATACGGCGCGGCGCTCCACCATCTTCTTGAACTCCCGCTTGAGAGAAAGAAAAATCACGTAAACGCGAAAACTCTTGATGCCTCCGGCGGTGCTGCCGGTGTTCGCGCCGAGCGCGCCTAAGAGAAAAAGCAGCATCTGAGGGAGCGGCGCCCAGAGCTCATAATTCTCCGTGGCGAAACCGGTGGTGGAAGCCACGGAGGCCACCTGGAAGAGCGCGCGGCGGAAAGCGAGCTCAAGCCCGTACCGCTGATTCTCGAGAAGGGAAACCATGATGAGGAAGGTGGCCGCGCCGATGATGGTGAGGAAGACGCGGAACTCGATGTCTCGAAAGTAGGTGAGGATGGAGCGGTCCCGAACCGCGCGATAGTGCACGGTGAAGTTCAGCCCGGCAACGATCATGAAGACGATGATGATGTATTCCATCGGGGCGCTATTGTAATGGCCGACGGAGGCGGTCTTGGTGGAGAAGCCGCCGGTGCCCATCGTGGAAAAGGTATGGCAAAGGGAATCGAACCAATTCATGCCGGCAACGCGGAGCGCCAGGTATTGAACGACGGTGGCGGCGACGTAGAACTTCCACAGGGCACGCGCCGTTTCAATCACGCGGGGCTTGAGCCGCTCGGATTTCAGCGCGCCGGCTTGCGCCTTGTAGAGAGCCATGCTGCCGATGCCCAGAAGGGGCAGGATGGCAATCGCGAGCAGGATGATTCCGACACCGCCCAGCCAGTGGCTGAAGCAGCGCCACATTTGGATGCTGGGGGGCAGCACTTCGACATCGGGGAGAACGGTGCCCCCGGTGGTGGTGAAGCCGGCCGTTGCCTCAAAGATGGCATCGAGGACGGTGGGGAACCATGGGGAGAAGATGAAGGGGATGGCCCCGATCACCATCACTCCGGTCCACAGCATCACGACGAGCATGATGCCCTCGCGCAGGGTGAGGTCGGCTTGCGAGCGAGGACAGACTCGCATCAGGAGCAGGCCCGCGGCCAGGCAGCCGAGCGCCGTATAGCAGAGAACTGCGAGCCCCTCATCCCGATAGCCCACTCCCACGGCGATGGGCAGCAGCATGGAGACCGCGAAGAGAATCAGGAACTGCCCGGAGATGAAGCCGAGGACGCCGTAACGAATCAATTCCGGCCCCTCCCGTCGTGGTCTCTGAAGAAGGCCTGTTCGAGCTTCGGGACGGCGGATTCGAGCGCGAAGAAAATCACGCGGTCCCCGGCTTCGATCACGGAGGCACCGCGGGGCACGATGACGTCGCCGCCGGATTTGGCGATGGCCCCAACGATGCAGCCATCGGGAAACTTGAGGTCCATCAGACGCTTGCCGGCGTAACGGGAGTTCTCCGTTGTGAGCAGCTCGATGGCTTCCGCCTCTTCCTCGCGAAAGGTGGTGACGGAGAGGACGCGGCCCTTGCGGACAAACTGGAGGATCTGATCGACGGCCACGGTGCGGGGGCTGATGGAGGTGTTGATGCCCAGGCGCTGGGCCATCGCGAGATAGTTCAGCCGGTTGAGCAGCGTCACCACCTTGTGCGCGCCCAGTTTTCGTGCGAGCAGGGATGCGATGAGATTGTCCTCATCGTCGGAAGTGAGGCTGAGAAAGGCGCTGACGCCGCGGATGTTCTCTTCGAGAAGAATGGATTCTTCGGTGCCATCGGCATTCACGATCAAAGTTTTGTCGAGCAACTCCGTGAGCAGGTTGCATCGATCCAGATTCTGCTCAAATAGTTTCACTTGCACGTTGCGGCGTTCGAGGTCCTTCGCAATTTGAATGCTGATCTGCCTGCCGCCCAGAATGAATACGCTTTCGAGGTTGGTGTGGCCGGGAAGCCCCATGAAGCGCATGGCTTCATCCTCTTCTTCGCGGTTGCAGCACACGTAGACGTGATCCTCCGGTTCCAGCGTGTCGCCGCCGCGAGGGATGATGACGTGCTGGTTGCGAAAGATCATCGCGATGATGGAATTGCGCGGAGGGCCGGCGGCATCCAGATCGCGGAGCGTCTTGCCCGCCAGCCAGCTCCCCGGCTGAATGGTGAGGCCGAAGAGGCGCACGGAGCCGTTGGCGAAATCGTGGATATCGGAGACGCCGGGGCTGGCGAGCACGCGCAGAATGCGTTCCGCCACTTCGGATTCCGGGTGGATAATCAGGTCAATCTCAAGGCCGAGATTCTCCGCCATGTGACGCCAGTAAGCCACTTCGTGAGTGCGCATGCGGGCGATACGGATCTTCGCGGCGCGCTCATTCTGGGCGATGAGGCAGGCGAGGAAATTGACTTCGTCCGAACTCGTGACGGCGATGAGCATGTCGGCCTGGGTGAGGCCGGCGCGGTGCAGGGTGCGGCTGCTGGCGGCGTGGCCGCGCACGATGGTGGCATCGAGAGCTTCCTCGAGATATTCGCAGCGGCGGGCGTCCGCTTCCACCACCACGACATCGTTGCCCTCGCGGCTCATCCGGCGTGCCAGCAGAAGCGCGACATCGCCGCCTCCGCAGATCAAGACGCGCATTGAATTTCTCTCCTCGCGGAGCGCTGTCCGTTACATGAACTCGGGTGCTTCAATCCCCAGCACGCCGAGGGTTCCGAGCAATTGCGCGCGGAAGTAACTCGCAAGCCAAAGGAGAAACGCGCGCCGCGCCGTGTCCGGTTCCTTCAGAATAGGATAGCCGTGATAGAACTCGTTGAAGCTCTGCGCCAACTGGAAGGCGTACTTGGCGAGATTCGCGGGTTCGCCGGCAGCGACGGCACGCTCAATGGCGGTGACGTTCTTGGAGGCGAGCAGCAGCAACTGCCAGAGGTTTTCGTCCTCAAGCTGCCGGGCCAGCGTTTGCTTCGTGAGCAGGCTCAGGAAATCCGGCAGTTCTTCGCCGCGCTCGGCGAGCTTGGTGAAGACGTTGCGGGCGCGGGTGGCCGCGTACTGCACGTAGGGTCCGGTTTCGCCCTCAAAGCTGAGCGCTTCCTGGAAGTCAAAAGCGATCACCGAATTGCGCGTGTATTTGAGGAGGAAGTAGCGCAGAGCGCCCACGGCGATCTGTTTTGCAACGGCGCGGCAGGCCTCTTCGCCGCGCTCGGCGTTGCGCGAAAGCACTTCGGCGTAAGCGGTGCCGATGAGCTTGTCGATGAGATCGTCGGCCTTCACGCCCAGGCCCTTGCGGCCGGAGACTTCGACGTAAGCCTTGCGGGCGTCTTCCTCGGAAAGCGCGATGCCGAGGTCCGCGCAGCAGCGCGGGCTGAGCGCCACCATCTCGTAGGCGAAATGGATGGAGTTCTCCGCCGCCTCTTCGTAATGGAGGGCGCGCAGGCCGGCCACCACGACATCCTGCAGATAGCTCTGCCGGGAATCGATGACGTTGTAGACGCGCTTGCCGCCACCGAAGGAAACCTCGCCGGCGGGAGCGGCCTCGGCGGGGTCGCTGGAGCTTACATAGATAGGATGCCCTTCGGGGTACCGCTTCCAGAAGCGGTAATAGAAATCCTGGCCGAGCAGGCCGAACTTCCAGAGCTGGTAAGCGATGTCCTTGCCGACGTAGGTGACCGTGCCGTTCGAGCGCACGATGACTTTGCTGTCTTCCGCTTCGTCCTCTCCCTGGCCGGTATCGGCGCTGGCCTCGGGCTCCGCTTTTCCGCCCTGGCGGAAGGCGGACGCGGGCATCACCCAGCAGCCCTTGTTCTTGCCCTTCTCCTCGAAATAAATGGCCCCGCGCCGCTTGAGCAGTTCAAAGGCCTTGGCCCAAAACTTAAGGTGAAGAATTTCACTTTCCCGCGGCAGGACATCGTAGAGGATGCCCAGGCGATACATGGTATCGACATGACACACCACGATGGCGTCGGCCACCAGATGGCCGATCTCGGCGAGTTCCCCTTCACCGGCTTCGATCGCGTGCAGCGTTTCCGAGCGCCAGGCGACGGTCTCGGGATTCTCCTGGTAATTGGCGCTGACGCGTGCGTAAAGATCCCAGCAGAGATAATCGAAGCGAATCGCGGGATCGTCAATAAGAGCCTTCACCTCGGCGGCGGAGCGCTTCTCCATGAAATGGAAACCGGCCACGACATCGGCCACCTGAACGCCGGTGTTGTCGATGTAATTCTGAACCTCCACGCGCTCCCCGGCCGCGCGAAGCATGCGGACGAACGTGTCGCCGAGCACGGCATTGCGGAGATGGCCGATGTGGGCCGCCTTGTTCGGGTTGATGTTGGTGTGCTCAACGATGATCTTGCCTTCCGGCGGCAGCGCGGAATTGGCGACCCCGGCGAGCAGGGCGATGGCGTACTCCCCACGATTCAGGCGGAGGTTGAGGAAGCCGTTGCCCGCGATTTCGAGCGACTCGACGTAAGGCAATTGCCCTTCGAGAGCGGCGGCGAGGTCGCCCGCAATCGCCTTCGGCGCTTTCTTGAGCGCGCGCGCCAGCGAGAAGGCGACGGGCAGCGCGATCTCGCCGAATTGCGGCTGGCGGGGCTGCTCCACCACCACGGGCACATCGGAACTAAAATCACGGCGGAGCGCTTCCCGCACCGCCTGCTCTATTTGCTGTTCAATCCGGTGAAACACAAGATTCGAGTATAGCAACCGCTTCGGCGCTCTCTCGGCGGGATTCCTTTGCATCCCGAGGCGCAATGCGGCTCATCCAATGAGGGACAATGGAAGCAGAGGGCGCTCATTCGATAGCGCTGTCTGAATATCGATCGAAAGGGTTTAGCTTGCCGAAGATTACATTTCTTCCAGAGAACGTCACCGTTGAGTTCGACCCCGAGACCATGCCGTATTCCGAGCATGGTTTGCAGCACTCCGTGCTGGATGTGGCGCTGAACAACGGGATCAAACTGGAGCACGCGTGCGGCGGCGTCTGCGCCTGCACAACGTGCCACGTCAAGATTGTCGAGGGGATGGGCAACGTCGTTGAAATGGAAGACGACGAAGCGGACCGCCTGGACCAGGCGGCGGACCTCGCATTGAATTCCCGCCTCGGCTGCCAATGCGTGGTGACCGGCGACATCGTCGTTGAGATTCCGAGCTGGAACCGCAATTACGTGAGTGAAGGCGGCGGTTCGATGAACCTGGGCGACGCGATCCCGGTGCCCGCGGGCAAGTAGAATTTCGCCGATGCCGGAGGAGATCGCGATCCGGCGCGAGAGAGAACGCTCACGAACCGGGATGGACGCTCGCGGTAGGATAGCGTTCATGCGCATTCTCGATGTCGGCTGCGGCATCAACAAATATCCCGGAGCCATTGGAATCGACCGCCTCGCGAACACGCGCGCCGATATCGTGGCGGATCTCGACCAGTTCCCCTTTCCGGTGCGCGATTCCACCTTCGACGAAGTGCGCGCGATTCACGTGATTGAGCATGTGGGCGACGTCATTCGCACGATGGAAGAGTTCCACCGGCTGCTGCGGCACGGCGGCCGGGTGGTGATCGAGACTCCGCACTACACGGACTTCAGTTCGTTCTGCGACCCCACGCACCGCTGGCATTTGAACAGCTATTCGCTGCGCTATTTCGGCGACGACAACGCGGGCTATGGCTACTATTCGGCCGCCCGCTTTCGGGAACGCCTGGTGCATGTGCGCTTGCTCGCGCTGTGGCGCTATCTCGGATTCGAGTTCCTGGTGAACGCATTCCCGCGCTTCCGCCGCTTCTGGGAGTATTACCTGTGCTACGTGGTGCGCGGCAAGGTGATTCGCTGGGAACTGGAAGCGCTAAAGGAGCGGCGGACACAGATTCCCTGAGAGGATTTCCGCGCGCGGCCCACTATATCCAGGGAGGCTCTTGTGCACGGCTTTCTGGTTCGCGCGCTTGCGATTCTCGATGCGGCCCGGCAGCGGCTGCAGGCGCGGTGCGTATCGGACGACAAGGCGTTAGGCGCGCGCGGCGAAGACCTCGCGCATCGCTTCCTGCAGCGGCGGGGGTACACGATTGTGGCGCGCAATTATCGCCCGCCGAATGGCCACCGGGAAGTGGATCTGATCGCCCGGCAGGGCCGCACGCTGGCGATCGTGGAAGTGAAGACCCGCCGCCGCGAAGAGTTTCTGCCCGCGGAACGGGCGGTGGATGCGGAGAAGCGCCGGAACCTGACGCGGGCCGCGATGTCCTACGTTCGCCGCGCCCATATCCCGTGGGATTTCGTGCGCTTCGACATCGTGACGGTAATCCTGGAGCCACAGCCGCAATTGCGCCACACTCCCGACGCGTTTCATCCGGACCGGCGGGAACGGACGCGCCCCGTCTATGCGGTGGAAGTGGAGGACTGAGCAGGCTGCGGGCGAACCCGGCGGACACGGGCGCTCAGACCAGATTGAGCCCGCCATCCACGGCCACGGTCTGGCCCGTGACCATGCCGCTCTGCGAGAGCAGAAACGCCACGGTTTCGGCGATATCTTCCCCGGTCCCCGCGCGCCCGGCCGGGGTTAGCTGGATTCCGGCGAGGACGTGCGGCTCATTGCGCGCATCGAACGGGATGATGCCGGGGGCGACGGAGTTCACCGTCACCTTGGGAGAGAATGCTTTCGCGAGAGCGCGCGTCATGTGAATGACGCCCGCCTTGGACGCGCAGTAATGCGCATAATCTCCCCATGCCCGAATGCCCCCGAGCGAGCTGAGGTTGACGATGCGCCCGCCCGTCTCTCGTTCCATCATCAGCTTCGCGCCCTGCTGACAGCAGAAGAAGACCGCCTTCAGATTGACGCTGTGAATGAAATCCCAATCGGCTTCGGTCATTTCAAGGGCGGGCACGCGCTTGAAGCGGCCGGCGTTGTTGACGAGGCCATCGAGCCCTCCGCCGGTTTCCCGGATCTCGGCGAACATCCGCAGAATGTCGTCCACCTTGGAGAGGTCCGCCTGATGGATGGGCGCGGGCCGGCCTTGCCATGAGCACGCTGCGGCCACTTCTTCGGCCGCCTGGCGGGAGTGGCCGCAATGCAGCAATACGCGCGCGCCGCGCTGGTGCAGGTGCAGGGCGATCGAACGCCCGATCCGCTTTGCCGCGCCGGTGATAAGGATGCGCTTGCCTTCGAGAGACCATGGAGACGCGAGCGTGGAAGTTCCCATGAAGCCCATCGTATCTCGCTTCGCGGGAGGGCCTCGCGGAAAGGGAGTGCGGCGGACGGCGGGTTGCGCTGGAAACGCGGCTTCCTCTACGCGCGAAGCTTCGGCAGCGCGTCGTCCACCCAGCGAAGCATCTCCCGCTGCCGTGCGAGGCGGCCCGCAAAACATTCGAGGTTCACATAGCGAACGCCCCGCACCGCGCATAACCGGGAGAGCGAACCATCGTCTTCGGTGGCTGGTCTGGTCTGCAAAACCGCGTTATACGGAGACCCTTTCAGCACTTCGAAATCCCGCGCATCGGTGAGCAGAAAAAAGTCGTTGGGGACGCCGGACTCGGGCAGGTGGCTCTCTTCCGAAATGGGGATCTCCGTCCGGATGTTGTAGCCCTCGCTGTTGTTGTGAACGGAGAGGAGCAGGCCGCCGTTGGGGGGCAGAAGGGCGTGCAGCAGGGCGGGGAGGTCTCGCTCAAGCACGGCCAGGGCCGAGGCGGCCGATTCCTGAGCGACGCCGGGGTTCAAACGCTGGAAGCTGGCGCGCGCGCCGATTGGGGAGAACATGCGATTAGGGTCAATCGTGAGGCCGCCCACGGTCACATTGCGCGCGTCGCCCTCGACGAAGAACGCGCGGCCATCGTGGCTTCGCATGTGTTCCGCAAGCGCGCGCCGCGCCGTCTGTTCATTGCCGTGAATGTGAATGTAGCGCCGAGGGGATGCCCCGCGTTCGACGACGCGGAAGCGCGCGCCGCCCACCGCAATGGCGCGCCGCTCGCAGGACATCTGCGGGAGCACTGCAACGAGAGCCATGAGGGCGCGACGGCTGAATGCCGCAACTGCCGGCGGGGTGGACATCCTCCTATTGTAGAGTGAGGCTTTGCCGAATGCTTCGATGTCATAATGGCTTGGAGACAGGGAGAAGTATTCCGAATGAGCGATGCAGCAACCCCCTCGGCTCCGGCTCTGGAGCAGGAATTGAACCCATGGCTGGCCGCGGAAACGCGCTTTTCCGAGGCCGCCGACCGCCTGGAACTCGACCATGGGTTGCGGCGTGTGCTGCGGGTGCCCGAGCGGGAGATCACGACCTACATTCCGGTGACGCTGGACGACGGCCGCATCGAAGTATTCACGGGCTACCGGGTTCATCATTCGACGGCGCGCGGCCCCGGCAAGGGCGGGATCCGCTTTGCGCCCGATGTGTCCATTGACGAAGTGCGCGCGCTCGCGGCGTGGATGACCTGGAAGGGCGCTGTTGTGAATGTGCCGTTCGGGGGAGCGAAAGGCGGCGTGATCTGCAATCCGACGGTGATGTCGCAGGCGGAACTCGAGCGCGTCACGCGTCGCTACACGGCGAATATCCTGGAGTTTCTGGGGCCGGAAAAGGACGTGCCCGCGCCGGACGTGAACACGAACGCGCAGACGATGGCCTGGATCATGGATACCTACTCCATGCACCAGCGCCACACGGTTACCGCGGTGGTGACGGGCAAGCCGCTGAACCTTGGCGGGTCTCGCGGGAGAACGGAAGCCACCGGGCGCGGCTGCCGGATCGTTACCGAAGAGGCGCTGAAGCGATTTTCCATGAAGCCGGAAGATACGGAAGTGGTGATCCAGGGCTTCGGCAATGTCGGCGGAATGTCCGCCAAGCTGATGCATGAGCACGGCTTCAAGATCGTTTCCGTCATCGAGTGGGATGGCGCGGTGTATAACTCGAACGGCCTCGATATCCCGAAGCTGATGCGGCATCGCGCGGACACGGGCTCGATCGTGGGCTTCCCCGAATCGGAAGCGATCGGCCTTGACGAGGCTTTGGAGCAGCGATGCGATGTGCTGCTGCCGGCCGCGAAAGAGAACGTGATCACTTCCGCCAACGCGCGGCGGCTGCAGTGCCGGATTCTGTGTGAGGGAGCGAACGGCCCTACGACGGTGGCGGCGGACGAGATCCTGGCGGAAAAAGGAGTCTTCGTGATTCCCGACATTCTGGCGAACGCGGGTGGCGTTACGGTCTCTTATTTCGAGTGGGTCCAGAACCGGCAAGGCTTTTATTGGAATGAGCAACTGGTGAACGAGCGCCAGGAGGAGATGATGGTGGCGGCGTTCGCGGATACGCTCGAATTCGCCGGGAAGCACAAGGTAAACAATCGCACGGCCGCCTATATGCTGGCGGTGGACCGGGTGGCCTTCGCCACCAGCCTGCGGGGAATGTACCCGTGACCGGCAACGCACAACTGCTGCTGACCTCACCGGAGCCGAATGTCCGTTGAAGCCGCAACGCCCCTGATGCGCCAATACCTCGCGGCGAAGGAACAGGCGCCGCAGGCTCTGCTTTTTTTCCGCCTGGGCGACTTCTACGAACTCTTTTACGACGACGCGGTTACCGCCGCGCGCGAACTGGAAATCACCCTCACTTCGCGCAACAAGGAGAAGGGCGAACCGGTGCCCATGTGCGGGGTTCCGCATCATGCGGCCGAGGGGTATATCGCGCGGCTGCTGCAGCGCAATTACCGGGTGGCGATCTGCGAACAGATGGAAGCGCCGGGGCCCGGAAAGAAGCTGGTTCGGCGCGAGATCACGCGGGTTGTGACGCCGGGCACCGCCACCGAAGCGAACGTGCTGCGCAGCCGGGAGAATAACTATCTGGCAGCGGCGACCTTGAACGGGGAACATGCCGGCCTGGCCTGGGTGGATCTCTCGACCGGCGAGTTTCGCACTACGGAGACGAGCGCCGCGGAACTGGCGGCGTTGATCGAGCAGTGCGGCGCGAGAGAACTGCTGGTGTCCGAAGCGCTGCGTCCGGTGGGCGATTCTCTCGCGGGATTGCGGATCCTGCTCACGGAAGTGGAGGCGTGGACGCACGAACCGGCCTACGCCGACCAGATCCTTCGCGAGCACTTCCGCCTGCTGAGCCTGGACGGCTGCGGGCTGGCGGGGAAACCGCTGGCCACGGGAGGCGCGGGCGCGCTGCTGCACTATCTGCGCGAGACGCAGAAATCCGCGCTGGACCATCTGGAGGTGCCCACGTTTCTCGACCGCGGCGCGGACCTTGTTCTGGACGCGGTCACCATTCGCAATCTCGAACTGTTTGAGCCGATTTTTTCGCAGGATCTTGATGGCAACCGGCAGGCCACGCTGATCGCCACGGTGGACCGCACCCGCACCAGCATGGGCGCGCGCCTGCTGCGCCGCCGCATGCTTCGCCCCTCGCGCGACCTCGCCGAGATTGAAGCGCGCCTCGACGCCGTGGCGGAGATGATCCGCGCCACCATCGCGCGCGGCGAACTGACGGTGCTGCTCGGGGAGGTGCTGGACCTCGAGCGGCTGCTCGCGCGCATTACCCTGGGCACAGCCGGGCCGCGCGAACTGGTGGCGCTGGCGAAATCTCTTGAACGGACGCCGGCGCTGCGAGCGTATCTGGCAGATTGCACGAGCGCGCGGCTGGCCGCGCTGCGCGACGCTCTCGACGACATTCCGCCCTTGCGCGAACTGCTTCGCGCCGCGATCAGCGACGAACCGCCCGCCAGCCTGAACGATAGCGGGACGGTGCGGGACGGCTACCATCCGCAGCTTGACGAACTGCGCGACCTGAGCCGGAACGCAAAACGTTATCTGGCCGACATCGAAACGAGAGAACGCGAGCGCACCGGCATCGCCTCTCTCAAGGTGCGCTTCAACAGCGTCTTCGGCTATTACATCGAGATCTCCAAAGCGAATCTCGCCAGCGTGCCCGCGGACTATGACCGCAAGCAGACGCTCGTGAACGCCGAACGCTTCATCACTCCGGAACTGAAGGAACTCGAAACGAAGATCCTCGAAGCCGAGGAACGGATGCTGGCGATTGAACGGGAGGTCTTTGAGGCGGTTCGCAAGGCGGTGCTCGCGCAGGCTGTGCGCGTGAAGGGCACGGCCGCGGCGATTGCGGAGCTGGACGTCCACACCGGCCTCGCCACGCTCGCCACCGAATCGGCCTACTGCCGCCCGCATTTTTCCAGCGAAGGCGTGATGCGAATCGAAGGCGGCCGGCACGCGGTGATCGAGCAACTGATGCGGGAGGATTCGCAGCGCTTCATCCCCAACGATCTCTATCTCGACAAAGAGAAGCAGTTTCTTGCCATCATCACCGGCCCGAATATGGGCGGAAAATCCACGTATTTGCGGCAGACGGCGCTCATCGCGCTGCTCGCGCAGATGGGCAGTTACGTGCCGGCCAATGCGGCGCTTCTTCCGCTGGTGGACCGGATATTCACCCGCATTGGAGCGGCGGACAATCTGGCGCGCGGCCGCAGCACCTTCATGGTGGAGATGACCGAGACGGCCGCCATCCTCAATACAGCCAGCGCGGACAGCCTGATACTGCTCGACGAGATCGGGCGCGGCACGGCCACCTATGACGGCCTTGCTTTGGCCTGGGGCGTGGCGGAATTCATCCAGCGGCGCCTGGGTTCGAAGACATTATTCGCCACGCACTATCACGAGCTCACCGTGCTTGCCGACCGCCTGCCCGGCGTGGTGAATTTGCAGGTGAAGGTGAAGGAAGCGGGCGACAAGATCATCTTTCTGCGGCGCGTTGAACCGGGGGCGGCGGACCGCAGCTATGGCATTGAGGTGGCGCGTCTCGCGGGCCTGCCGCAATCGCTGATTTTGCGCGCGCGCGAAATCCTCAAGCTGCACGAGAAGGCGGAGAGCAAGGTGAGCGAGGAGATCGCTCCCAGCCCGGCGAAGCCCTCGATGCAGATTCAGCTTTTTGAGCCCGTCACGCACGGGATCGCGGAGCGCATCCGCGAGGTCAACCTGGACGAACTGCGGCCCATCGATGCGCTGCAATTGCTGTCGGAACTGCAACGGGAGTTGAACCGCAAATGATCGTCGCCGGTATCATGAGCGGCACCTCGCTCGACGGGATCGACGTGGCTATCGTCGATATCGCGCAGCTTTCCCCATTTCGCTTCACGCTGCTTGCCACGCACGCGGAGCCATATGCCGAGGAGGTGCGGGAAGCGATTCTGGGCGTCTCTAACTGCCAGGCGCACACGGCCGACCTCACGCGCCTGCACGTGCTGCTTGGCGAACTGTACGCGAATGCGGTGGAGCGCGCGCTCCATGTGAACGGGCTGGGCGCGCGGCTTGAACTGATCGGCTGCCACGGACAAACGATTTACCACCAGGGAGAGCCGCTGCCCTACCTGGGCCGCCCTATCGCCGGGACGCTGCAGATCGGCGAACCAAGCGCGATGGCGGAGCGCTTTGGCGTGCCCGTGGTCTCCGATTTCCGGCCTCGCGATATGGCCGCGGGAGGCAAGGG
>JBDIBK010000059.1:0-24797 GCA_039812845.1 Bryobacterales bacterium
GTCTGAGGCGGGGGCCGGGCACGGATGGCGGCGGGTGGGGCGAATCCAGGCGTGTGAAACGCTTGGCTAATCGCTGTCGGTCGCCGACGCGACGAAGGATGCGGCTAACCGCCCGCCGGGGTGCTGATACGCGGCCCTGGAATCGCTGTCGGTTGCTGACGCGACGAAGGATGCGGCGGGCGCACCGCGGGCCGTTCGCCGCGGGGTTGCTGGATGGGATGGGCGCGGGGATGCCGGCGGGCGCTAGAAGCGCCATCCTATGCCGATGCGCGCCATCACGTTGGGAAGCGCATAGGCGTGCTGCAGGAATACTTCTCCACGTATGAGCAGGCGGCTCTTGGGGTTCACGACCACACCGGCCTTGTAGCCGAGGGGGGCAAAGTCGTTCTCTGGGTCCCGGTACGTGGCCGTCCTCGGGTCCGTGGGGTATTGCTGATACCGGAATCGTCCCTCTTGCTCGCTCCATTGCAAGCCGGTGCCGATGCCGACGAAACCGTACACCTTCTCGCTCCCGCGGCGATACTGCAGGTGCGCGGTGAGCAGGGTGCGGCGGTTCTCGTAGCCGATCCCATCGGAGTCGTAGTTATCCAGGTGCCCGGCAGTGGCATCCACGTCCACGGCCCATCGCCGGGCGAAGGGCAGGGTCACGGTACCTCCCCACGCGGGGGAACTGCCGAGGCTGCTCTCGTCCCCCGCATGGCGCAGAACGCCAAAGTGCCCGACCGCTTCCACCGCTTTCGGTGGTTCGGCCGGTGTCCGGGCTGGGATGCAAAGCAGCACAACCGCGGCCAGCAGAAACGAGACGGCTGATTTCATATCCGTAGGTCCTAAATCGAAAGTACTGCCATGGCGGTGGGATGTCAATGGGACTCGCCGCGGAGCCGCGCGGAGTGTGGGGTGGATGATGAGAGCGGACAGGCAGTCTTATGCCGTTCCGCGGGATGGGGGCTGGCGTGGCCGCGCGCGGTGTGGGAGTGGACGATCATTTGAGGAGATGTTGCGGCGCTGAGAGTGCGCGGTGATTCATGCCACCCCTCCGGGGTTTTCGTTCCGTTTTGGGAAGATTCCGGGTGTTTGCACACTGGGCTGGCTCATGCCGCCCTTCGGGCTCGGGGCTGGATCGTGCCGCCCTTCGGGCTCGGGAACAGGGCGCTGGGACTGGGGGGAGTTGTGGCACCGCTGACGCGGCGCGGGTCGTGGGGCGGGACGAATCCAGGCGTGTGAAACGCCTGGCTAATCGCTGCCTGTCGCTGGCGCGACGGTCGGCCGGTCATGCTGGCGCGACGGTCGGACGGTGTTGCTGGCACGACGGTCGGCCGGTCATGCTGGAGCGACAGTCGGACGGTGTTGCTGACGCGACGCGTTAGAAGGCGGCTGCGGCGCGACGGTTCGCGGCGGACCCAGGCTTGCGAAGCGTCTGGCGATCGCTCGCCTTGGGAGGCACGGCCCGTCTCGCTGCCGGCTATTGGGCCGGCCGCGTCTGGCTGGACTTGGCGGCCAATTGCTGGATGTAATCGTGCTCAAAGAAATAGAAGTGCCCGTCTTCGCCGCCGATGAGCAGGTCCGGTTTGCCATCGCCGGTCCAATCGGCCACGTTCGGCGTGGGGCTGTGCCCACGAAGGGGCACCTGGATGAGGGGGCCGCGCAACTGCATTACGGGCTTCCGTTGCGAACCGATGTTCTCATACCAGAGAGGGCCGCCGTTGGAATCGACGATCAGGTCCATATCCCCATCGCTGTCCCAATCGACGAACTCAATTTTGCGCCGGCCGCTGGAACCGGCGCGGCCCGCGGCCAGATTGAGGAAGCGGCCGCTACCGGTGACAAAGATACGCTCCGGCCCGAGCAGCACCAGCTTGCCGCCACGGCGGGCGCGCCGGAACAGAGAGAGGTATCCCTGGTGGTTGAGCATGACGAGATCGGGCAGGCCGTCCCCGTCCCAATCGATGGTTTTCGGGGTGGTGCGCCATTGTGTGAGCAGTTGCTTGCCCTGGGGCTCCCACCAAACCCAGTCCGGCTTGGGGTTGCGGCCGGTCCACTCCACTTCGATATTCCGCGCGGCCGCGAGCGCTGGATTCGTGCGGGTGCCATCGTTGCGATACCAGACGACTTCGCCCCAGATGTCGTTGACGAGGATGTCGAGGTCGCCGTCAAGGTCCCAGTCAATGACCGAGGGATTTGCATAGCCCCACTTTGCTTCGGCGGGCCCCTGGATGGAGCGGTTCGCGCCGGCGACGCGGCGAATCACCTTGCCCGCCGCTTCCAGAAGGCCACGGTCTTCAAATACGGGCGCGGCCTTCGAGCCTACGTTCTGGAAGTAGCGGATGTATCCGGCGGAATCCCCGGAAATGATATCGAGCAACCCGTCGCCATTCCAGTCCACGGCCACCGGGCGGGAAAGAGCACCGCTCTTCACGAAGGGATCCAGTTGCTCAAAATAGCGAGGCGGTGCGAGGCGGGGGAGTTCCCCCTTGGGCGCCAGATTCTCGACCAGCGCCACCGTGCCATCTTCTTCTCCGATGACGAGCGACGGCCTTCCGTCGGAATGCCAGCGGACCACGCGCGGCTGGATCATGCAGAGATCCATCTTCAGCACTTCGTCACCCCGGGGACCCTGCACACGCAGCAATTCTCCGGCGCGCAGTTGGGGCTGCCGTCGCGAGCCATCGTTGTGGAAGAGCGTGACGGTATCGATGAAGTTCGAGCCGAGCAGATCCAGATCGCCATCGCCGTCCCAATCCACGGGGTTGGGGATGGGGCTGCCGTACTGGTCAATCTCCCAGCCGCCGGCCTGAAGCTTCACCGGGCCGGCATAGCGCGGATTCTGGTTGGTGCCGAGGTTGCGGTGGAAGTAGATGTAGCCATGGAGCGGCCCGCGGGTCCACTCGCCTTTGGAATTGAAGGCGTCGTCCCAGCCATAGTCGCGCCAATCGCTGACACCGGTGAGGAAATCGATGTTGCCGTCGCCGTCCCAATCGACGGGATGCCAGAGGTCATCGCGGCCAATGTGCATGTCGCGAGGGAGGCCGACTTTGACGGGCTTGGAAAGCAGGTTGGCGGCAACGTCGCTGTAATAGCCGCCGCTGAAAACGAGGTCCACGTTGCCGTCGCCGTTGGCGTCCGCGGCGACGAGATCTTTCTTTGCGGGCCCCAGCCACAGGCCGCGGTCAAACAAGGGGTCGCCGTTCGTGCGCAGATTGCGGAAATACCAGATTCCGTTGAACGGGTTATCGGGGCAACTGACGATGAGATCGAGGTTGCCGTCGCGGTCCATATCCACGGGCGCGGGATGCGCCCACAGGCCCACACCCAGGCGGTTGCGAACGCCGGCCCTTCCGTAGGTCACGCGGTCCCCCACACCGACCATGGCGGGAGAAGCCAGGCGCTGGGTCTCGCCGCTTGACCCGGTGTCGAAATAGACGTGATAGCTCGGCGCGCCGGTGGAGATCCAACTGATGCGGGCGTTGGGCTGCTGCCAGTTGGTCTTGGCTGGAATGACGGGTCCCGCGACTCCGGCGGCGATCACGCGGACAGAATCGGGATTGAAGGCTACGGGAAGTTCGGCATCCACCCAGACGGGCTTGCCGGCGGGAGCCGAACTCGCAACGGGAATCCGAAAATGGTTCGCCGTTGGCCACGCCGAGGAACCGCGCTCTTCGACGGCGGCGAGGGCGGAAAGCCCGATGGCGAGGGATAGCAGGGCAAGAAGGCCGAGGATTCGCATCCCTCCCATGTTATCTGGCCTATCGGGTATCTTCGATGGCCGATGGGGATGTATGCGAATACGGGCGAGGCGGCCCGTGCAGCGGGAGGGATCGGCGATGTGATACCAAGCGGAAAAAGTATGTGGGCTGGCGTGAGCCGGTGCGGGTGCGGATGCCGCTTGTTCTTCCGAAGGGAGTTGGTTTCCTATGTTACGCACCTTTATCGCGCTTTCCGCGGTCGGTGGTTTGGGTATTGTCGCGTGTGCCAGCGCCCAGGTGCCGCCCCCCAGCCTGACGGTGGCGGGCCAGAAAGCGACGTTCGCGCCCGCGGTGGCTTTCTTTGACACGGAGAATGCGCGGGTTTCCGTGCTGTTCGCCCATGAGCCGCTATCCGTCGAGGCGGAGGCGCGGGAACGCGCGACCGGCTCCTGGGAGGATGCGGCCGGGGCGTCCGCACCCTCCGTGGTTGTTGATTTGCTCTATACGCCGGGCTCTACTTCGGGCCTTGTCAACAGCTTGAAGGGCTGCGCGATCCGTTCCTTCGGCTTCACGAAGAACTTGCACATTGAGGGCGCAAGCG
The DNA here is from genome assembly GCA_039812845.1 of Bryobacterales bacterium. Taxonomy (GTDB): domain Bacteria; phylum Acidobacteriota; class Terriglobia; order Bryobacterales; family Bryobacteraceae; genus JACTMJ01. The sequence goes on from JBDIBK010000059.1 coordinate 4,285, forward strand.
GACAGGAGTGCCATGTGCTTTCCATCGGAGGAATGCTGAAAGCGGACGGTGCCATCGCAGGTCTGCTGACGGGCCAGAGCGCACAGTATTCGCTGTATCTCCCGCTTTCGGTCTCGCTGCCCGCAGGCTCCGGCGGGAGCGGATCGGCGGCGGCCGCGACTCCTGCCGCAAAACCTACCCTCCCGCTGAACACCGTCCGAGGCACCGGCACATACCTAGGGCAGACGATCCGGGCCACACACGCATTGGTTTGGTGGAACGCGGAAAAGACCCAGTTGCAAGCGGCATTCTTCGACCATGCGCCAAAGGCTGGGACGCTGGCGGACGCGCGGAACGGCGAGTACAGCGAGGACAGCCCGGTATTCTTGCTGACTATCGGGTTCTCAGGGGCAGGCCGTGAGCTCGGCTCGGCCGACTACTGCTTCATGAACTCCAGTTTCCCGAAGGGCGGCCCGATCGGCACGAACACGAGCCCTGCGCGTTGCGGGATCACCTCTCTAATCACGGACGGCAAACCCGGAGGGACGGCGCAAGTGGTAATGAAGGGCGGAATGGATGGTCCGAACGGCCCCATCACATGGGATCTTCAGTTTCATGCACCGATTGCGAAGTAAGGGGGAAGCGGGACCGGAGAGTTTGCGGAGCGGAACTGGCGCTACGCTTCGCGCACGGTTTCGTCACTCGCCGCATGCCTGAGCGTGGTGAAAAATCGATCCGCGTGCGGGCAACGCTTCGCGACGATCGCCGGGTCAACGAGACCCAGGAGTGCCAAGGCGTCCTCACCCTTTTGATAGCGCCGGCCCCGGCATTGCCGAGCGGCCTTATCAAAGGATTCGAGCACCTGGAGCTTTGGCACCAACTCCGGTTCGGCGTGTTTCGGCAACGGATTCCCGTCACTGGCCAATTGGAAGTACTTGATCGCCTTTTCTCGATCCGCGAGAAACCATGTCTCCATGCACTGGACCATGAGCCCCAGCGAGTCGTCTGACGCCGCTTTCGGCTTTTCCAGTTTTCGCATCCGCGCAAGGAAGTGCCAGTTCGGAATGTCTCGCTCCTTGGCCTGCTCTGAATCAATCAGGAGAAAAGCAACTTGACCGTCTGCGGGCCGGGAGACGACTTTCGCAAACGCCTTGTGAGCGGCGGGGCCATCGCCTGCCGCGACAATCTGAAGCCGTGAATCTGCAATGCCAAGCCGTTCAAAAAACTGACGAAACGCTTTACGAAGGGCCGCGGGATCTCCTGCCGTGCCCTCCACGAAAACCACGATCTTCACCAGCGGTTGCCTCCAAGATGGCCCTGCCGCCACAGATCGCCGAGGGAGTAATCCGCCAGCCAGTCATCGAGTTCCGCCAGTTGCAGCCTGCGGAGATGGGTGATTCCGTCGCTTCTTTCACATACGACAACCGTTTCCGGAGAACCCGAGAGCGCGTTGATAAGGACATCGGAATGAGTAGTGACAATCAACTGAGTTCTCGACGAGGCTTCGAGGAGCAGTTTGCCGACGCCGTAAATCATGTCGGGGTGAAGCCCTATCTCGGGTTCCTCGATACAGACGAGAGGCGGTGGCGACGGGTGCGTGAGAACAAATAAGAGGATCAGATAGCGCAGTGTGCCATCCGACAGCCGCGCAGCAGGGACCGGAGTGGAGAGCCCCGCTTCGCTCAATCTCAGTTCGAAGGAATTGTAGCCAGCGTGAATATGGATTCGAGATACCGCCGGCATGAATTCCTTCAGGCCCGATTCTATTCGCTCGAAGACACCTGGAACTTCCCGCAAGTTATTCAATAACTTATTCAGGTTGCTGGCATCTTCATTCAGGAACTCGCCCTGCACGGATGGCGATTGCGGCACTCGCAGGGGCGTTCGCGTATCCAACTCTGGAAAACGGTAGAGCTTCGTGCGCTCCAATCGCTCCCCAAGATAGGTAATTTCCGGATACAGGCGTTGCTCACGCCGCGAGAAAATCAGTGCATTCGCAGGAAGATCCGGGTCCTGGACCGCGGAGCGGCGATCAGGGTCGTCCAGCCCACGAATTTCGAGAAATGGTTTCGGCGGATTGCCGAAAGCGCGGGCGAAGATAGGAGAAATCTTCTCTATCTCCGGGAGGCCAGGACGAGGTTGTCTTACGAGCATTTCATCGGGGATGCCGAAGAGATCCGACCCCGCGGAGAGCTGAACGCGATAGCCTAAGGGGTATTGATCGAATGGGTATGAAAATTCGGCCTCAATATCGAAAGTCTTGGCATCTTCGGCACCTTTCCAGACGAAATCTGAAGCACGGCCGCCAGCACCCAGAGCAGACTGAATATCGCGTTCGGCTCCCCTACGCAGAATATCGACCGCAGTGAGAAAGTTCGTCTTGCCCGACCCGTTCGGACCGATGAGCACGTTGAGATTCCCTAGATTGATCCAACCCGAATCCGATCCGAACGAAAGAAAATTCCTGAACCGCAATCGGGAAAGAAAAGGCGGGTTAATATTCCGCTCGCCGGATGAGGGCGAGGAATCGAGACTTTGGGGGAGGTTGGGGACGCTCATGGCCTCCCAGCCATTATCCTCTGGACGCGGAGGGCATTTCCACGTGATTCGCTCGTTGGCCCTGTCCTTAAGCCGGGCTGAGTTCGACTTCGGATATGGTCTCAGAAATCTTTCCATTCGTATGGGATGACACGAGGAGGGCCGGTTCGCGCCCGGCTTCGGCGTTTGGATATGGAATGGCTGCGGGTCAGCGGATTGGCCGGCCTGCGCGGAGGCCTTGGGCGGTGTTTGCGGTTGGCTCTTGCGGACGGTGCGCGGTGGGGGCTCTTTGGAGGTCCGCTTGGCTGGCTGACGGAATGGGACTGTTATTGCGCCGCCCGAAACCGTACAATGTTCCGCAAGGAGGAGCGTTATGACCGGCGGTATGACGGATCGATCCCGGCGGCAGTTTTTGGCGGGGGCGGCGGGACTGCCTGTCTTGACTACTTCCCTGGCCCAGTCTTCTTCGCTGGCGCAATCTACTTTGCAGGCTCAATCCACATCGCAGACCCAGGCCGGCGGTGGGGGCGTTCCTACGCGGGAGTTGGGGAAGACGGGGGTTCGGGTGTCGGTGCTTGGGCTGGGCGGGCATCATCAGGCTCGGCCGAAGGAGGAGAGCGAATCGCTGCGCATCGTGCATACGGCCATCGACCATGGCATCACGTTCATGGACAACGCCTGGGACTACCACAACGGGCGTGCCGAGGAAGTGATGGGCAAGGCGCTGGCGATGGACGGATACCGGAAGAAGGCGTTCCTGATGACCAAGGTGTGCGACCGGGATTACGCCGGAGCGATGCGGCACCTGGAGGACAGCCTGCGCCGTCTGCAAACGGATGTGATCGACCTGTGGCAGTTCCACGAGTGCAACTACTTCAACGATCCGGAGTTTCTGGAAGAGAAAGGCGGGCTGCGCGCCGCGCTGGAGGCGAAGAAGCAGGGGAAGGTCCGCTTTATCGGGTTTACGGGCCACAAGCATCCGCGCATTCACCGCAAGATGCTGGCCATGAATTTCCCGTGGGATGCCTGCCAGATGCCGATCAACATCATGGACCACAGCTTTGAGAGCTTTCGGCATGAGGTGGTGCCGGAATGCCAGCGGCGGGGCATCGGTGTGATCGGGATGAAGGGCTGCGGCGGCGACGGGCAGATGCTGCGGGACGGGGTGGTGACGGTGGAGGAGTGCTACCGCTACTTTCTCTCCCAGCCCACCAGCACGCAGGTGGTGGGGCTCGCCTCCATGGAAGACCTGAACCGGGCGCTGGCGATTGTCCGCGATTTCCAGCCGATGACGGAGCAGGAGCTCAGCGCGCTTTCGGGAAGACTGCGGGAGGTGGCCGGAGACGGACGATACGAAACCTTCAAGACCACGCAGCGCTTTGATGCGGGTTACCACCGGAAGCAGCACGGGTTCGCAAGCTGAGGGGCGGGGGCGATTCTGAGTTCCGTGTGAGGCGGAGACGCGCCGGCCGGCCAGGATGCGGAGTTCTGAAACGAGCGGCGGTGGCGCGGCATCGGATAATCAATACTAAAGAGGGAGGGAATTTCCGCTATGGCATTCAACTCACACTCTTCCTTCACGCGCCGGCACGCCATGCTCTCCAGCCTTCTCGGCCTGGGCCTGCCTGCACTGGCCTCGGAAACCTCTGGGAACGAGGCGGCCTCTTCCGCCGCGAAGGCCGCGAACAAGGGCAAGAAAGTGAAAACCGTCAAGATCGCCACGTTCGACAAAGCGGGCAGGCGCACGGGCGTCGAGACGGTGGAGCAGATCATCAAGACGGACGAGGAGTGGAAGAAGGAACTCCCGTCTCTTAGCTACGACGTCACGAGTTGCCAGGGAACGGAGCGCGCGTTCACGGGCAAGTACACCCACTTTAAGGGTGACGGGATTTACAAGTGTGTCCGCTGCGGCACGCCGCTCTTCGATTCGAAAACGAAGTACGAATCCGGTTCCGGCTGGCCGAGCTACTATCAGCCGATCGCCAAAGAGAACATCCGGGAGAGGGTGGACTTCTCCCAGGGCATGCACCGTGTCGAGATCATTTGCAGCCGCTGCGGAGCCCACTTGGGCCATGTCTTCGACGACGGGCCAAACCCCACCGGCATGCGCTATTGCCTGAATTCCGCCGCGCTTGATTTCGACGCCCGCGAAGCGCAGCTGCCGTAGCTGCGGCGTGCCTTCTTGGAGCGCAAGTGACCCGATTCGCCGCCCGGGCCGTGCCCGCACAGGGCTGGGATAGCCTGGGCGCTTCCGATTCCGCGCGGACGGGGAGCAATTCGCGAGAGAGAGCCTCCAAAGGCTGTCGAAACGCGACCCGCGATCCGCCTTGACTTTCCCCAGCAGCCATTGCACAATCGACAAAACTGGGGCCGCATGTTCTTTCTTCCTTTGGAAATTGCGGTAATCCGCGCGCCCAAATGAAAGGAAGCGGCAAGGCTTCCGTCCGTTCGTTCCGTTTCGTCGCCGACGTCATCGCCTGATGAAGTCGGCGTTATTGCTTGATGACGCAAAGTTCTCCAAAGTTCGAGTTTTTGCAATAGGAGCGGCCATGTACCGAGTCATTCAACGAATGCTGATTGTCTGTTGTTTTCTGGTGACTTGCGCCTCCGCGCAATCCATCAGCACCGGAACCTTCCTTGGCAATGTTCGCGACCAGACCGGCGCGAGCGTTCCCGATGCCAGGATCCGCATAACCAGTGAAAGCACCGGCTTTACCAGGGAGACCGTGAGCGGTGCGGAGGGAGCTTACCGGCTGCTGCAAATTCCCGTAGGCACTTACCGGATCGAGTTTGAGAAACCTGGATTTCAGAAGACGGTTCAATCCGCGGTCTCCATCAGCGCGGGCCAATCGCTGCGCGTGGATGGCGAGTTGAAAGTGGGCGCCGTTAGTGAAACGGTGCATGTGGAATCGTCGGTGGCGCAAGTGGATACGGCCTCCGCCAGCGTCAACTCCACGATCTACGGTTCCCAAGTTCAGGAACTGGCGCTGAACACGCGGAGCTTCACCCAACTGATCACGCTGCAGCCGGGCGTGGCGTCAAACCAAGCGCAGCAACCCGGCTTCGGTTCGAACACGAGCGTTCCCTTCTCCTTTAACGGCGGCCAGCAGAGCTCCAACAATTGGCTGCTGGACGGCGGGCGAAATGTGGACACCTACAACGGCAACAACCTGACCATGGTGAACCTGGACGCCATCGCCGAAGTGCACATTGAGCGCAACGCCTATTCGGCCGAGTTCGGCCGCAACTCCGGCGCGCAGGTGAATGTCATCACGCGATCCGGGACGAATTCCTATCACGGCACGGCGTTCGAGTTTTTCCGCAACGATCACCTGGACGCGCGTAATTTCTTCGCGACCACGAAACCCAAGAACCGGTACAACAATTACGGTTGGACGCTGGGCGGCCCGATTAAGAGAGACAAGCTCTTTTTCTTCCTCTCGAACGAATACCGGCGCATCATCCAGACCACCGGAACGCGCACCGCGATCGTGCCGACGGACGCACAGATGGCGGGCGATTTTTCCTCCGGCAGAACCATCAAGGACCCCCTGACGAACACTCCCTTCGCGGGCAACCAGATTCCAAGCGGGAGACTCGATCAGAACGCGCTGGCGCTGCTGAAGACTTACTATGCGCGGCCGATTCCCGGCTTCCGGCAGGGAGCGCTCAACTTTTCCAGTTCCGCGCCGGACGGCACGCGGTACCGCTCCGCCCTCGGGAGGCTGGATTACAACGTCACGCCGAATCTCAGTTGGTTCGGCCGCTACAACATCGACAGCACGCGGCTCAACAGCCCGTTCGGACTCTTCGCGAACAATGCGATGCCGAATGTTGCGTCCTCCGACCAATCGCACATCATGTACACGGCGAATTCGTCGGTGAACTGGACGGTGCGGCCCACTCTGCTGAACCAGATCACGGCTGCCTGGTATCACGGCTCCATGGCGATCTCAACGATGCCGTCGGCGTCGCGCCTGCGCGCCCCGGATTTCAAGGTGCCCCGCTATTTCGACACGGTAACCGATTCCGCCGGGTTCATTCCATCGATCAGCATGGCGCAGAGCTACGCCGGCATCGCCATCAACTGGCCGCAGAACATCTCTCACTACACGTTTGAAGTGATGGACAACGTTAGCTGGATATTCGACAAGCACGTTGTGAAATTCGGCGGCGCCATCAGCCATGACAGCAAGCGGCAGAACTCTAGCGCGATCAACAACAATGGCACCTTCGCCTTCAATTCCTCCGCTACCAACGACGCGCTCGCGGACCTGCTGACGGGTTCCGCGTTCTCCTATTCGGAAACGTCCGACCATCGCAGCGGGGCGGCCGTTTTCACCGACGCCGCGCTCTACGTCCAGGACCAATACCGCGTGCTGCCCCGCTTGACGGTTACGGCGGGGGTTCGCTGGGAGTTCTTCCAGCCGGAGCGCGGCAACGACGGTTTGATTTCCTATTTTGATCCGAAGCGGTTCGACAGCGCGGACGCGGCCACCGTTCTGCCGAACGGGGAGGTTGTGCTCGGAACCGAAAATTTCGGCAACGGCATTGTCGTCGCGGGAGCGAAAGACAATCCCTACGGCCATGCCACAACGAACTCGCGCTACAACACGTTTGCGCCGCGCGTGGGCTTCTCCTACGCGCTCACCAGCGACAACCGCACGGTAGTGCGCGGGGGCTACGGGCTGTTCTACGACCGGTGGTCGCAGTTCGTCTCCAGCACCCGCAACAACTTCCCGTTCAACCGCAGCATCTCCATCTACAACACGAGCTTCTCCAACCCGACGGGAGGCACCCGGCGCATCTTTCCGAGCACGATCGTCACGATGACATCGCCCTGGGATATCCCGTACATGCAGAAGTGGTCAATGGATATTCAGCGTCAATTTCGGGGGGACCTGGTGGTGATGGTTGGCTATGTGGGGTCAAAGGGAAACCATTTGATCCGCACGCGGGATTGGAACCAGCCGATGCCCGACGCGCGAATCGCCGGCGGTTCCGTGAGCGCCAACGCGCTGCGCCCCTTCCCCGGCTTTGCGGGAATCACCGCGTACAACACGACGGCAAACTCCACCTACCACTCTCTGCAAAGTTCGGTGGTGAGGCAGTTCTCACGGGGCTTCACGGTGCAGGGATCCTACACGTGGAGCAAGTCGATCGACGATGCGGTGACGCCGTTTGATATTTATTCGTCCTACCGCACCATCCGGGGACTTTCCAACTTCGACCGGCGGCATGTGTTCGTCGCGAGCTACGTCTGGGAGATCCCCTTTGCGAGCGGCATGAGCGGCTGGCAGAGAAAGGCCCTCCACGGCTGGCAGGTGTCCGGAATCACGAATTTCCAAAGCGGGAACCCATTCAGCGTGGGAATCTCGCCGGACCGCGCAGGCACGGGGGCGGGTGGCCAACGCGCCGCCTTGCTCGGCCCGGTAACCCAGGCGAAGGAGAAGCTGGCATGGTTCAGCACGAGTTCGTTCGGGCTCCCCGCGCTGGGCACGTTCGGCAACTCGGGCCGGAACATCCTCGTCGGTCCCGGGATCCACAACTGGGATCTCACGTTCAGCAAGCGGACCGAATTGGCGGAGAACGTCGCGCTGCAGTTCCGGGCGGAGTTCTTCAACATCTTTAACCACACGCAGTGGTCCGGGGTGGGCGCGACGCTGGGGTCGGGAACCTTCGGCCAGGTGACGGGCGCAAGAGATCCGCGGATCACGCAATTGGGCTTGCGCCTCACGTTCTGACCGTCGCGACCGGAGAGCCGCGCGGCACATGACGGCGGCATTCCGGCGGCAGCGTCTGTGCCGCGCGGTGAGCGGAATCTGACCAGCGAGAGAATATGACGGGCTGCCTCCGGGAACCGCCGGAGGCAGCCCGTCTTTGTTTGGAAGCGCCAGCGCGGCCCGAAGCGGAATATGCCGGAGGGACCCAAGGCTCAACTTGTTGAGGCTTGATCCCGAGGAGGGCACGCTAATCGGCGCTCCCGGTTATACCGCAAACAAGCCGTTAAACGGCTAGCCGCCAGGGTTGGCGATGGAGCGCGAGGATGCAGCCCCGATGAGCCTGTCTCAGGGCGTGGACGGTGTTCCGTTCCGTGGAGACCGAGAGCGGCGTGGCCCCAGTCGCATGGCCGGACCTGGCCAGACCGGGGCGCATGAATTCCGCTTCCTACGGAAGCTCGCGGATCCGGATGTTTCGAAATTCTGCCCGGCTTCGGTGGCCTAAAATGCCGATATATCCGGCGGTCCGGCGCAGGCCTGGATGCCTCTTGAGGACTTCGGGCTCCTTGACGAGAGAAAGGTCGAAATCGACGATGACGACCCCGTTCAGCGTCACGCGGATGTGGCTTCCGTCGGCCATGATTTCTTCCTCATTCCACTCGCCGGCCGGCTTCTGAAAGCGGGTGCGGGCGGGAACGACGTCGTAGATGGATCCGGTGTGCTGCTCCGAGTGCAGCAGGCCTTTGTATTTTTCATGCGTGTCGTCCAGGAGCTGGATCTCCATCCCCACATAGGCGGAGTCGCCGGTGCCTGGGTATCGGATGCCGATCCCGGAATTGCCCCCGGGCTCCAGCCGGTAATCGAAACGAAGGACAAAGTTGGCATACTGTTTTGCCGTTACCAAGTTGCCGCCCGTGCCCGGAGGGGCGGTGAGCAAGCCGTCCTTTACGATGTAGCGATCCTCCGGTTTCGCGGGCGATTGCCAGCCGGTAAGCGTTTTCCCGTCAAACAGCGAAACGAATCCCGGTTCGGGCGGCACGGCCAGCGCGGAAATCGCCGCCAACAAGATCAGACAAAGACATTTCATCCTTCGCTCCTCCATCCTTCCGCCCGCAGTCGACGCCAGCGCAGAGCGGCCGCCGCGAGCGAGGATCGAGTTCCAGGTTATCAAGAGTGGACGCCTGCAATACGGGGCGGTCTTGGCTAAGGGAAATATCGGTTCAGCCGGAGCGGGCCGCCCGGCGCGGAAGACCGCGGGCGGCACGGCCAGCCATGCGGCACGAAAGAGGCGGGCTGCCTCCGGGGAAACCGGAAGCAGCCCGTCCGGGTTAGAAGCCGAGGCGAAGGCCGAAGCGGAATTCCCGCGAACGGCCCAACGCGGAATTCGAACTCGTGGAGAGAATCTTCCCGAAGTTCGAACTGTTCGCACTTCCGTTGGGGTTGGAGAAATGGGGCGTGTTGCTCAGGTTGAACGACTCCGCCCGGAATTGCATGTTGATTTTCTCCGTCAGTTTGAACGTGCGGAAGAGGCTCAGATCCACGTTCGCGGTTCCGGGGCCGCGCATGGTGTTTCGGCCGACGGTGCCGAAGCGCACGTCCGTCACGCGCGCAAAGGCGCTGGTGTCGAACCACGTTCCGTCGTCGCCGATCTTGTTCATGTATTTGACATCGCCCTTCACCTGGTCCGCCGTTTGCGTATTGCCCGGCATGTTGAGGCTCGATCCGGAGGAGGTCACCGTAAACGGCGCTCCCGTATAGGCCGCAAACAAGCCGTTAAACTGCCAGCCGCCCAGGATAGCGGAAGCGACCCCCTCGGTGGCCCACTTCTTGCCCTCTCCGAAGGGCGCCTCATAGACGAAGCCCATCTGGAACATGTGTGCACGGTCAAAGTTCGACGTGGCACGGTTGCGATAGAACACGCTCGGCGCATTCCAGTTGAAGCCGGTCCAATCGCCATAGCTGGCCATGTCGATGGAGTGAGAGAACGTGTAAGCTCCCTTGAGGAACAGCCCATTCGCCAGGCGGCGGTTGAGTGTGGCCTGCAGGGAGTGGTACGAGCTATGCGTGCGGCCGTTGAACTCGCGTGTGGTTGCCGTGCGGCCGAACTTTTGGAACAGCGGACGGCCCTCGTCGCCGGAGCCCGGAATCTGCGAGGCATTGACGTCGAGAAACGCGAAACCGTTCACGGAAGCAGTCCCGACGTAGCCGACCGAGGTGACAAATTCACCGGGAAGCCGGCGCTCCACGATGAAGTTCCAGGATTGGATGTAGCCGCGCTTCAACTGCTGGTTCGCCACCGGGTACCCCAGTTCGGCGGAGTTGGGGACGGGAACGCGCCCGGTGCTGATATCCGGACAGCAGATGGGCAGGATGCCCACATTGCCGCCGAGCGGCTTATTCGGGACGCCCGCCGCCACATAGTTCGGGTCGGTCGTGATCGGCTGGTAGCCGTTCGCGCCGTCGAACTGAGAAATGACGGTGAGGGGATACCAGCCGCGCAGCGCCTGCGCGCCCCACGGATGGGAGTGATAGGTGATGCCGTAGCCGCTGCGGATAACGGTCTTGCCGCCCAGTTGGTAGGCGAAGCCAAGACGCGGCGCAAACAGCTTCTTGCTCCAGCCCACGCCCAGATCTCTTGGCAAGTCGCCGCGGCCGCCAATCAAAGCCTCATTGGTGCTGGGATCGTAGGATTCGATGCCCATTCCGGCGGAACGGTGCCGGGTGGGATAGGCTTCCCATCGCAGGCCGACGTTGACCGTGAGTTTGGGAGTGACCCGCCAGCGGTCGCGCGCATAGAGAGCCCAGACGTTCTCGAAGCTGTTCATCTTGATGAACTGGCTGCTCTTGCCGGTGTAATTCGAAGCGCCGAGCAGAAACGCGGCCAGCCCGTTCCAGCCGTTCTCAAACGAGGGGGTTCCGTCCTGGAATCCGACGGATGCCTCGAGCGCGTCGGGATTCAGCGCCGTGACGCCGGGGTCGAATCCAAAAGCGCCGCGAGGGCCTTCGCCGAGTTCCGGCTGCCAGTGGTTCATGAGGTGGTGCAGGAACTCGAAACCGAAGCGGATCTCGTGCTTGCCGCGCATCCACCCAGCGTTCAGGTTCGCCGTGTACGACTGATCGTTTCGGAACAGCGGGTTCCACCCCTCCGGGTTGCCGAGGGTGGAGTAGTCCGAGATGTAGAAGGCGGGCATGCCGCTTTCCTTTTCATCCGGGCCGTTGGTGCCGGGGATTCCCATGACGTCGCTGCCAAAGTTCTTGCCTAGGTCCGGCGGCTGCACGTTTTGCCCGAAGCGGGTCCACCCGATGGTGCCGTCGATGAGGAACTGGGGCGTAAGGGAATAGGTTGTCCCGATCGCGGCCAGTTGGGTGAGGGTATGGCCCGATCCCAGCCCGCCGTCGCAGAGGCAATCTCCGCCGGCTGCGCCGAGGCCGAACTCGCCCTTCACGAGCGCGTTCATGACGCTGTATTTGCCCCAGATCTGGTGTTTTTCACTCCGGTTCCAATTGACCTTGGCGTCCATGTTATTGCGGTTGAAGCGCTGCGTCCCTTGGTTGAAGTAGTTCTCCAGATCGCCCGGACGATTGGGCTGGGGGATGAGCGCGACTAGCTTCGAGATGGCCGGATTGAGGCGCGCGCCCGGGATGACGTTCACCCGGCCGCCGCTTGAGAATACGGAGCGGCCCGTGCCGTCGAGATTTCCGGAATAGGGGTCGAAGATCATCCCCTCGCGGAGCTGGGTGAGCGGTCCCTCCGTGGTCGGCACGGATATGCTCCGCCCGCGGCTGTCGAGGATGGGCGCTCCCAGCATCCGGCTGAAATCGCCGGAACGGAAATCGGCCGTCGGCACGGAAAAGAGATCCGAGCGGCCGACGCGCTCAAAGGTGCCTTCCCAATCGGTGAAGAAGAACAGCTTGTTCCGCTTGACCGGCCCGCCGATGCTGCCGCCGAAGATGTTCCGGTTCCCTTTCGGCTTCGAGGTCTGGCCGGCGCGATTCTCGTCCCACGTCATCGCGCGGGTGGCGTTGTTGGCGTTGAACCAGAACAGGCTTCCGTGGAAATCGTTCGTGCCGGATTTCGTGGCCACCGTAACGGCCGCGCCGCCGGTCATTCCCTGATCCGCATCGAAGTTGTCCGTGGAGATGTTCACTTCCTCAATGCTTTCCACCGGGGGCACGTAGACCATGTGATGCGGCATCGTGATGAGGATGTTCGCCGCGCCATCCACTTTGGTGTTGTTGGCGCCGCGCTCCTGCCCATTGATGTTGGTGGTGAAATCGCGCTGCGGCGTATCGATCACCGCATTCTGGAACGCCACGGGCGTGGCTCCCGGCACGAGGTTCATCAGACTCTGATAGTTGCGGTATCCGCCGAGCGGAAGGCTTTCCACGGCCTCCGAGCTCAGGTTTGTGCTGACGTCGGTCTTGGTTGTCTGCAGCACGGCCGCATTGGCCTCCACCGTGACGGATTCGGTCACATCGCCCACCTCCAGGCTGATGTCCGAACGGGTTACGGTGTTGATGTTGACGTTCACTCCCCGTTGCGTGACGGGTTTGAAGCCTTTGGCGCTGATCGTTACCTCGTACGAACCCTCCTGAAGGTTGGGGATCGCGAAATATCCGGTTTGGTTCGAGTTGGCCTGGCGAGACAAGCCCGTGGCGGCGTTCTTCACCGTCACCGTGGCACCCGCAATCACAGCGGCGGATTTGTCGGTTACGGTTCCGACGATGGAACCATAGAGCACCTGCGCCGAAGCAGCCAGCGGCGCGATACCGAGAAAAACAAGCAGAGCGATTCTCAGCGGCGTGAGAATTCCGAAAAGCGGGAATTTACCGATTCTGTACACAGCTCCCTCCCAAATGCGAAATTCGGACAGTATCATCGCTATCACTCAATCCCTTCGGAATCAAGCGGGAGAGAACTTCAGAGTTTAGGGGCCGATTCTATCTCACTATCGGTTGCCGCCGCGCGGAATTGTGTCCGCAAAACGTACCTTCAGTACTATTAGGTGCCATGGGCTGGTGCCCGCTTATGGTTACATGTGTTGCATATCCCGTCATGCCTCATTAGCGCTTGTTAATGCTATAACTATTAATCTCTTCCACCATCTTCTGGATTTACTGAAATTTGAAACCCTGATATTCTGTCGCCCAGAAAGGGGTCTTCGAGACATATGCTGCGAAACCTTACTGGCATAACTGTGGGCCGGCTAACGGCTTTCTTGCTCGGTATCGCTTTGACGATTGGAATAACGACGGCGAACGCGCAGGAAGTAAGCGCGAGTTTGACCGGAAGCGTGACCGACCCTTCCGGCGCCGCCATTGCCGGAGCGTCCGTCGGTATTACGGAGACGACGCGCGGCTTGACGTATCCAACCACAACCAATGAAGCGGGAGTCTACTTTTACCCCAGGATCCCTCCTGGAATCTATAACCTCCGTGTGGAATCGCAGGGCTTCAAGGCGTCCCTGCGGGAGGGGCTGTCGCTCGAAGTCAACCAGAGGGCACGGTTCAACGTGGTTATGGAAGTGGGCGCCGTGAACGAATCGGTGGAGGTGAGCGGTGAGCCGCCGCTGCTGCAGACCGATACGACCGTCGTCGGCAACACAATCACTTCCAATAAGATTGAGAACCTGCCTCTGCTGAGCAGGAATTACATTTCGACCCTCCTGCTGACGCCGGGCGTCACCACGACCAACCCAGCCGACTTCAATAATGACCGGCGCACCTCCGGAGGCGGCCGTCCCTACGTGAACGGCAATCGCAAGGAGGCCAACAACTTCCTGCTGGATGGCATCGACAATAACCAAGTGTCCGACAACCTTACGGCGTACCAGCCCAATCCAGATTCCATTTCCGAAGTGAAGATGATTACGAACAATGCCTCCGCGGAGTTTGGAAATTTCCAGGGTGGCGTTGTGAATGTGGTTCTCAAGGGAGGGACGAACGAACTGCACGGTTCGGTGTTCCATTTCTTCAAGAACGACAAGCTGAATGCAAACGCATGGGCCCGAAACTGGAATATCGACCCGACCACCGGGCGTTCTCTTCCCAGGGTGCCGGTGCGGTACAACTCGTTCGGATTCACCGCGGGCGGACCCGTATTTATCCCCAAGTTCTTCGATGGAAGAAACAAGCTCTTCTTCTTCGTGGACTATATGGGGCTTCGGCGGCCCTTTCCCGCGGCCGTAAGCACCCCGACGGTGATGCCGACCGCTTTCCGGAACGGAGACTTCTCGCGTCTTCTGAACCTGCAACAAGAGCTGGGCCGCGCCAATGTGCAGCTTTACAACCCATTCAACGTTTTGGCCGACGGCACGCGCGCCCCGTTCGCGAACAATCAGATTCCGGCCGGAATGATCAGCCCGGCCGCGAAAGCGCTGCTTGGCGACAGCACGAACTACCCCGCGCCGCTGAGCAACGATCTCCGGTTCAATCAGCTCAACGTCGCCACCAGCAAGCTCACCCTCGACCAGGGCGACGTCCGGGTGGACGCGAAGCCGAACGAGCGCAACGACCTGTCGATCCGGTATTCGCACAGCACGCAGAGCAACCCCGGGACGAACTCGTTCCCGCTGCTCTTCGGAACCTTCAATGAATCGCCCTTCAAGGCGGGGGTGGTCAACTGGACTCACACCTTCACGCCCACGCTCGTGAACGAGGCGCGGGTGGGCGTAAACCGGATCACGCTGTTCAATGGCGGGACCGACAAGGGCTTCGAAGACCTGAACGCGAAGTACGGCATCGCGGGCGTCAACAGCCCCGGATTGCTGAGCATCCAGTTCAGCAACAGCCTTACCAGCAACATCGGGAATTCCAATATCGGAACCCAGCAACTGTTCGCGAACACAACCTATCAGTTTGTGGACAACCTGACGATTATCCGCGGCCAGCACATGATGAAGATGGGCGGGCAACTGCTTCGCCAGCAGATGAACACCTTCTTTGCCGGCAATAACGGGCGAACCGGCTTCCTCGCCTTCAGCGGACGCTTCACGGGACGCACGTCCAGCCAGTTTGCCTGGTCCGACGCGGATTTCCTGCTGGGGCTTCCGGAAACGCTGGGCCGCGGCCTGCAAAGCGGAACGTGGGGGCACCGGAAGTGGATTACCGGAATCTATTTTCAGGACGACTGGCGCATCCACCGAAGCCTTACACTGAACCTGGGTTTGCGCTGGGAGTATCACACGCCGCTGGTGGAAGTGAAAGACCGTCAGGCGAACTTTGAGATGTTCTCCGGCAAGCTGCTGCTGGCCGGGAAGGATGGAAACAGCCGCGCGCTCTATGAGCCCTTCACCAAGGATTTCCAGCCGCGGGTTGGCTTTGCATGGTCCGCCCGGGATCACTTAGTGGTTCGCGGCGCTTACACGATCTCCAGCTTTATGGAGGGAACGGGAACCAATCTGCGGCTGCCGCTGAACCCGCCGTTCAACCAGGAGTTCGAAGGCCGCTATGACAGTCCCACGTTCCAGTTGCCGGGCTCCACTCTTTCGCAGGGCCTGACGGCGCTCGGCGCGGCGGACCCATTCTCCGGCACGAACATCCGGCTGTGGGATCCCTTCGTCAGGCCCGCGAACACGCAGCAGTGGAACCTGACTCTCGAATACCAACTGCCGGCGGAATCCGTGTTCACGCTGGGCTACATCGGGCAGAAGGGCCACCGCCTGGTGGTGCCCATGCCCTACCGGCAGCGCATCTTGCAGCCGGGCGGAACTCCACTGCCAAGCCCGTTTCTAAGCGGGAATCCGCTGCTGAACAAGATCACTCAGATTTCCGGCACGGCATCGAACGGCAACCAGCAATACCATGGGCTGCAGGCCACATACCGCAAGCGGTTCGGCGGCGGCCTGGAGCTTCTCACGAACTACACGTTCTCCAAGGGGATGAGCGACGCCATCGGGTATTACGGGGAAGGCGGCCAGGCCGGCTCGCAATCCGCATACTGGCAGAACCTCTATGACCAGAAGGCGGAATGGGGGCCAACGTATTTCGATGCGACGCACATGTTCAATGTGAGCCATGTGTGGGATGTGCCGATCGGGAAGGGAAAATGGATCGGCAAAGGAATGCCGGCGGTGGTGGACTACATCATCGGGAACTGGCAGATCGGGGGCATTCTGACGCTGCGCTCCGGCTTCCCCCTCACGATCCGGGGTCCGGACAACTCTGGCACGTTGTCGCGCGGCGCACGCGCGGACCGGATTGCCACGGGCGGCACTCTGGGCGAGGTGGGGCCGCGTTCGCGCTGGTTCGACACCACGGCCTACACAGTGGCTAAGAGCGGAACCTTCGGCAGCGCTGGGAATGGCACGGAACGCGGCCCGTCGCAGAAGCAATACGATGTTTCCATCCAGAAGGAGTTCCCGCTCGGAGAGAAGGCCAAACTTGAAGTTCGGGGCGAATTCCTGAACCTGACCAACACCCCGCAATTCAACGGCCCGAACCGGACGGTGAACAGCGCGACGTTTGGCGAAATCACCAGCGCGCAGAACGAGCGGCAGGGCCAGATCGCGCTGCGCGTGACGTTCTAAGCGTGAACCTTTTCCCTTCCCTCGCCGGCTCCGGGCCCCTCTCAAAGGAGTGGGGTCTGGAGCCGATCGGGCATAGGGTTAATCGCCCGCGTGCTGCGGAAGCGGGGCGCGCGCGGCGACGGTTTCCGGCAGGACTTCCACGTCTTCTTCACTGCCCCGGCCGCCAAACCAGCGCTTCCACAGAGCGGTCTGGGTGATGTCGTCAAAGAGGGAGTACGCCACTGGCGTCACAAGGAGCGTGAGCAGCAGGGAGAGGCTCTGCCCGCCGATGACCACCACGGCGATCGCGCGGCGCTCTTCCGAACCCGGACCCGTACCGAGCGCCAACGGGGCCATTCCCGCCACCAGCGCAAGCGTCGTCATCAGAATGGGCCGCAGCCGGTCCCGGTTGCCCTGGATGATCGCCTGATAGCGCTCCAAGCCCTTGCGGCGCAGGCTGTTCATGTGGTCAATCTGCAGGATGGAGTTCTTCTTCACAACCCCGAAGAGCACGAGCATTCCAAGAGCCGAATAGAGATTCAGCGTATTTCCCGTCGCCCACAGCGAAAAGAGCGCAAAGGGGATGGAAAGAGGCAGCGAAAGGAGAATCGTGAACGGGTGGATGAGGCTGTCAAACTGGGAGGCCAGCACCATATACATGAAAATTACCGACAGCCCGAAGGCGATCAGGAATTCACGGCCGGTCTGTTCTAACTCGCGGCCACGCCCGGAAACGCTGGTGGTGTAGGCGGGCGGCATGTTCATCTCGTCGGCGGCCTTGCGCAGGGCGTCCAAGCGGTCCGCCAATGCGTAGCCGTCGCCGATGGAGGCGCGGATACTGCTCTGCCGCTGGCGGTCCAGGCGGTCAATGCGGCTGGGGATGGTGGAGGGCACGATTTTTACGAGGTTATCGAGACGCGTGAGCTCTCCATTGGCACGGGGAACATAGAGACGCGAGATCACTTGGGGATCGTCGCGATATTGCTCCGTCAGGCGCAGTTGCACGTCGTAATCTTCATTCACGCTGGGATCCCGGAAGCGGGTCACCCGGACGTCGCCGCCAACCATGGTCCGCAGCGCTTGCGCGATGTCCGCCACTTTCACGCCCAGGTCGGCCGCGCGCTTGCGGTCAATTTCCACGCGAAGCTCCGGGCGGTCCAGCTTGAGGGTGGTATCCGCGTCGTAAATGCCGCCCAGGGTTTCGGCGCGCTGGCGCAGTTGCTCCGCGTAGGCGGCAAGCTTCTCCAGTTCCGGGCCGCGAATGACGAAGTCAATCTCAAAATTGCCGCCGCCAATGTTGAACGAGGGGAAGTTGCGCACCTGGGCGCGCAAGTCAGTGTATTTGCGCAAGGCGCGGCGAACCTGCATCATGACATCGCGCTGCGAGTAGTTGTTGCGGAAGGCTTCGCCGGGATCCAGGTGAATAAGGCCGCGGAAGAAGCGGCCGATGCTGAACACACGCTCTTCGATTGGCACGATGCGCACATAGAGCCGCGCGGTGTTCACGCGGGCCATATAGCTGCCACCCACTTCCGAGAGCACCACTTTCACTGCGGGAATTTTTCGGATATCCCCTTCCACGCGGTCGAGCGCCTGGGACATTGCGGTGAGGCTCGCCGTCTCCGGCGCCGTGACCGAAACCTCAAACTCGTTTTCGTCGATGTCGCCGGGCAGGTATTCCTGGCGCACCACTTTGTAGAGAGGCACGGACGAGAGGATCACCAGCAGAGCCAGCATGGAAACCGCGAAACGGTGCCGCATGACGAAATGGAGCATGCGGGTATAGGCACGGTCAATATAGGCGTAGTAGCCTTCCCTGGAGTGGCCGCCGACGGCGTCTTCGCGCCGCAGAAGGCGCGCGCTCATCATGGGCGTCAGGGAGAACGAAACCAGCAGGCTCACCATGATGGCCACGGCCGCCGTGATGCCGAACTGGTAGAGGAAGCGGCCGGAAACGCTCGACATGAACGAGACGGGCACGAAAATCACCACCAGGCTCAGCGTGGTGGCCAGGACGGCGAGGCCGATATCGGCGGTGGCTTCGCGCGCGGCCACCATCGGGGTCATTTTCTTTTCTTCAACGAAGCGGAAAATGTTTTCGAGCACGACGATGGCATCGTCGATCACAATGCCCACCATCAGCACCAGGGCCAGCATGGTGACGCTGTTGAGCGTGAAGCCGAGCACCTCCATCATGGCGAAGGTGGAGATCACGGAAGTAGGGATGGCGATTCCCGCAATGATGGTGCTGCGCCAACTGCGCATGAACGCCAGAACCACCAGACAGGCGAAGATGCTGCCCAGAACGAGATGGACGTTAATTTCATGCAAGGCCGCTTCGATGAAGCGCGACTGATCCTGGATGACTTCCATGCGCACATCGGCTGGCAATTGCGCCTGCACCCGCCGCATGTTTTCCTTTACGGCTTCAATGGTGGCAACGGTATTCGCGCCGGATTGCCGGAGGATCCCCATCACCACGGTGGGCTTCCCGTTGAGCCGGGCGAGCGAGCGCTGTTCCTTGGCGCCGTCTTCCGCGTAGCCGATATCGTTGATGCGGATGGGCGCGCCGTTCACCGTGCGAATGACGATATCGTTGAAGTCCCTCGGGTTCTCCACGCGCCCGATGGTGCGCAGGGATTCTTCGCGCAAGCTGTTGGTGACGTTGCCGCCGGGGATATCGGCGTTCTGCGAACGCAGCGCATCGAGAACGTCCCGAATGGAGAGCTTGTAGGCCTCCAGGCGTTCGGCATCGGCCCAGACGCTGATGGCGCGCTCCAGCCCGCCCACGATCCGCAGTTCCCCAACGCCGAGGCTGCGCTCCAGTTGGGGCTTCACGACTTTGTCGGCAAGCTCGGTGAGTTCGCGCGCCGTCCGGTCGCCGGAAAGGGCGATGGTGAGGACGGGCGTATTTTCGTTGTTGTACTTGGCGATAATCGGCGGGTCCGCATCCTCGGGCAAGAGCCGCAGAACGGTTGCAACCCGGTCCCTGACGTCTTGCGCGGCGACATCGATATCGCGGCTGAGGTCGAAGGTGACCATCACCATGGAATTGCCGCTCGAGTTGATCGAACGAATTTCGCGGATGCCTTCAACGGTGTTCACCGCTTCTTCGATCACATCCGAAACGAGCGATTCCATTTCCTCGCTCGATGCGCCGGGCAGACTGGTGCGCACGGAGACCGTAGGCAGATCGACTTGCGGAAAGCGATCGAGGCCCAACCGAAAGTAGCTGGCCGCGCCGACCACCACCATCGCCATGATGATCATGGCGGCGAAGATCGGACGGCGGATGCAGATTTCAGCCAGTTTTTGCATATCGATTCGCTCCTCGCCCTGCCGTTCTCCGCCTACTCGCTTTCGATGTCAACCGGTGCACCACCGACGAGGTTGCCGGGCGTCAGCACCACGCGGTCCCCCGCCTTCAGCCCCTCGACAATCTCGATGCGCCCGTCGTCGCGGCGGCCCGTGCGCACGAGGCGCTCGACGGACTTGCCCTGCTCGACGAGGAACACTTTCTCAATTCCCGCGAAGACCACGAGGGCGGAACTTGGCACAAAGATCGCCTGCTCCCCAGCTTTCGTCACGAGCGACGCCTGCACGAAAGACCCGGGCTTTAGCCGCCCGGAGTCGTTCGGAATGGTGGCCTCCACGAGGAGGGTGCGGTTCGCGGGATCGATGGCGGGCGAGAGGCGGGAGACCACGCCGCTGTACGTATTGGAGTCGTTTTCGAGGCGAAGCGTGATGCTTTGCCCCACGCGCACGCCGG
>JBDIBK010000060.1:0-24739 GCA_039812845.1 Bryobacterales bacterium
AAACCCGCTTCCACCACCGCATCGCCGCCCAGCGCAAAGATCACGAATCCGCCCTCGACCGCCTCGAAGCCAAACTCGATATTCTCCAGCACCCCCGACACACGAGCGAGCGCAACAAGGTAGCGGAATCAGCCAGGCACGCAGTCTCTCGATCGCAATCGTTCGCGATGCCAGCGCATCCGCGGCATCACTCCCATCGTGATCACAGCCGGATCTACAGCCATCCAGTGTCTGAAGGCTGCCCAACATGAGGCCGCCGGACCCCACACTCGATGGACGTTGCCGCAATCTGGCCCCTCTCTCCGCGCGTGGCCTCGACCTTGCCTCCATTTCCGATGGTCAGGGCACCCATTCAAGCGAAATCCGTCCCAGTTCGATAGGATAGCTGTTTCTGTTTTTGTGCGGCCCGCCGGTAAAGGTGCGCCGCACCAGCGAGGTTTCCTGGATGACTGAGAAAAAGTCCTTTTACGGTTGGTGGATTGTCGCCGCATGTTTTGTAACGTTCGGCATCTCCACCGGCTTCCCTTACTACAACATCGCCTTCTTCTTCGACTATTTCCGCGACGATCACAGTTGGCCCGTGAGTTTCGTCACGTTCGGGCCGCCGGTGGCCGTGCTGCTCACCATTTGGACGGGGCCGATCATCGTACCGCGGGTGAGCCCACGGCTGCTGATCATCATCGGCTCCGGACTTACGTTCTGCGCATTCCAGTGGATGGGACGGCTGAGCGGCGCAACGTGGGAATACTACGGCGCGTGGTGCCTGTACATGCTCGGATACTTCCTGGCCGGCCCCATTCCGCACCAGATCATCATCTCCAACTGGTTCAAAGAAAAGCGCGGCCGGGCCATGGGCATCACGTATGTGGGCGTGGCCGTGATCGGCTCGATCGGCAACAAGCTGGGACCGTGGCTGGCGAGCCAGATGGACTACACCGACGCTCTCAAGTACATGAGCTTCCTGCTGCTGGCGGTGTGGCCCATCGCGATCTTCCTTCTGAAGGACAAGCCTTCCGAGATGGGCCAGTTCCCCGACGGCAAGGACCGCGCGCCCGAAGCGGAGCCCGAGGCGGTGAAGACGGAATCCTCGGTCGAAGAGGAGGCGCGGAAGGCGCGGGCGCGGGGATTGACGTTTGGCGAACTCGTCAAGAATTCCCCGTTCTGGCTGCTGCTGGTGGGAAGCGCCGCCTCCATCGGTTCCATTGCGGCGGTGAATTTCCACATGAAGTTCATGTTCGAATATCAAGGCTTCACGGACCAGGCGATGAGGAACGAGATTTGGAGCACGGCCTCCATGTGGGTGCTGTGGTCCAGCATCGCGGGCCGGCTTCTGGCGGGTTCTCTCGCCGACAAGTTCCCGCGGAAGTATGTGATGCTGGTGACCTACCTGATCGTGGCGCTCGCGATCCCGACACTCTTCCTGGTGACTCCCCAGCACTCCTATTTCGTGTATCTCTTCGCCGTGATCTTCGGATTTGCGATGGGCGCGGATTACATGCTGATTCCACTGATGGCGGCGGACCAGTTCGGGCTCAACTCGCTGGCCCGGGCGATGTCGGCCATTCTGCCCACCGATACAATTTCGCAGTTCTGGTTCCCGTATTTTGTTTCCTGGCTGCAGACGGCCTTGATGGGCAACTATCACCATGCGATGTGGGCCGTCTTCGGAACGGCATTCGTCGGGGCGGTGGCGATCGGGATGCTGCCGCGTTTCAACGCGGCGAACCCGAACCGGAACCACTCGGCGGGGGGCATGGCGGGGCCAAAGGCGGCTGCGTCCTGACGCCCGGTTTGAGGTGAAAGAGGAACAGCGAAACACCAATGCCGCGCGACGCCAATAGGGGCGGCCGCGCGGCATTTTCCTTGTTGCGGGCTAGTACGGAATTGCCCACATGATGAGCGCGGAAACGATGCTGATCAGGATTGCGCCAAGAATAGAGGTGAGGCAGCCATCCACCTCGAAATCTGGAACCAGCTTCGAGACGAGCATAAGCATCAGGCCATTGATCACCAGCGCGAAGAGGCCGAGCGTCAGGAACGTGATGGGAAACGAAAAGAACGCCACCACGGGGCGGATGAGCGCATTCACAATCCCCAGCACGGCGGCGGCCACAAGGGCAATGCCGAAATTCTTGATCCTCATTCCAGGCAGGATGTATGCGGCGACAATCAGCGCCACTGCCGTTATCAGCCATTGAATCAGCAGACTTGTCATCGGAGAGTCTCCTCAATAAGAAATCGTCGAGCGGCGGAAGGTGAGATCATACCACCTCATGGCGTTCGAGCGAAGGAGTCAGCTCCCGGTTTCAGTGTTTCCTAGGAGGCCGACAAGGTGCTCCCTCCGGTCGCTTGCGTACTCGATGGCGGAATCGAGGGAGACCAGATAGAAGATGACGGCAATCACGCCGGCGACCGTCATGGCGGCATAAAACGCGGCATCCGAATGCAAGGCCCAGCGAGCCAGATAAGCGAGGCTGGTGGGCAGCGAGATGATGGGAAACAGCATCATGAGCACAATGCGGTACTTCGCCTTGCTGGTGGTGTTCCAGCTCTGATCCGGGTTCACGCCCGACGGATAGCGGACGGAGCTTTGGTTGCCGACCGCGAACATATTGATTGTGAGGACAATGGCGGCCACAAGGGCTTCGGCGACGCCGGCGAGTGTGACCCTAACCCCGATCAGCGCGCAGACGAGAGAAATCACAAACACCTGCACGCCAATGATGAGAAACGCGACGATATTCTTCGCGACGAACACCATTTGCAGGGTAACCGGAGCGAAGAAGAAAACCTGAGCCGCCCTGCGATCCAGCCCGAAGATATTCCAGAACGCCGTTTCCGACATCAACAAGATGGCATAGGCCGTGACGACGGTGAGGAAATTGCGGGAAAGAAAGCTGGCGCCGCCGCCCACATTCAGCGCCATCGGGAGGAAGACAATAATGCCGAAGGTGAAGCCCATGATGAAGACGGTGAGAAAGCGCGGGGAGCGCATGAAGGTGAGAAATTCCTTCTCGATCAGGCTGGAGAGGGGCTTTGGGAATGGCCTTCCCAGCATCGCGGCAAGCCGCGCCCGGAGATCCGCATAGGCGCGATTGGCGCGCTCCGGCTTCGGCTTTTCGGGCGTGGAATCCTGCTCCGCATGCAGGGAACGGAAGAACAGGCCGCGCGCGCCGGCCAAGGCGACGAGCGCCCATACTCCGAGAGACACGAGCGAGGACGGCATCGCCGTGCCGGTGAAAGCGCTGGCGGCCGCCGACCAGGGAAAAATGTTATGGGCGTCGAAGGCGGTGAGCCTCTCCAGCCAATTCCGCTCGTCGCCCTGGGTGCTGAGCAGGAACTGCGGAGCAACCACCAGCGCCAGGATGAAAACAAGCACGAGTTCCCGCCAGATTCGCTTCACGGCCACCTTGGCAATCAGAGCCCGCAGGGCGACATTCAGGAAAAGGTTGAACGAAAGAAAGAGCGCCCCCGTCACGAGCACCAGCCAGTTCGGGACGAATGGATTCAGAACGAGGCCCGCTACGATCCCGAACGTAACGAGCAGCGCCTCGACACTGGTGGGAAGGCAGAGCAGCAGTTCGATCAGGAAATACTGGTTGGGGCGGATGGGGAAAATCAGCAGCCGCTTGAGGTCCAGCGCCAACCCAAAGGACACGGTGATGATGGGCGAGAGTTGCCAATACGCGGCGACCCCGAAGAGGGCCACGACGAGCACACGCGTCATCAGCCGAAGGTCCGTGAGCGACGCGAAAAAGGAACCGGCGAACCAGGCAAGCAGCACCGCGAACACATACCAGGTGCCGGTGGCGATGAAATTGAAGACCGTGGCGGCGGTGCCGCGCCGGCCCAGCACGTTGCGGTACATCTGCAACTGCGCGCGCAAGACGATCAGCGCCTGGCCGCCCATGCTCATAGCCATTCCAGCCGCTCACGGCCGGCCTCTCCGCCAACGGTGCGAACGAAGATCTCCTCCAGGGTGTCCCCGGCGGAGCCACCGGCCCGCAATTCTTCCATGGTCCCTTCGAGGACGAGTTTGCCTTCGTGAATGATGGCCAGACGCTCGCACAGCCGCTCGACGACCTCAAGAACGTGAGAGGTGAGGAACACGGTGCAGCCCCGGCGGACCTGGTCGAGCAGAATTTCTTTCATCAAACGCGCGCCCACGGCATCAACGCCTTCAAAGGGCTCGTCCATCAGGAAGAGCGCGGGACGGTGAATGAGCGCGGCGCTCATGGCGATCCGCTTCTTCATGCCCTTGGAGTACTCGGCGATGACCTTGTGCCGGGAGGAGGTCAGCTCAAACAGCTCCAGCAGTTCCTTGACGCGATGATCCACGGCTTCGCGTTCGAGGCCATAGATGCGGCCGACAAACTGCAGATATTCCTGCCCCGTCAGCCGGTCAAAAAGCAGCGAGTCGTCCAGGACCACTCCGATCTTCGCGCGGAGGTCGAAACTCTGCATGTCCATGCTCCGCCCGAGCATTCTTACGCGGCCGGAGGTTGGCTGGGCGAGGCCCATGAGAATCTTGATAGTGGTGGTCTTACCCGCGCCGTTCGGGCCCAAGAAGCCAAAGAAGCTGCCCCGCGGAACCCGAAGCGTGAGATCGTCCACGGCAGCCTTTGACCCGTAAATCTTCGTGAGATTCTCAATGTCGATGGCATACTCGTCGTCCAGAGCTTTTCCCGCGGGCGCGGGGGGAGCGAGGAAGCTAGCGGCGTTTTCGTGCGGGAGGCGCGGTTGCGGACTGGCGTCGCCAGCGCGGGCCTCATTCGCCGGAGGCGTCGGGTTGTGCGAGTTGTTAAATTCCACGCAAGTTTCCTGGGAGAGAAGAAGATCCGGCCGGTTGCGCGCCGGGATCGTCTATGGTTCCTTGGGCAAGGCAGACCGAACTACGTGAGCAATCGGCCCTCTTTCAGTGTCGCCCATTGGGAATGGGTTTCGAGGTCCGCCACATAGACCTGGGTAATGCCAGTGCGGTCGCTGGCAAAGGCGATCTTCGTTTCATCCGGGGAGTAGGACGGGTGGGGGTGCGTCCATTGAGGCCCGTAAACCGTATCGGTGGCCACCTCCATCCAACTGAGCGCCGCTTCGCCGCGCTGGCCGCTCTGCACTGTGGCCTGACGCCGTGCTTCGGCGAAGTCCTCCGCGAGGGCGTAGCGGGACTGTTTCCACTGGCTGCCCTGGCTGCTGGCGAGCGACTCGCAGAGCAGAGTCCGTTCTCCAGTTCGTACGTTCACAGCATGGATCCCTTCATCGGGATGGTTGGTGTCACAGAGAATTCTGGTTCCGGCCCGGTTGGGCGTGATGTGCCAGGCGTTGAAGCGGGCGATGATTTCGATCTCCCTGGGCGCATCCCAGCGCATCCGGCGCAGCTGGCCGGGCCAGATGGTGAAGACCAGGTCTCCGGTGTTTCCAAGAAAGGTCTCATGGACGACGAAGCATTCGTTGCCGTGTTCGAAGAGGCACTCCAGTTGAGTTCCATCACGGCGGACGCGGAACATGCGCGGCGCGGGGTCCGCCGCAAACTCCAGCCATTCGGAATCGAGCGGATGGAACTGAGGATGGATGATGGTGCGCGGAAAGGGAATCACGCGCCAGTCGGCACCATTGGAGCGGCCGACGGCAAGACCATTGCGGCCGTCGTGCTTCACGGCGCAGGTGATCCACTCGCCGTTCGCATCCGGGGATGCCTCCCCAAACTGCGCCCCTTCGAGGCCGAAGATCTTCCACTCGCGAAGATCGCGGAGGGAAAGGCCCCACACCTCTCCGCCACGCACAAAGAACACCGTCTCGCCATCGGGATGGATGGAGGCGGAAAACGGATGAATTGCCGGGCCATCGGTGAGTTGAAGGATATCACCCCCCGGCAGATTTGCCGCGAAAAGCTGGGCGCTGCCGGTGCGATAGCTGGTAAACAGGAGTTGCCGGTTCGCCGGGGTAAAGGAACTCTGAAGAAAATAGGTGGGGTGGCTGATGGCGGGGGCGGTGGTGTACCGATGCACCTCGGCTCCGCAGCGGGTGTCGCGGAAACTCTCGCGCTCCGGGGCGCTCCATTGGCCCTTTCCGGCGGTTTTGTTGTGGCGCATCTATGCAGTCTACCGGATTGGCGGCCACGGGGCAGATCGACCCTTGAGTGCGGGTGCGCGACATCAAAGTGCGGTGGCCGTGGGTTCCTTTTGTTGTTGCGTCTGGCCTGGCGTTGCTATACGCTCAGGGCGGCGGCCCGGCGAGTCGCGAATGGACCCGCCGGGAATCCGGATGAACTGAATGCCATACTGTCGCCGAAGCGGTTTCGATGAGAGCGTTTCGCTCTAGCTGAGAGTCTTCCGCTTGCGGCGTCGCGCGAAGTAGAGCACGGCGACGATGGCGGCGGCAAGCCAGATAATCGTAGATTGAAGTTCCATGTAATTGCCTTTCCGGGAGCGGATGCTCCGCATTCCTGACGCCACCGGGGTGGCGATTCTCCTCTTGATTGCGCGGTGCGCCTGACGGCGGACGCGCGCTTAACCGTTCCCTCCGATCCCCTGCATCATCGGGATCAGCACTTTGAACACGCGAATCATTGCGGGGCCGGTGGACACCGCAAGAATCGACGGCAGAATGAAGGCGAAGATCGGAAAGACGAGCTTGACCGGAACTTTGCCCGCGCGCTCCTGCGCATCCTGCCGGCGCTTTACGCGCATGAAATCGGAGTGCGCGCGCAGGGCATCCGCCATGCTCGTTCCGAAGCGATCCGACTGCGCCAGAACCTGCACCAGCTTGCGGATATCCGTCTGGCCGGTGCGGTCGGCGAGATTGTGAAGAGCCTCGATGCGCCGCTTTCCCGCGCGGGCTTCGAGCACCACCATGCTCAGCTCCTTGCAGATATGCTTGTGGGTAATTGCCAGCTCTTGGGAGACTTTCTGAATTGCCTGATCCAGTCCCACGCCCGCCTCCACGCAGATCACCAGCAGGTCGAGCGCATCGGGCAGGGAGAGCCGCAATTTCTCCTGCCTCGACGTGATGAGTTTGCTCAGGATGAAACTGGGAATCCAGAAACCGAGCCCGCCCGCGATGAACGGAAAAAGCATGTTCATGTTCGGCAGGCTCATGCGCAGCGTCAACCCGATAAGAAGCGCCACGACGCCGCCCGCGATCTGAATCCCGCGGAAGATCGGCACCGCGGATTCTTCGCGAAAGCCCGCCATGATCAGCCGCTTGCGCGTGTCGCCCGCATCCTTTGGCGAGGTGGGGATCTTCTCTCCCAGTTCCTGGATCACGCGGACGATGGGAGCGTCCTTCTTGGGCTGAACGCCAATCGCCGTGGCCACCTGCGGCACCAGGACATTGGTATTCAGTTGCTCGACAAGGCGGCTGGGACGGACATAGCGAAAGTATCCGAAGACGACAATGATGCCGGCCAGGAACACAAACATGCCCATGCTGATGATGATCGGTAATATTGCTGACATTCGATCCCTCTTCTGTCGCTCTCACTTCTTCCCGCGGCGGCCGCGCAACGAAACTCCGGAATGGACCCGCACGAGCCGGTCAAACGCGGATGTTGATGATTTTCCTCATCACGAAATAGCCGATAACCTGCGCCACGCAAACGAACAGGATGATCAGTTTCCCTTCCGGATCGTTCACGAGCGTGTCGAGGTAGCCGGGGGCCAGAAACGAGAGGCCGATCGCAAGCCCGATCGGAAGCCCGATCAGCACCCAGGCCGTCATTCGCCCGGAAGCGCTTACCGCCTTCACCATGCCCTTCAGCTTGAAGCGTTCCCGAATGATATAGGCAAGGTTGGAGAGGATCTCGCTCAGATTGCCGCCGGTATCTTTCTGCAGCAGCACCGACGAGACGAAAAAGCGGACATCGAGCAAGGGCACGCGGTTGCAAAGATTCCGCAGCGAATCGTCGAGCGAACTTCCGAGATTCTGCTCGCTGTAGACCCGGCGGACTTCCATGCCGAGCGGATCCTGCGCCTCCTTGCCAAGCATCTCCAAGCTCACGGAGAAGGCATTCCCGGCCTTCATGCTGCGGGCCAGAAAATCGAGCGCGTCGGGGAATTGCTCTTCAAACGCGGCCATGCGGCGGCTGGCCTGAAAGCGCAGAATGCCGAAGGGGATCGCCGAAGCGGCCAGCGCGAAGAGGGGCATGCGCGTGCTCAGCGGCAGAATCTTGGCCATGTAGAGCGAGACAATTGCTCCGCCCAGCGCGCACCCCAGTGTCATCCCGATGAATTGCGCGCTGGTCCACTGCAGGCCGGATTGCTGAATGAACGCCTGCACGGCATTCATCGGCTTCAGCTTGGCGGCAAGCCGCTCGATCTGCGAGTCGGCCGGCAGTTGCCGTTCGATCGAGGTCTTCTTCACCGCGGCCTTCGCGACCGACTTGCCCTGGAGGGTATTGAGCATACCCACCACCTTCTTCTGCCGCTGCCGCTCCACCACGGTGACGCCCACCATGGTGACGCCGAAAACCACCAGCACCAGAACGCCGAAAATCACGAATATCATGACTGGCATCGAAAAGCTCCTTTACGCGCCATCGCCAGGATGGCGGCCCGCGCCGCTCCACCGCGGCGGAATCGCTCAGTTGATCTCCATTACCGTCTCAAACACCGAAGCGGGCAGCCGGATGCCGGATGCCGCCAGGCGCTCATAGAAGCGGGGCCGCACGCCGGTGGGCTGGAAGCGGCCCAGCACGCGGCCGTCTTCGGAAAGACCGGTTCGAATGAAATTGAACACATCCTGCGTGGTCACCTGTTCGCCTTCCATGCCCACGCACTCCGTGATGTGGGTAATGCGCCGGGAGCCGTCGCTCATGCGCGATACCTGCACGAACACGTCGACGGCGGAAGCGATCTGCTGGCGGATGGCGCGCACGCCCATGTTCGCGTTCGCCATGCCCACCATCACCTCCATACGGCCGATGCCGTCGCGGGGGTTGTTGGCGTGAATCGTGGTGAGCGATCCGTCGTGGCCCGTGTTCATCGCCTGCAGCATGTCCAGCGCTTCTTCGCCGCGGACCTCGCCGACGACGATGCGGTCCGGCCGCATACGGAGTGCGTTGATAACCAGTTCCCGCTGGCGGATCGCGCCCCGGCCCTCCACGTTGGGCGGCCGCGTTTCAAGCCGCGCCACGTGCCACTGGCTCAGTTGCAGCTCGGCCGCGTCTTCAATCGTGACGATGCGCTCGGTTTCCGGCACGAAGGAGGAGAGCGCGTTGAGCAGCGTGGTTTTTCCGGAACCCGTACCGCCGGAGATGATAATGTTCAGCCGGGCACGCACACAGGCCTTCAGCAATTCCATCATCTCGGCGGTCACCGAATGGTTCGCCACCAGCTTCTCCGGCGTGAGCGGCGAACGGCCAAAGCGCCGGATCGAGAGCAGCGGACCGTCGACGGCCAGCGGCGGGATGATCGCGTTGACGCGGCTTCCATCCGGCAGACGCGCGTCCACCATCGGGGACGATTCGTCCACGCGGCGTCCAACCCGGGAGACGATTTTCTCGATGATGCGCAGCAGGTGGGCGTTGTCCTTGAACTGCACGCCGGTGCGTTCCAGACGGCCGTTGCGTTCCACCACCACTAGATAGGGCGTCGTCACCAGGATGTCGGAAATCGTGCGGTCCTGCAGCAGCGGTTCGAGCGGCCCCAGCCCGAAAACCTCGTCCAGCACCTCCTGGGTGACCCGCTCCTTCTCCATCATGCTGAGCGGGGTCTTTTCCTCATCCACCAGCCGGCTCAGGATCACGCGAAGGTCTTCCCGCGCGCTTTCCGTATCGATGGTGGCCAGCACTTCGAGGTTGACCCGCTCGAGCAGCTTGCGGTGGAGAGTGAATTTAAGATCCTGGTGCTCCAGCGAGTCGCTGGCGGTGAACAACCGGTTCACCCAGTTCGCCTCGTTGGGATTGGCTCGGTTCAGTTTCGTCGGCATTCCTGCGGCCATGTCGTTTTACGCTCCACTAAATACTTGGGAAAAGAAACCCGTGCGTTGCGGCTTCTTCTCTTCGGGTATGCCGGCGATGCGGCGAGCCATGCTCTCAAAGTTCCGCAAGAGCTTGCTCTTCGCCGGCAGCAATCCACCCTCGGCATACGCCTCGTAGAGCGGAAAATAGTCGTTCGGAATCGTGCCGAATACCGGCAGGCCCATGGCCCGTTCGAGTTCCGGCGGGGTCACCTCGGGCGTCTTCTGCATCCGGTTCAGCACAAGCTGCAGTTTGTCCTGGCCGAAGCCGTAGTCGCGCAGCGCGGATATGATCAGCTTTGCCTGGTGCAGGCTCGGCACGTCCGGCACCGTCACGAGATAGGCCTGGTCGACCAGTTCGAGAGAACTCAGCGAGAGCCGGTTCAGCCCGCGCCCCAGGTCGAGAATCGTGTAGTTGTACATCGAGCGGGCGAGGCGCAGAATGGCGCGAACTTCGTCCTGATTCGGAATCGTGTGGGTCAGCGCGGGCGGCGGCGCTTTCAAAACCTCAAGGCCGGTGCGGTGCTTGAACACCATCGCTTTCCAGAAGCTGGGGTCGAGGCGATAGACGTTCTTCGCCGCGTCCAGCAACGTATAGCGCGATTGCACCTTCATAAGAAAGCCGATGATGCCGGCATCCAGGTCAAAATCGGCGAGCAGCGTCGGCTGCAGCGAGACGCGATGCAGTTCCACCCCGATGTGGCAGGCCAGCGTCGTCGATCCGCAGCCCCCCTTCACCGAAAGAAAGCCTAGCACCTTGCCGTTGATCTGATGAGGGTTCTTCGATTGCGCCCGCTCGGCGGCCAGCCGCTGCACCGCGGCCTGCAGCGTCGTATCGAACGGAGGAAACAGAAACTCGCTCGCGCCGGAGCGCATCGCGTCCAGAATGATTTGCGTGTCGGAGGTCACGTGCATCGCCACGACGAGCGGCGACACCGCCGTGCCGCGAATGCGCCTAACGACGTCGCTCAGCGAATCGCCCACGGCAGAGACGTCGAGCAGAATCACGTCGGGCTGGGCGCGCTCAATTTGCAGGATGGTTTCCGTCCAGTTCTCCACATCGGCCGATTCCAGCACTACGCGTACCGACATCTGCGACAGCAGCGACTGAATTTCGCTGCGCAGAGAACTCTTGCGAACGATGATGCCTAGTGTGATCGGTTCCATGTCTCTCCGTTATCGCCCCATGCCAATCCGGGAGGCCTCCTCTTGCTGCAGCGGGCAGCGCGCGGCCAAATCGCCCGCCAGTATTCCCGCTTCCCGCCCCGCGACGCTTCGGCTTGCAGGCTTCCCGCCCGCGATAGGCCTTGCCCTCCGCCCGCCGCCGTTCATCCGTTCTCCGGAAGCCAGATTCCGCGGGAGGGAACGCGACGACGATCCCTTCCCGTCGCATCCCCTCCCCGTGGAGGATCCAAAGGGACTACGGATTCGAGCCGCCACCCGAGGGGGCCGCCGGTGCCGCCGCCGGCGCGGCCGCCGGGATGGCGGGAATAAACTGGAGGACGCTCGAATCCTGCTGGTTCTGTTTGAAGTTGCGCGGCTTGGAGAGCTTATCGTATTCCTCAAGCATCGTTTCCACGGGAACCGGACGCCGCGGCTTGCTCAACGGCACCGGCCCGGTCTCTTCCATCGTGGGATGGCGCGGCGCTTCCGTCGGCGCACCGTCCAGGAAGGGCTCCGGCATTTCGATCGAGGGCAGCGTGCCCCCCGCCGGGATTGGCCGCACGAGTTCCGGTGTAATCAGCACCAGCAGTTCGGTGTTCGTCTTCTGCTTCTTCCGGGACTGGAAGAGCTTGCCAAGCAGCGGAATGTCTCCGAGGCCGGGGATCTTCGCCAGTTCCTCGGTCGTCCGGTTATCCAGCAGCCCCGCAATCGCGAAACTCTGGCCGTCCTCGAGCTCAACTTCCGTCTGCACGCGCCGCGTGGAAAGACCCGGAATGCGGAATCCTTGAATCGTAAGCCCGTTCACCATATCTAGCGAACTCACTTCGGGCTCGACCGCGAGACGGATCGTGCCGCGCGCGGTGATCGTCGGCACAAAATTGATGCGGACGCCAAACTCGCGGAACTGAATCGTAATCTGCCCGACGCCGCCCGAACCGCCCTGCAGAGTGGGGAACGGAAACTCTCCGCCCGCCAGGAAACTCGCCTGCTTGCCGTTGATGGCGAGCACGTTCGGCTCGGCCAGCACTTCCGCGAGACGTTTGTTCTGCAGCAATCGCAGGGTCGCGCCCAGATCAAGATCCGGCCGGAACAGGAAGACGTTGAGCGCATCGGAAATGGTAAATTTGGCGTTGTTGCCATCGACTTCAACGACCGGCGGGCTAAACATCCCGGTGCTGACCGATCCGATGTTGCCGCCGGCGCCCGTGCTCAGAAAATTCGCGCCCAACTCGCTCGCCGCGCCGCGTTCGACATTCGCGAACTTGACGCGCAGCAGGATCTGCGGCTCCGCCTCCGGGGTAAGCACACGCAGCAGGCTGACCGGCTTGCCGAGCGAGGACACCATCGCTTCCGCGCGGCGGGCCCCCACGACATCGGGGACCGTCCCCTTCAGGAGCACCTGACGCTTTTGCGGATCCGCTCCGTTCACGCTGATGTCGATGTCCGAATCCGGGAACTCCGAACGGAGGTCCTGGCGGATCTTGTCGATCTGCGCATCGAGCTGGTTATGGTTCGCCTGCACCTTCAGGTCGAATAGAACGCGCCCGCCCCCGGCCGTCCACAGGATCAGGCTGGTCTCCCCCTCGGAGCGCCCGTGCAGCACCAGTTCCTGCTGGGTGACGGGAAGGGCCTCGGCAATCTTGGGGTCGCTGATCACCACGCGCTGGATCACCGAAGGCGTCTGCACCACGATCGATTTTCCGGCCACCACGAAGAGGTCGCGGGCGGCCGAACGCGCGTCGTTCTGCGCCGGTCTCGAAACGCTGGCGGCATCGGCGGCCAGGCCGGATACGGACAATGCCAGAGCCAGGCAAGCCGCGTTCAACAAACGAAAACCCCGCATGGAGCAGTCCCCTTTCGCATTCCTCACAAAGACCGTCGAGACGCGCATTAGAGTGCACCTCCCTGGTTCCGGTCAACCGTTTTCTCGGTCTTCTCCAGCCCGTGAATCACTTCCACGGTGGGGACGGGCGGAGGCGCCAACTTTACGGGAGCCGGCGCGGAGGCCGGCCGCCGCGGCGCTGCCGCTACCGCCGGCGGAGCCTCCATTTTCCTGGGCGCCATTCCGGTAAACAGACCGGAGAATTCGGCGCCGGAAGTCGAGACTTCGGCCTGGTCGAGAGGGTTGCGAAGGATCAACTGGATGCGTGCTTCGGCGCTGGCCAGCGTCACCCGTTCCGCCTGTTCGGGGGTTACGAGGACGTTCACCACCTGCACCTGAATGGGCTTGCCTTCCGCGTTGCGCTCAATATTCTGGCCCGCGGAAAGCACCTCTATATTCTGGAGGAGCAGTTTCGACATCGTGCCCCGGTCGGAGTACTCCGCGCCCGGGTTCCCGGCCACAATCACATCGACGCGCATGCCCGGCACCACGAAGCCGGCGACGCCGATCACCTGGTCGACCTTCAGGCCAACCGCGCGCATGCCTTTGGGGATCGTGGCCGCAAGGCCGCCGCCCGCGCCTTCCGCGGCAAGACGGCTGTCGAGCACGGGCTCGCTCGCATAGATGGTGGAAATCACGCCACGCTTGATGGCTTCCTCGGGAGTGACGATTGCGCCCTGCGGCAGATCGCTGGACCAGGAGACCGTCTTCACGTCTCCTTCCTTGATGACGGAGCCCACTTCGAGCTGGCGGGTCGCCACGACAATCTGCGTCTTGGAGGGGGTTGTTTCGGTGCCAAGTTTGCCGCGGATTTGCAGGTAAAGAACCAGGCTGGCCAATCCCGCGACAACAACGGCGAAAAGGAGGACGGACAAGAATCGTTTATTCATTCGGCTACCCTCGCTTGCTCTTCTAGTGGGAACAACATAGCCCGAGCGGCGGGCCCGGGACGTTCTCACCGCGGAGAAGTCAAGTTCTATATCGGACAGATCGTTCTCTATCTACCAGTACCCCGGCTTCTTTTCGCGCGAAAGCCGCCGGATGTCTGAAAATCTGTCTCGGATTTCAGCTCTCCATGGAGCCTGTTCGTGAAGGGGACGCTGCTCCGTCGGAAACGATGCCCCGCATACCTAATCGGCGGAACGCGCCCCGCCGATAGACCGCCCGGAGTTGCCAAACGGGACGCGACCGCCAGGACGGCCTGAGAGAGGCCGCCCTGCAATCGCGCCCCGCTTGAGAAGCGGTTGGATGCTTCCGGGCTGCCGAGCGGCGCTCGGAACCCGGAACGGGCAAAGCGGTCTAGCTGCCGCTGGTGCTCAGCTTCGCGCCAACGCTCGTCCACACGCCGTTCAGCGTATCGGCGAAGCCAGGCAGGACGGCGGCAACCGCCAGCGTAATGAGAGCCAAGAGGAGCGCGTATTCGACGAGATCCTGGCCTTCTTCTTCACGGACAAAGTTCTTCAAAGTGTTCAGCATGATTTTCCTCGCAAAGTGATTATTGAACTCGAACCTGTTTCGATCTTTCGAATCGATTCCTCGTCGATTTCGAAGACCGCTCAGCTTGTTGTTTCCGGTTTCCTCAACAGCTTTTTCGCTGTTGAAGCAAGTCTAACGGAACTTTATGTTTCTGGAAAGGCGAAACGCTTCTAGTACTCCTTCGATTTCTGGTACTAACGAACCATTTCCCGTTACCAAGAACCCCTTGCCACTCATTGGCGGAACTCCAGTACAGGCTATTTCCTCCTGTACGGAATACTGCCACTTCCAGCTAAGCCTGGCTTCCCGGCGAGAGCCTTTCCGCCAACCCCGCGGCTCCAGCCTCCGCTCTCCCAAGACCAACCGGGCATGCAATCCGCGAGCGCCGGAATCGGGGACGGAATCCGGCGGCTCCCTTCGAAAAGCGTCTGCCTCTGGGGTTATCGCCGGTCCGTAAGTACTACTTTTCGTCCGCTTGCAAGATTTGTCAAGAAAAAATCAAAAAAAGATCTCACCCTATTGACTTGACACGACTTACGACCCAGAATTAGTACTAGATACTAGCAAGAACGAACCGAGAACGACCTTGGAGATCTCTTGTTATTGCGTTAACTCTCTCAATATCGGATTTCTGGATCTCGACACGAACGGTTGCGGATGCGAAGGATCGTCTTGAAGTTCTCGCTTCCGGAGGGACGCCAGAGCGTGGCAAGAGGAGACGGGAACCCAGGCCACCGATCAAGTGAGGCGAATACTTGGCGAATTCGAAAAGGCAAGTCCTATTTGCTTGGCACTCTCTTCGCCATCATTGTTTATGATGTATTGAACTCTAAGGAGTTTTGCTAATTTATTCGCTATTTTCAAGCGATAAGTTCTACGGCATACTTATCATGGCTGGGTGGAACGCGGCGCTCGAGACTGCCAGGTGTTTGGCAATCTCAACCTGGGTGGCGGCGTTTACAGTGGTGGGCAACTGGCATTCCGCGATGCAGGAAGGCAGGCCTGAGTCGCGGATATGGAGATTAGTTCCGACGCCCGGTGGTGGAACGGCTATTTCCGCTTTGTCGGAGGGAGATCAGATTCATGAATGCATTACAAAGGAACAGACCGACAATGGGCAGGCTGAGAATGGTACACCGATCGGCCAGTGCCGAGGGTGCGCGCGAATCCGCCTCCCGCCGATGGCACTCGCAGCGCGGCGCGGAAGCGCTCGCGGGCGCTCTGGTGATGATGATGATCCTTCCGCTGATGTTCATGATCGTCGACATCGGCTGGGGCATATTCATCAAAGTTTCTCTCCAGCACGCCGTGCGCGAAGGCGTCCGCTATGCGATCACGAGCCAGACCGCCTCGGACGGCTCGGGCGGCTCTCTGGGGCACCTGGCTTCCATCAAGAAGATTACGCTTCAGGCGGCCGGGGGCCTGATGACCGGGCAGGAGGACAAACTGACCGTCAAGTTCTATGACGCCGGATCGTCCACCCTGACGGAGGACTTGGGGTCCAGCCGAAACCGGGGCGGAAACATCGTGATGGTGAACATTGAGGACTACGAATACAGCCCGCTGATCCCGGTCTACAAGATCGGCAATTTGCAGAAACTGGAGATTCTCGAAGATCCGCCGATTAAGATTACCGTCCACGCGGCCGACCGCATGGAATCCTGCCCCGTTAGCGGATGCGCCGCGCTCTAGACGCTCGGTTTTGGAAGCGGGAAGGCGGACTGCCGCCCCCGGAGTGCAGGGAGTCAAGGTGAGGGAACAGGTGAGGGACTTTCGATGAGAGAACGATGGATCCTGTGGAAATCATCCCATAGCGACAGCTCCGCGAATGCGGAGCAACCGAACGCGGCTGGACTTCGCAGCCGGAACGGCCAAGACAACCGAGATGGGCAGCACAGCCGGAACGGCGAGAACAACCAGAACGGGCAACGCGGGGGCGCGTTCGTGGAAATGACCCTTGCCACGATCTTCCTTTTCGTGCCCTTGCTGGTGGGCCTGGTGGTGATCGGCCTGGCAACCATCAACCGGGTGCAGTTGGAGCAGATCACCCGCGATGTGGGCATCATGCACGCCCGCGGCATTGACTTTACTCTTCCCCAGAACAAGACTCTTTTCAATAAGCTCACGCAGGGTTCCACCTTTGTTGGGAACAACGCCAGCGATAACGCCACGTTCAACGGCACCATGGTGATCTCCACCGTTCGAAAGCTGGGTGCGAGCGAATGCGCTGGCGGATGTTCCAACCAGGGCTTCCCGGTGGTCACCTACCGGGTGGTGCTCGGGAACCCGCAACTGTACACGAGCTGGCTCGCCAACCCGTCCTCGATCGCGCCCACGGGCAAGGTAACCAACTACAAGAACGACGGCAGCGCGCGCGCGCCCTCCATTGAGACCCTGATGCCGGCCATGCTCGACGGCGAGGAAGCATACGTCGCGGAGGGCTTCATGATCACCCCC
Organism: Bryobacterales bacterium; assembly: GCA_039812845.1. Taxonomy (GTDB): domain Bacteria; phylum Acidobacteriota; class Terriglobia; order Bryobacterales; family Bryobacteraceae; genus JACTMJ01. The sequence continues at coordinate 16,934 of JBDIBK010000060.1, forward strand.
GGCATTTCGTTCCCCGACCTCAATACCGATACGCGCGTGACCACGTGGGCAATTTTCTAACGATGGAGATCCGAGCCGGAAAGTACGGAATGCAATAGGAGGCTGAACGTCATGGCGAACACACAGAACATTTCGAAATCCACGCAGCGGAATGGATTCGGCCGGCGCCGTCCCCACGAGAAGGGGTTCGCGCTCTTGCTGGCCACCCTTTCGCTGCTCTTCCTGGTTCCGCTGGCCGGGCTGGCCATCGATGCCGGCATGGCCTATATCGTCAAGACGCGGCTTTCGGTTGCGGTGGATTCGGCCTGTCTTTCGGCCGCCCGCTCGCTCAACCGCGGCCTCACGCTCTCCGCGCAGCGAGACGCCGCCCGCGGCGTGGCCCTGCGCTACTTCAACGCCAACTTCCCGCAAGACCATTTTGGAACTACCGGCATCGCACCCATCGTCCAGATCGATGAAACCCAGACCCGCATGCGCACGGTGACGGTGAATGCCACGCGGCGCGCGCCGCTATACTTTATGCCGATCCTCGGCGAGCATTACGCCGATGTGAACGTCGTCGGCCAGGCCACCCGGCGGGATTCGAACGTGATCATGGTGCTCGACCGCTCCGGTTCCATGCAGATCAACAACTCCGTGACCCCGATGAAGAACGCGGCGGTCAAGTTCGCCCAGAGTTTCGCGAACGGCACCGATCAACTCGGGCTGGTGGTCTTCAATGGGGGCGCGACACGGGCCATGGAACCCACCCAGAATTTCTTGAGCGCCTCCCCTTCGATCACCTCGAAGATCAATTCCATCGGCGCGACGGGCGCCACCAACCAGACCGCCGCGCTGAACGCCGCGTACAGCATGCTGATCGCGATCAACCAGCCCGGAGCCGTGAACGCGGTCGTGTTCTTTACCGACGGCATCGCGAACGGCGTTACCGCCAATTTCAACAACAGGAAAGAGAACGGGGAGCTGGACCTCATTAAGAGCAGCTCACCCTGCGCCGGAAAGACCAATGATCGCCTGGGCGTCATCGCCTATGGCGGCCATCCCAATACCTCCAGCGGGTCTACATGGGGCCTGTACAAACACGTCTCCACGAGCCTCACCGCCGGAGACGCGGCAATTTCCTATCTGAACGGCTGCTATATGTCGTCCGACATGAGCGACATGCGGAATGACATCGCCAGAATTCCATACAAGGACTACTGGGGCAACCGCACCGCGGGCTTTCTGGGTGCCAAGTCCGTGAGCTATACGAACCTGTCGAGTCCCCGCAACCTCGCGAACGCCTCCATGAACACCGTTCTCGATCAGGCGAACAAGATCCGCTCCAATGCGACTCTCCAGCCAGTCATCTATTCGATTGGTCTCGCTCCGGAAACGGGAGACTACGCCATCGAAGACGAGTTCATGAAGCAGGTGGCGAACGCGCCGGATTCCGCCTACTTCAACAGCGGCCAGCAGATCGGCATGTATATCTATGTCCCGCTGACGCAACAAAATGACGGCTTGCAGGAAGCGTTTGACCGCATCGCCGCGGAGATCCTCCGGCTTTCGCTGTAGACTGGCGCAAACGAGCGCTCCCCGAATGCAATGCAATGAGAATCCGGTTAAGAATTGATCCCCAACGGCGGGAGGAGGCGGCAACGCTTCCTCCCGATGCCATTTTCCGGCGGGCCTTGATTCCTAAGCGCAACCTGCTTACGGAATTTGTGTACCCGGTGGCGCTTTACTTTTTCTGCCTGGTGATGCACTCCCAGGGCGGCAGAGAATTGTGGGAATCCTACCGCCGCCGGGCCGACGACCCCATCGCCAAGGAGACCCATAAAGCCACCGGGCGAATGTCCCTCAGCTTCATGAGCAGCGCCGCGATTCACGTGGTGGGGCTCACGCTGCTCATCCCGCTGTTCGATATGCTGGCCACCATGCAGCCGCGCACGGCTCGGTTGCACGCTCCGATCATCACTCCGGTGATGATCAGGGTGCCCACGCGCATTATCGTTCCCAAGGGCTCGGGAGAGAACGAGAAGGACGCCAAGGGCACCGGCAAGGGCATCGACAAGAAGCCCGACGCGGGCAGCGACTCCCGCTTGATGGCGAAATCGAAAGGCGTCGAACAGCCCAAGCCGTCCCTGAAAGCGCCCGGCGACCGCCGCGATGTCGGCAAGCCGAAACCCCCAGTGATTTCAGACCTCCAGGTGACCGCGGAGACTCTCGATCTGCCGAAGATCCTGTTCTGGTCGAATGACACCAAGGTCCCCAAGATGCCGGATTCCGTAGCCGCCACGGCCGTGAAACCGCTCAAGCTGCCTCCGCCTCCGCCCGATACGCCGGAAGCTCTGCTGCGCATGCAGCCGAAACGGATCGATTTCAAGCCCCTGCTCACGCTGGATCTGGGAACAAAAAAGGTGAAAGACGACCCCAAGGCAATCGAGAAGAAAGATGCCGTCGAATCCCCTGAAGATGCCGTGCGCCGCCAGGAGATTCTGCGGGCCTCGGTAGGAACCGGGGACCAGGCCGCGGAAGGAATTCGCCTCTTCGGTGGAGCTAACCAGAAGCAGTTGAAACGATTCCTGGAGTTGACGCCCGCCGGCCAGATGGCCTCTCTCACGGGGGAATCCGGCACAACGGGTGGGACGATTTACTCGATGAGCGCCGCATCCGCCGGTTCCGAATCCCTTCGTTTCCTCCCCGGCTCCGCGGGAGGCCGCGGCCTGGGCACCGGTGGGGGAGGGTCCGGGGCCGGGGACGGAGTCGGGCCCGGCTCGAAGGGCGGAAGCAGCGCCGGCGGCCGGGCGACGATCGCGGATTTGCTCGCGGTGCTTGAACTCTCCGAACCGCTGCGCGACCGCACCATCGTCCATGCGGAGGACGGGCAGTTTGACTTGATGGTGACGCAAACCGCGCTCTCCGATGTCTTTGCCGACGCCAAGGGTCTGCTGCGGGGCGCACGGATTGAGACCGTGTACATCCAGGTGGGCGCCACCAAAGAATGGATCCTGCAGTATTGCGAATCCGCGCCTCCGGAAGCGGCCGATGCCAAAGGCCAACAGAAGGGCGTCTTCGTGCTTGACGAATCTCCGGTCGAAGTCGCCGCTCCCTTCCCCGCCATCACGGTAAGGCCGCCCTCCCCGGTGATGCCGAAGGCCTCGTATGTGGTGGTGCATGGGTTCATTGACCTCAAGGGAGAATTTCAAGACCTGGAAGTGGTGGGGAGCCGCTTTGCCAGCCTGCTGCCCATGCTGAAGCCCTCGCTCAATAAGTGGCGATTCCGCCCGGCGTCGAGGAACGGCAAACCCGTTCAGGTGGAAGTGCTGCTCCTCATTCCGCCGGTTACGATATAAACGGATGGGACCGCCAGCGCGCCGCCAGCACAAGGACTTTCCCAGACAATCTTCTCAAGGAATCAGAAGCACTCCAGCCATGCCCGACACGCCTCACTCGATCTTGCTTGCCGCCGTCACGGCGATTTGCGTCATAGGCGCAATCACGGATCTGCGCAGCCGCCGCATTCCCAACTGGCTCACGCTCGGCGCATTGCCCATCGGGCTGATCGCCAGCGGCATCCTGGGAGGCTGGCAGGGTCTTTTTCTCTCTTTCGCGGGGATGATTCTTGCCCTGTTAATTTATTTCCCGCTCTATCTGCTCCGGGCCATGGGCGCGGGCGACGCGAAGCTAATGGCGGCCATCGCCAGCTTCCTCGGCCCCCTCATGTGGCTTCACCTCTTCATCTTCTCTTCCATTCTGGGCGGCGTGGTGGCGGTGATCTTCACGATGGCGAAGGGCCAGTTCAAGACGATGCTGGGCAAATCGATGAATATCCTGCGCAGCCTCTCTTACTTCCAGGCGCCTTACGCGGCGGACCCGGATCTCGACATCCGAAGCACGAAGAGCATCAGCCTTCCCCACGGTGCGGTGATCGCGCTTGCCTGGTTCGTGCTGCTGTTTCTCTGGGAGAGCTTCGGCTTCCGGATTGTCCGCTACTAGCGCTTCCCTGCCCCGAGCAGGAATCCGTTTTCAAGGAGGATGACGAAGCCATGCCGCTCTATGTGATCACCAACAAGACCAGGGAAAAAGTGCTGGCGGACCGGGCCCTGCTCGCGGACGACAGCAAGACACGCCGCGAGGGGCTGCTCAAGAGAACCGAGTTCCCGGCGGGCGAAGGGCTGCTGATCTCGCCCTGTGAAGCCATCCACATGTTCGGCATGAAGTTTCCCATCGATGTCGTTTTCTATGACCGCAAGAAGGTCGTCCGCAAGGTGGTGCATTCCATCCCCAGAAACCGCATTGCCTTCTGCTTCAGCGCCAGCACCGCACTCGAACTGCCCGCCGGAACCGCGATGGCCACCGGGACGGTGGCGGGGGACCAACTCTCCGTGGAACCCAAGGAGAACGCCGCGTAGCCAATGTCCGCTTTGTGGCCTTCCATGCCGGCGCGGCCGCCAAGCGCGGTACTTGTCCGCCCGTGCGGGACTCTGTTACGCTTGGCTTTAGTTGGAGTTGCGCGGAGCTTGCGATCACCAGTTCCCCATGAGATCCACTTACTCAAGCCATTTCTTGCGGGCGATGCCCGGATTCACAGCGAAATTCTCCGCCGCTCCCAAACTGGAACGATTGGATTAGGCGAGCCCCTTTTGCGAATCTTTTTGACGATTTCCGCCCATGCAATCTTCCTCCCATCGAAGGAGCGTTTCCCATCGGATCTGACGTGAAGGCAACCGTGCTGCTGGAGAGCGGCGTTCAATCTCTGTTCGGAACCCGCGACGAAAATCTGCGGCTTCTCGAAGAGAGTTTCCACGTAGAGCTTCACCTCGGCGACGAGGGCGTGGGAATTTCCGGGGACGACGACCGGGTTGCGCGCGCCCGCCGCTTCGTCCAGAGCTACGCGGACCTGGTGCATGGCGGCCGCCAGTTCAGCCCGGAGGAACTCAAGAGCTTCATCCAGGTGATTCAGCGGGACCCTTCCATCACGCTCACGCAGCTCGCGGAAGTTACCAACCGTTGCAGTGTTGGAAAAAAATCCATCCGGCCCCGTTCCACGAACCAATGGCGCTACATGGCGGCGCTGGAGCGGGACGACCTCGTGTTCGGGCTCGGCCCCGCGGGCACGGGCAAGACCTACCTCGCCGTGGCGATGGCGGTTTATTACAAGCTGGCCGAGCGCGTGAAGCGCATCATCCTCACCCGCCCCGCCGTGGAAGCCGGGGAGCGGCTGGGCTTTTTGCCGGGAACCCTTCAGGAAAAGATTGACCCGTATCTGCGCCCGCTCTACGACGCGCTCCACGACATGCTCGATGGAGAACGCGTAAAGCGGATGATGGAAAAAGGCGAGATTGAGGTGGCTCCCGTCGCGTTCATGCGGGGGCGCACGCTCAACGACAGCTACATCATCCTCGATGAAGCGCAGAACTGCACGCCGGAACAGATTAAGATGGTGCTCACCCGCCAGGGCTTCAATTCCAAAATGGTGGTGACCGGAGATCTTACGCAGACCGATCTGCCCCACTCCCGCCCCTCCGGTCTTCAGAACGCTCTCGACATCCTTGCGGATGTGGAGGGCATCGGCTTCGTTGAGTTCGACGAAAAAGACGTTGTGCGGCACCCGCTGGTGCAGAAGATCATCATGGCGTACGATCGCCAGCAGAACGTCGGCAGTTCGCAATTGAACCTCCGCCTGAACGAACCGTCCGCCGAGGGGAATGCGTGACATGCGCTTTCGCCTCACCCTTGGGCGATGCGGTGTGCCAGAAATGGAAGACAGTGGCGCAAGAGCGGCCGGGAAAGCAAATCATGCCAGAATCGAGTGACGACCAGCCTCCGAAACGTGTTGTTTTTCGGAAGCGCTTTCAGGATGCGGCCAGCCGCCCCCTTCAGGCTTTTGCCGAGAGGCTGTCGCGCGAAGTTGCATCCGGGCGCGACTTCGTTTGCCTGATCACCACCGCCGAAGAACTTGCCGAACTCAATGAACGGTTTCGCGGGAAGCCGGAAAGCACCGATGTGCTCTCTTTCCCCGCCGCCGGCGATCCCGGCTATCTTGGCGATCTCGCCATTTCTCTTCCCCACGCCCGCGCGCAAGCCAGGGAGCACGGCCACGGCACGGAGGAGGAAGTCCGCGTGCTGATGCTGCATGGCCTTCTCCACCTCACCGGGATGGACCATGAGAGCGACACGGGCCAGATGCGCCGCGCCGAATCCCGCTGGCGAAAGCGCTTGGGCCTGCCCGCCGGACTGATCGCGAGGTCGGGCAAATGATGGCAATTTGGATCGCTGTCGTCATCCCGCTCGCCGTCTTCATCGTGCTCGTCTCGCTGATGCAGCGCGTGTATCAGGAGCTAATGCGGCTGCGCCTGCGAGAGTCCATCTTTCTCGATCATTTTCGCGTTCAACTCGAAGAGCGTATCGGCGTGAAGGCGGAGCAGGGCGCGCTGGCCTTTTCGCTCGCCAAGCACATCGCGCTGGTCCTGCTCGTCTGCGGCCTCACCGTCTTTGCCTTCGCCGGGGACCAGCCATTCTGGGTGGCCGCCGGAGAAGCGGCGGGCACGTCCATGGCCCTGATGTTCACCGCGCTTTACCTCGTGCCTCCCGTGCTCATCCAGCGCACCTCCGGCCGCTGGCTCACCCTCTTTCTGCCCGTGCTGCTGGCCGTGGTGTGGCTGATGCGCCCCATCGAATTTCTGCTCGGGTTTTTCGAATCCCTGGTGCAGATCGGCAAGCCTCTCGAAGACGGCGACGACTCGCAAAGCCAGGACGCGCACCTCGAAGCGTTCATGGAGGCAGGCGAGGGCGAGGGCATCATTGAAGAGGAAGACCGCAAGCTGATTCGCTCCGTCGTCGAGTTCGGCGACAAGACCGCCCGCGAGGTGATGACGCCCCGCACCGATATGGTCGTCGCACAGGCGGATATCAGCCTGGCCGCGCTGCGCCCGCTGGTGGTTGCCGCCCGCTTCTCCCGTTTCCCGGTGTTCGGGCAGGACCTCGACGATATCATCGGCTTCATTCACATCCGGGACATGTTCGAGATGGGGGAAAAGGACCTGGATTCACGCACCGTCCGCGAACTCGTCCGGCCGATTCGCGCCGTGCCCGAATCGAAGCCGGTCAGCCGCCTGCTCAAGGAGATGCAGGCCGAAAACACGCACATGGCGATCGTTGTCAACGAGTATGGCAACACGGCGGGCCTTGTCACGCTGGAAGACGTAATGGAAGAGATCTTCGGCGAGATTCGCGACGAGCACGAACCCGAACCCGATATCGCCGGCGATTCGAACGGCGGCTTTATCGTGCCCGGTTCGCTGGACCTGGACCGGCTGGATGAGATGTTCGGCTACCATCCGGAGCCGGAGACCGAATCCACCACGGTGGGCGGCCTGATCGCCGAATGGGCGGGGCACGTCCCGCGCGTGGGCGAGGTGGTTGAGCACGACGGCTTCCAGATGGAAGTTCTCGCTGGAAACGAACTCCGGGTGGACAAGGTCCGCGTCACGCGGCAGGCGGCGGAGTCGCCGGATGACGGAAACTAAGATTGAGCATGGCTAAGCAACCCAAGAGCAAGCACAAGTCTGGCTTTGTAAGCATATTAGGGCGTCCGAACGCCGGAAAATCCACGCTGCTGAACGCATTCGTGGGAGAGAAAATCGCCATCGTCAGCGACAAGCCGCAAACCACCCGCACCACCGTGCAGGGCGTGATCAGCGAAGTCCGCGGCCAGGCGGTTTTCCTCGATACGCCCGGCATTCACCGGACCGACACCCAACTGAACAAGCGCATGATGGATGCCGTTCGAAGTTCGCTCGACGCCCGGGACCTGCTGCT